>DASRBA010000362.1:0-9879 GCA_035637895.1 Myxococcaceae bacterium
CAATCCTGAAGCCCGGCGCGCTTGGCGAAGCACTCGTTGATGAACTGGCTGGCGATGACCGTGTGCGCGGCGTCGTACGCGTCGGCAGTGGTGATGTAGTTGTCTTCGCCGGTGTTGATGATGATCCCGGCGAGCGCGCAGATGCGGCGGGAGAAATACTGGTCCAGGAACGTCCGCCTCATGTTGATGTCGCGGAAGAGGATCCCGTACATGGCGTCGTTGAGCAGCATGTCCAGCCGCTCGTAGGCCGCGCAGAAGGCGATCTCCGCCATGCACAGGCCGGAGGAGTAGTTGGTGAGCTGGATGTAGCGCTTGAGCTTCCGCGACTCCTCGTCCAGCGCCTCCCGCATGATGCGGAAGTTCTCCTGGGTGGCGTAGGTGCCGCCGTAGCCCTCGGTGGTGGCGCCGTGGGGGACGTAGTCCAGGAGCGACTGCGCGGTGGAGCGGATGACGGCGATCACGTCCGCGCCCGCCTGCGCCGCCGCCCGCGCCTGGTCCACGTCGTCGTAGATGTTGCCGGTGGCGACGATGACGTACTTGTGCGGGGGCCGGGACATCCCCAGCTCCTTGCGGAGCGCGTCGCGCTGGGCGACGCGGGACTTCACCTCGTCCACCGCGGCGCGCGCCTCGGCCTTGACCTCGTCGCGCAGCGCCTGCTCCTCCGCGGCCGGCAACGGCGCCAGCGCCTGGGTGGGCAGCGCGGTCAGCTTCTCCACCGCCTCCAGCGGGCTGCGGGCGCCCATCCGCAGCACCCGCCCGTACCAGTAGGCGGCGCCCCGGTTGAGCACCCCGGCCGCGTGGAGCTTGTCCACCATCAGGTTCACCAGCGGCACGCCGCCCGCGCCCGCCCCGGTGATGCCGAAGAAGCGGAGGACGGTGCGCTCGGTGGAGACGGTGGTGTTGCGGCGGATGAGGTCGAAGACGGGATCGGTGATCTCGCGCGCCATCTCCCGCGCGCGCGCGATCTGTTCGTCGGTGATGAACGGGCCCGGCATCGAGCGAGGCTTATACCTCGACTGGTTTCAGTTCGTGCAGCGCACGACCACGCCCACCACCTTCTCGTCGCGCACCCAGACCTTGCAGTTCTGGAGCGCGCTGTTCGAACCGCTGTGCCAGACGCAAGCGTCGTGGCCCGCGCCCGTGAACGGCGCGTCCAGCTCCTGGAAATACGACGGCGCCAGGTCCTGGCGGCACGGAGTGCAATCCTCGCCTGGCACGACGGCGTCCGGGTTCCACTGGCAAATGTCGCAGACCATGAACTCGACGTCCCCCGCCACCTGGTAGCCGTAGGGGCCCTTCGTCGCCACGCCCGCGTCGCCCAGCCTGGGCAGGTCGTCGATGGACTGCCCCATGAGCGACTCGTCGCAGACGCCCTGCTCGCACGCGGGCGCCGCCAGCGCCAGCGCCACCACGACACACGTCCAGACCACCCGCATCATCGGCTCCACCTCGCCATGCCGGCCGCGTTTCCGGGCGTCCCGTTGGCAAGCGGCGTGCCGCGCACCCACACGGGCGCAGGCGATACCAGACCCCTCGAAGCAGCGACGGCGGCGCCGCGAACGCCTCAGGAACCTGAGGCGCGGGCGTACTTCTCCTCGAACAACCGCCGCAGCTGCGGGTTCGACCGGAGCAGCGCCAGCGTGAGGTCGGCGTGCCCGGGGGCGTACCCGTTGCCGACGATCATGGTGACGTCCTTGCCCACCCCCTCGGCGCCGAGGGCGGCGGCGCTGAAGCTGGTGGCCATGGAGAAGAAGATGGCGGTGCCGCCGTCGCGCGCGGAGAGGATGGTCGCCATCTCCGTGCCGGGGACGGAGGCGCAGTTCACCACCAGGTCGCAGAGCTTGCCGCCGGTGGCCTGCGAAACCCGCTCCATCACCTCCACCGCGGCGGTGGCGTTCACCTCCAGCGCCGCGTCGCACAGGCCGATGCCCTGGAGCGTCTCCAGCGCTCGCTTCGAGATGTCCAGGGCGATCAGCTTCCCGCCCCCGCCCAGCTGCTGCCGCGCCTGCGCCAGGCACAGCGCCCCGCTCTTGCCGGCGCCCAGCACGGCCACCGCCATCCCCGGCTTGACGAAGCGCGCCACCAGCGCCGGGGCCCCGCACACGTCGAGCGCCGCGAGCGCCAGGGTGTCCGGCATGTCCTCGGGCAGGCGGGCGTGGATGCCGCTGGCGAAGAGGATGGCGTGGCCGCGGACGTCGACCCGGTCGATGGCGGGGTGGACCGCCTTCACCTCGTCGATCTGCAGCGGCGTGAGCGTGAGGCTGACCAGGGTGGCGATCCGGTCGCCGGGCTTCAGCGTCCCCGCCGCCGGGTGCCCGCGGCCGATCTCGCGCACCCGGCCGATCAGCATCCCGCCCGACCCGGTGACCGGGTTCTGCATCTTCCCCCGAGCGCGGACGATGCGGAGGATGGTCTCCACGATCTTCGCCGGGTCGCCACCTGCCTCGTCCTTGATCTGCTTGAACGAGGCGGCGTCCACGTTCAGCGAGTCCACGTCCACCAGCAGCTCGCCGTCGCGGATCGGGAGCGAGGGATCCAGCCTTTCGGCGCGCTGCGGCAACACGCCGGGCTGGCCTACCACCCGGGAGAGTCCGTACGGGTCAAGGGTCACGCGGGGCCGTCTAGCCCAACTTGGGGGGTGCCCTCCAGCCAGGCAGGCAACTGGAAGGCCCACGCCGGACTCTGATACTCAAAGCGCAATGGTCAAGCTCGAGATCCGGAATCTGGAGTCCTCGAAGAGCCACCTGGTCGATCCGGGCGGGGTGGTCCTCGGGCGCGAGGGCGGCGACGCGCAGATCAAGCTCTCGGACCAGGGCGTCTCCAAGAAGCACGCGCGGATCTACGCCAAGCGCGGCACCTGGTACCTGGAGGACCTCGACTCGGCCAACGGCACCTACCTGGAGGACGAACGCATCACCTCCCCGGTGGTGCTCACCCCGGGCTCGGTGTTCACCATGTCCCGGCAGCAGTTCGAGGTGGTGCAGATCATCACCGAGGAGCCGGAGCCCACCCGCAACCCGCGCGACGCCGCCGTGGACGAGATGGACGGCGCGGAGACCAACGCGATGGAGGCGGGCGAGCTCCCGGACCGGCTGCGCGGCAACAAGGGCAAGCGGCCCGCCGGCAAGTCCAAGGCGGACCTCCGCGGCAACAACCGCCTCGAGGACGAGGACCCGCCGCCCACCGACCACTCGCAGAGCGCGCGGCGCAACGAGTCCGGGGACATCGACCCGCCGCCCGCGCGCGGCAGCGGGCGCAAGCAGGGCGCGGCCCAGGTGCAGTCCGCGGCGCGCAACCAGCCCTCCCCCGACGCCGACGTCCCGGCGCCGTCCTTCGCCTACTTCGCCAGCGCCGTCCCGCGCGCGGTGGCCTACTACCTGAAGTCGGCGCCGCTGATGGCGGTGAACCCGCTGGGCACCATCCGCAAGGGCATCGCGGAGCAGCCCCTCCCCGCGCTCTCCAACGTGGAGCTGATCGCCTACGCGATCCCGGCGCTGGTCTTCTCGTCGCTGGTGAGCGCGATCTGCGGCGGCATCGTGGTGCTCGTCCGGGCGCACACCGTCGCGTTGTCGTTGCTCTTCCCCATCATCCCCCTGGTCGTCGCGGTGGCCGTCGCGGTCGTCAGCGGGCTGGTCACGCACCCCGTGGTGACCTGGCTGGTGGACAAGCTCGAGGGCCAGTCGGACGCGCGCTCGCGCAGCAACATGTTCGTGATGGCGATGACCGGCACCGTGCTGCTGGCGCTGCCCGCGGGGCTCGGCCAGCTGATGGGCCTCATCCCGCTGCCCTTCATCGGCCTGTTCCCGCTGGTGATCTCGGTGGTGGCCTCGCTGGTGATGCTGTTCTTGCTGTTCTCCTGGTTCCGCTACTTCGGCGTCGTCCAGTGGTTCGAATACGTCGTCCTCACCCTGGGCGCGCTGCTGGTGCTGCAGGCCGCGTACGGCCTGGTGATGACCACCATCGCCTCCATCCGCGGCTTCGGGTCCGGGACCGCCGTGGTCGCCACCGGGACTCCGAGCATCGAGCCCCTGCCGGGCGAGCCGCCGGAGATGACCGCCGCCCGCCAGAAGGCGGCGGAGTTGGCCGCGTCCGGCGACAACGCGGGCGCCGCCAAGGTGATGCAGGAGGCGTCCGAGAAGTACCAGAAGGCGGCCATGACCGGCTCCGGGACCGGCGCCACCGGGACCCCGTCCAACCCGAGCAGCTCGGGCACGGCCTCGGACCCGCCCACGCCGGCCACCACCGCCGCGAACCCGGCGACGACCGGGACCACCACCACCGCGAGCGCCACCCCGACCGCCGCCAACCCGCAGACGACGCCGGACCCACCTCCGACCACCACGACCACCACCCCGGCGACGGGAGGGCCCTCGACGCCGGCCACGACCACCACCCCGGAGGCCCGCCCCGGCAAGGGCAAGCCCTCGTACCCGGAGTATCGGGTCCTGCGCGCGGACGTGGAGAAGGCGATCAACGACGACCCCACCATCCTCAAGCGCGAGGACGTCAAGGGGCTGTACCGGAAGTACCTCGACGAGACCGCCACCGCGAGCGCGAAGGTGAAGCCCGAGCGCGGGCCCGGCGGCGCCGCCCTGGCCGCCAAGCTCAAGGAGGTGGAGGTGTACGACGCCACCTGGCGGATCGTGTCGGAGCTCCACAACAAGCTGTTCAAGTAGGGCGCGAGACCTCCGCCCCGCTCCTCCTGTCAGATTTTTGTTGGAGATCCGGCCTGCGCGCCTCAGCGTAGGGCCCCCAGCCCGAGGAGCGCCCCGCTCGTGAAGATCCTCTTCATCGCCACCCGGAAGAACTGCGACCCGCAGGACCGCGAGCTGTACGAGATGGACCTGATGAACCGGGTGCTGGGCTTCAAGCGCTCCCTGTTCGACCTGGGCCTGTACACGGTGGCGGCCTGCACGCCCGCGGACGTGGAGGTGGAGCTTCACGACGAGTACCTGGCGCCCATCGACTTCGACACCGACGCCGACCTGATCGCGCTCTCCGCCAAGACGTCCGCGGTGGCCCGCGCCTACCAGGTGGCGGAGGAGTTCCGGAGGCGCGGCAAGAAGGTGGTGCTGGGCGGGATCCACGCCTCGCTGCGGCCGCAGGAGGCGCTGGAGCGCGTGGATTACGTCGTGCTGGGCGAGGCGGAGCGGAGCTGGCCGCGCTTCGTGGAGCTGTTCAAGAAGGGCGAGGCCCCGCGGCTGATGCCGTCCGACGGCTTCATGGAGATGGGGGAGATCCCCGTCCCGCGCTGGAACAAGGCCCAGTACCGGGAGTTCCTCTTCCACCAGGTGCAGACCACCCGCGGCTGCCCGTTCACCTGCCGCTTCTGCTCCGTCCCGGACATCTCCGGCAACGCGTTCCGGATGAAGCCGCCGGAGAAGGTGGTGGAGGAGATCCGCGCCTTCCCCAGGACCGGGCTGCTGCGCGACCAGATCCGCACCCTCTACTTCGTGGACGACAACTTCATCTCCCGCCCGTCCGCCACCCACTCGCTGATGGACGCGCTGCTCCCGCTGCGGAAGAAGGGCGAGTTGGGCGAGTGGTCCGCGGAGACGACGCTCAACGTGGCGGCGGACCAGAAGCTGCTGGACAAGTTCGCGGCGGCGGGCTGCGGCACGCTGATCATCGGCTTCGAGTCGGTGAGCGAGGACACCCTGCTGACGATGGACAAGAAGGTGAACTTCGCCCTCACCTACCAGGAGGCCATCAAGCGCATCCACGACCGCGGGATGTCCATCGTGGGGAACTTCATCGTCGGCTTCGACACCGACACCGTGCGCGTGTTCGAGGACACGCTGAAGTTCATCGACGACAACGTCATCCTCTACCCGTTCTTCTCCATCCTCACCCCCATGCCCGGCACCAAGCTGCACGACGAGTACCGGGACGCGGGGCGGCTGGACCACACGGACTGGTCGCTCTACGACACCCGCCACGTGGTGTTCGAGCCCAAGCAGATGTCCCGCGAGCAGCTGATGGACGGGTACATCTACCTGTACGAGCAGGCCTACGCCTCGGCGCGCGGCTTCGACCGGATGGAGCGCTACTGGTCGCTCTTCCGCCGGCGGCGCTCCACCGTGGTGGAGAACGCCTTCATCCGGATGAAGCTGCGCAAGGTGCGGGGGCGGTCGGCGCGGATGGACGCGCTGGTGAAGGACGGGCTCCGGCGGCTGGCGAAGCGCGGGCACAACTCCGACGTGGGCCAGCTGCTCTACTACCTCGACTCGGCGGACTTCGTGGACTTCCTGGACCGCTACCGGTCGCCCCAGTACGCCGAGCACGCGCGCCTGTTCGCGAACGACCTCGCCGCCCCGGACGCCGCCAAGCAGTGGGAGCACGACCGGCGCCGACGCGCGCCCCGCCCCGCGCCCGCCTCGCCCGCCGCATGAGACGGGCCGTCATCACCACCGCCGTGGCGGCCGCCGTCATCGGCCCCGCCGCGGGATCGCTGAGCTGCGCGGCGCTGCTCTGGGCCGACGTGCCCGGGGAGATCTATCCGCCCATGCAGCCGCTGGTGGGTTCCCTGTCGGCGAAGCGGTGCGGCCAGTGCCACCCGGACCAGTACCAGGAGTGGGCCGACAGCCACCACGGGCAGGCGATCACCGACGCGCTCTACCGCGCGGACTTCGTGGACCAGCACGAGCCGTTCTTCTGCGACCAGTGCCACGCCCCGCTGGTGGAGCAGATGCCGAAGCGGACGACCGCGCTGCTGGCGGTCTGGCCGCGGCTGTGGCCGGTGCAGAAGGACAACCCGCGCTACGACGCCGCGCTCCACGAGGAGGGCGTCACCTGCGTCACCTGCCACCAGGTGAACGGCGCCATCGAAGGACCTCGCGGCGACCCGGCCCCCCACCCCGCCCGGAGATCGGAGGCGCTCGTCTCGGAGCAGGTCTGCGAGCGGTGCCACACGCTGGCCATGCAGCACATCGGGTCGCTGCAGCGGCCGCTGATGGAGACGGTGACCGAGTGGCGGGAGTACCGGGCCAAAGGCGGCGACAAGGTCTGCCAGGACTGCCACATGCCGCGCGTGGCGGACCGGCCGGCGGCGCTGGGAGCGGAGCCCAAGCCCGCGCGCAGCCACCGGTGGCTCGGGCCGTTCGACGCCGCGCTGCTCGACCAGGCGCTGGAGGTGAAGGTGGAGGGGGAGCCTCCGGCGGCGGTGCGGCTGCGGAACCTGACCGGCCACCGGCTGCCCACCGCGGAGCCACACCGCTTCGTGGTGGTGCGGGTGGAGGCGGAGGGCCGGGTCGTGGAGTCCCGCATCGAGCGGGTGGTGGACACCTACCGGGTGAGCGAGAAGCCCGGGCAGGACACCACCCTCGCCCCGCGCGAGGAGCGGACGATCCCGCTCCCCGCCCACACCTCCCGCGTGTCCGTCCGCTTCCTGAAGTGGACGCCCGGCGACGAGACCGCCAAGGCCGCCGGCCTGTCGGATCCGATGTTGGTGCACGAGCTGTTCAGCCGCGATTTCCCCCTGCCCTCTGGAGGACCCAAGTGAAGATCCTGCTCGTCCAGCCATCACCCTTCGAGCCCGGCCGGCTCGGCCTGGAGAACGTCCTCTGGCTCTCCGAGCCGGTGGCGCTCACCTCGCTGGCGGCGATGGTCCCGGAGCACGAGGTGCGCATCCTGGACATGCGGCTGGAGCCGGAGGAGGTGCTCAACCAGACGCTGCTGGAGTTCCGGCCGGACCTGGTGGGCACCAGCGCGATGACCACCGACTGCTACCAGTCCAAGGCGGTGCTCTCCATCGCCCGCGGGACGCTGGGGCCTCGGGTCTTCACCATCGTCGGCGGCCACCACCCCACCATGGCTCCGGCCGACTACGAGGAGCCGGAGGTGGACGCGGTCTGCGTGGGCGAGGGCGAGGAGACCTTCCAGGAGCTGGTGCAGCACCTCGCCTCGGGCGGCGACCCGCGCCGGCTGCACGCCGTCCGCGGGCTGCGCTTCCGCGACGAGCAGGGCAACTGGATCACCACGCTGAAGCGGGCGCAGGCGCGCGACCTGGACACCTTCCCGGCGCCGGCGCGCGCCCTCATCCCGGAGCGCTACCGCCGGCAGTACTTCTTCGCGGTGGCTTCGCCGATGGCGTCGATCTTCACCTCGCGCGGGTGCAGCTTCGACTGCAACTTCTGCGCGATCTGGGAGTTCTACGAGCGGCGCACCCGGTACATGAGCGCGAAGGTGATCTGCGACCGGCTGGAGCAGATCGAGGAGGACTTCGTCTTCTTCCTCGACGACAACTTCCTCACCAACAAAAAAAGGCTGGAGCAGCTCTGCGACGAGATCGCCGCGCGGAAGATCAAGAAGTTCTTCGGCACCCAGGGGCGGGCGGACTTCATCGCCGACAACCCGGAGCTGATGCGGCGGCTGCGCGACGCCGGGCTGGTGATGGTGCTCTCCGGCTACGAGTCCAACGACGACGACGCGCTGGCGGCGCTGCAGAAGAGCAGCACGAAGGAGAAGAACCTGAAGGCGGTGGAGCTCCTGCGTTCACTGGGGATCATCTCCACCGGCATCTTCATGGTGCGGCCGGACTTCGAGGAGAAGGACTTCGACACGCTCTGGGCCATGATCAAGGAGATGGGAGTGGCCATCCCGCTGGTGACCATCCTCACCCCGCTCCCCGGCACGCAGATGTACAGGAAGATGCAGGACCAGCTGCTCACCCGCGACGTGCGGCTGTTCGACCTGCTCCACGCCGTCACGCCCACCAAGCTCCCGCGGCGGCGCTTCTACGAGAAGTACGCCGAGTGGCACGCGACGACGTGGGCCAGCACGTGGCGGGGGATCCTCCCCGCCTTCTACAAGCGGCCGCGCTTCGCATCCAAGGCGCTGCCCGGGGCGTACCGGTGGTTCCAGAAGGCGCGCTGGTACGAGCCGGTGGTGCGCAGCCCGGAGAGCCACCTGCGCGACGAGATCGGCATCATCCCGGAGGACGCGGTCGCCCCGGTGACCGAAGCCCCGGCGCTGCGGGAGGTGGGTTCATGAACGCGAAGGAATTCCTCGCCCAGCTCCGCCGCGAGGTGGAGTCCAACGCCGCCATCAACCACGCCTTGCTGGGGCGGGTGGCGCACGTGCCGTTCACCCGCGAGGACTACAAGGTCTTCGGCTTGCAGCACTACGCGCTGGTGGGCAGCTTCACCCGCTACCTGGAGCTGCTGCTGCCGCGGGCGCCGGACTCGGAGGCGAAGAGCTGGATCGCCAAGGTGCTGGTGGACGAGTACGGGGAGGGCTCCAACGGCGAGGACCACGCCCAGCTCTACCGCGGCTTCCTCCGCGCGACGGGCGCGGCGACGGGCGAGGAGCGGCGGACCCCGCTGCACCCGGCGGTCACCGGCTTCATCGACGAGCACGACCGGATCTGCACCCGGGAGCCGTTCCTGGTGGGCCTGGGCGCGCTGGGGCCGGGCCACGAGTGGAGCATCCCGAAGATGTTCCCGCCCATCGTCCAGGGCCTGCGGCGGGCGCGCTTCTCCGAGCAGGAGATCGTCTACTTCACGCTCCACCTGGCGCAGGACGTGGACCACGGGCGGTGGCTGGAAGAGGCGCTGGAGCGGTACGCCGGCACGGAGGTGGCCCAGGCGCAGATCCGCCGCGGCGCGGAGCTGTCGCTCCAGGCGCGGGCGCGGTTCTGGTCCGGGGTGCAGGAGAAGATCGTCCGCTGGCGCCAGCCGAAGAACCTCCACCTGCGGACGAAGGCGCAGAAGTCGGCGGGGCGCGAGCTGGGGCTCGAGGAGTTCCACACCCTCCGCGGGCGTCCGACGCCCGGCGTGGCGGCGTAGCTCAGCGGGACAATCTCGGGACGAGGTACCCGAGCGACCGGTCGTACCGGTAGTTGATGCCCATGTGCCCGTCCTCGAACTCCTCGTGGAGGTG
>DASRBA010000363.1:0-3772 GCA_035637895.1 Myxococcaceae bacterium
CGGTCCCCTTCGCGCCGCCGCCGTTCACCCTCCAGCGACTCCAGGCCCGGCAGTACCGGCGCGCGGTGGAGATGCTGCTGGGCCCCGAGGCGGCCGCGGTGGTGACGCCGCCCGAGGACGCGGCGGTCAACGGC
This sequence comes from Myxococcaceae bacterium, assembly GCA_035637895.1. GTDB lineage: Bacteria > Myxococcota > Myxococcia > Myxococcales > Myxococcaceae > DASRBA01. Next base: position 135 of record DASRBA010000363.1, read on the forward strand.
TTCAAGGCCATCGGCAACGCGCAGCTCTCCATCTCCACGGCGATGGCGCTGCGGTACGAGTCCTCCGCGTTCGCGGCGGCGGACGCGGCGCTCGCCACCCCGGCCCAGCGCGCCTGGCTGGTGGGGTGCGATCCGTCCGACGCGTGCCTGCGCTCCTTCGTGGCCCGGTTCGGGAGGCGGGCGTTCCGCCGTTCGCTCACCGGGGATGAGATCTCCGCCTGGGCCGCGCTGGGCGCGGACGCCGCGGCCACGCTGAACGACTTCTCCGGAGGCGTGGGCGCGGTCGCGGCGGCGATGCTCCAGTCCCCCGACTTCCTCTACCTGGTGGAGGTCGGCGCGCCCGACCCGGAGCACCCCGGCCGGTGGGTGCTCACCGGGCCGGAGCTGGCGGCGCGGATGGCGTTCTTCCTCACCGGCGGGCCGCCGGCGGACGCGCTGCTGGACGCCGCGGAGACGGGCGAGCTGGGGACGGACGAGGGCCGGCGGCGCTGGGCCTGGCGGCTGGCGCTGGGCGACGGCGCGCGCGCGGCGCTGCGCGAGTTCTGGGGGGAGCACCTGGGCCTCGACGCGCTCTCCACGCTGGCCAAGGACCCGGGGGCGTTCCCGGACTTCTCGCCCGCGCTCGCCGCCGACATGCGCGAGGAGACCCTGGCGTTCGCGGACGACCTCGTCTGGGACGAGGACCTCGACGCGCGCGAGCTGCTCCGCGCCCGCTTCACCTTCGCCTCCGGCGCGCTCGCCGACCTGTACGGCATCGCGCGGCCCGCGGGCGGCTTCGGCCGCGTCGAGCTGCCGGCGGGCGGGATGCGCGCCGGGTTGCTCGGGCAGGCCGCCTTCCTCGCGCTGCGCTCGCACGAGTCGCAGACCTCGCCCACCCGCCGCGGCCTCTTCGTGCGCGAGCGGCTGCTCTGCGAGCCGGTCAACCAGCCCCCCGCGCAGGTGGGCGTCATGCTCCCGCCGCCGGACGGCGCGGTCACCATGCGCCAGCGCCTGGCGGCCCACCGGTCCAACCCGGCCTGCTCGGGGTGCCACCTGATGATGGACGACATCGGCCTCGGGCTGGAGAGCTTCGACGGCATCGGCCGCCTCCGGACGCTGGACCGGGGCGTGGAGATCGACCCCAATTCGGATCTGGACGGGCGCGCGTTCGCCGGCGCCGCCGAGCTGGGCGAGCTGCTGGCGGAGGACCCGCGGGTGATGCGCTGCCTCCAGCGCAACCTCTTCCGCGCCGCGGTGGGCCACGTGGAGACGCCGGGCGAGGCGGAGCCCATGTCCCGGATGGAGGAGGCCTTCGCCGCCTCCGGCTACCGGCTGCGCTCGCTGCTGGTGGAGATCGCCGCCGGCGACGCGTTCCGTGCGGGCGCCCCGCCGGAGGTGACGCCGTGAGCCGCTTCCGCCTGAGCCGGCGCGCCGTCCTCCGCGGCGCGGGGGCGATGGTGGCGCTGCCCGCGCTGGAGGCGATGCTGGGGACCTCCGGCACGGCCTGGGCGGACGGGGCGCCGCTCCCTCTGCGCTTCGGCATCTTTTTCTTCGGCAACGGCGTCATCAAGAGCCGCTGGCTGCCGGCGGAGGTGGGCGCCGCCTGGTCGCTCTCCGAGGAGATGTCCCCGCTGGCGAACGTGAAGGACTACCTGAACGTCTCCTCCGGCCGGGAGATCAAGGTGGTGGACCGGCGCGGGCACCACAACGGCGCCGCCGCCATCCTCTCCGCCACGCCGTTCATCCCCATCCCGCCCAACGGCGCGCCGTACTCCTCGAAGTTCGGCGGCCCCTCCATCGACCAGGTGGCGGCGGACGTCATCGGCCTCACCACGCCCATCAAGTCGCTGCAGCTGGCGGTGTCCAAGCGGCCGGAGATGGAGGAGGGCCCCACGGTGCAGTTCGTCTCCCACCGCGGCCCGGACGCGCCCATGGCCCCGGAGATCAGCCCGGCGGCGCTGTTCACCCGGCTGTTCGGCGGCGGGCTGGCCACGGACCCGCGGACGCACGTCCGGCTCAACGCGCTGGACGCGGTGCGGGACGACGCGCGGCGGCTCCAGCAGCGGCTGGGCTCCGCGGACCGGGCGCGGCTGGACGCGCACCTGACGGCGATCAGCGAGGCGCGGCGGGAGATCCTCGCCGCCGCCCCGCCCGTGAGCGGCGCGTGCGTCATCCCGCCGCCGGTGACGCAGGCCAACGTCGACGTGAACGGGAACGAGCCGCTCGAGGCGGTGTCGCGCGCGATGTCCGACCTGCTGGCGCTGGCCTGGGCGTGCGACCTCACCCGGGTGGTGACCTTCCAGCACCACGGCGCCACCGCCTCCACGGTGTTCTCCGCCGAGGGCCAGACCACCGCCGAGCACCTCCTCACCCACGACTCCGCCGCGCAGGACCAGGTGCACGACGCGGTGATGGCGACGATGCGGAACTGCGCCTACCTGCTGGAGAAGCTGAAGGCCACGCCGGAGGGGGCGGGGAACCTGCTCGACCGGTCGTGCGTGCTGATCACCACCGACGTCTGCGAGGGCCTGTACCACTCGGGGACGGACTACCCCATCCTCGTCGCCGGCCGCGCGGGTGGGGCGCTCAAGTACCCGGGCGTGCACGACCGCTCCGCCACGTCGGAGAACACCAGCGACGTGCTGCTCAGCTGCCTGCGGGCGGTGGGGACCGGGCTCACCAGCGTGGGCGGAGACACCGCGGCCTCCTCCACGCCGTGCGCCGGCATCCTCACATGAAGATCCAGCCGTAGCCCAGGTAGAGGGCCACGGCGATGTGCCCGGCGATCATCACCACCAGGAACACCGCCAGCATCGCGTGGAAGGTGCGCCAGGACGCGAGCAGCTTCTTCAGCCCCGTGTAGAAGCCCACCTGCCTTCGGAGGGTGAAGAGCTGGGAGAAGGTGGCCCGGAAGGCGTCGTAATCCGCGCGGCGGTCGAAGAAGCGGCGCACGCGCCGGAGCCGCCAGCGCACCGTGAGCGCCTCCAGCGGGAGGTGGAGGAAGAGGCCGAACAGCGAGGTCCGGTGGGGCGGCGCGGTGGCCAGGTCCAGCACCTCGCGGATCGACTCCGGGTCGGAGGCCGTCTCCAGCAGCGGGTCCACCCGCGTCTTCATCCGGTTCCAGCGGCCCACCACGTCCGCGTACTCCATGGCGCGGCCGTCGCGAGTGGGGACCAGGCTGTAGATGAACCGGCCGATGATGCCCGTCCCCACCACGATGCTGAGCGACCCCGCGGTGGCGGTGGCGAGCAGGTTGTTGGACTGGAAGGCGGCGTGGAAGGCGATCACCAGCGGGCTCATGAAGCCCACGAACTGGTGGAAGAGCAGCCAGCGCCGGATGCTGGAGACGCCCTGGAGGAACCGCAGCCGCTTCCTCGCCGCGTAGAGGAAGTTGGAGAGCATGAACAGCGTGGCCACCACGCCCACCCCGTGCCCCCACAGCCCCGCCGGCCGCAGCATCCGGTGCAGCGGCGAGCGCAGCCGCAGCGGCATGGGCAGCCGGTAGTAGTCCCAGCCCACCACCATCAGCCCCGCGACGATCAGCGCGCCCAGGGTGAAGAGGACGAAGGCGGTGCGGCGGAGCCGCTTCTCCTCCGGGTTGTCGGTCGCGCGCCGCTTCCCCGGCACCCGCGGCGCCTTCGCCCGCAGCTCCTGCCCGT
>DASRBA010000364.1:0-3256 GCA_035637895.1 Myxococcaceae bacterium
CACCTCCACCGCCCCGGCGCGGACGATCCGCGGCGCGCGGATGAACACCATCCGCATCCCTTCCGCGGTCGCCTCGAAGCTCTCCAGCTGGCGCCCGTAGGCGTTCCGCTCCACGTCCACGTCCAGGAGGCCCAGGCTCCACTGCTCCGGCCCAGTCACCTTCCGCGCCGCCAGGATCAGCCCCGCGCAGGTGCACAGCATCGGCCGCCCCGCCGCGGCGAAGTCCCGGAGCGGCCCCTCCAGCCCGTGCCGGGCGATCAGCCGGAGCTGGGCTCCGCTCTCCCCGCCCGGGAGCACCAGGCCGTCCGCCCGCTTGAGCTCCGCCGGCGTCCGCACCGGCGCGGCCGGAAGCCCGATGGACTCCAGCGCCTTCAGGTGCGGCGTCACCCCGCCCTGCAGCGCGAGCACGCCGATCATCACCAGCCTCGCGCTGCGAAGCGCTCCGCCTGCGGCAGCGCGGCCACCTCGATGCCGCGCATCGCCTCCCCCAGGCCGGCGCTCACCTCCGCCAGCTTCTTCGGGTCCTTCCAGTACGTCACCGCGTCCACGATGGCCTTGGCCCGCCGCGCCGGGTCCCCGGAGAGGAAGATCGCGCTCCCCACGAACACCGCCTCCGCCCCCAGCGCCATGCACAGCGCCGCGTCCGCGGGCGTGGCGATGCCGCCGGCCGCGAAGTTGGGCACCGGCAGCTTCCCGTCCTCCGCCACCTTCGCCACCAACTCGTACGGCGCGCCCAGCGCCTTGGCCTCGCTCATCAGCTGCTCGCGGTCCAGCGCCCGCAGCTTGCGGATCTGCGAGCGCAGCGCGCGCAGGTGCCGCACCGCCTCCACGATGTTCCCGGTGCCCGCCTCGCCCTTGGTGCGCAGCATGGCCGCGCCCTCGCCCACCCGCCGCAGCGCCTCGCCCAGGTCGCGGCACCCGCACACGAACGGCACCTGGAAGTCTCGCTTGTCGATGTGGTGCTCCTCGTCCGCGGGCGTGAGCACCTCGCTCTCGTCCACGAAGTCCACCTCCAGCGCCTCCAGGATGCGCGCCTCCATGAAGTGGCCGATGCGGCACTTGGCCATCACCGGGATGGAGACCGCGGCCTGGATCGCCTTCACCATCGACGGGTCGGAGGCGCGCGCCACCCCGCCCTCCTTGCGGATCTGCGCCGGCACCCTTTCGAGCGCCATCACCGCCGCCGCGCCCGCCTCCTCGGCGATCCGCGCCTGCTCCGGCGTGACCACGTCCATGATCACGCCGCCCTCCAGCATCCGGGCCAGCCCCACCTTCGTCGCGAAGGTGCTCTTCTCCGCCTTGTCGTTCGCTCCCTGAGCCATCACACCACCTCGAACCGGGCCAGGTCCTGCGGCGGCGCGGCCCGGCCGCGTACCCGCCGCTCCAATGAGGTCCACGCCCTCCCCAGGCGGCGCGCGCCCTCGACCAGCCGCGCGGTGGACTCGTAGCAGTAGGTGAGCCGCACGCCCCGGTGCCCTTCCCCGCCCACCCCGTGCACCGTCCCCGGGCTCACCAGCACGCCGTGCCGCTGGCCCTCCTGGAACAGCGCCTCCGCCTCCATCCAGGGCGGCAGCTCGATCCACACGAACACCCCGGACTTGGGGATCTCCCACTTCGCCGACGGCGGCATCGCCTTCGACAGCGCGTCGCACAGCGCGTCCCGCCGCCGCCGGTATTCGCCCACCACCTTCGACAGGTGCGGCCGCAGGTAGCCGCGCTCCAGGAACTCCGCCGCCGCGAACTGCAACAGCGCGGACGTCCCCAGGTCCAGCGCGTGCTTGAGCGACGCCAGCGGCCCGCGCAGCCCCTTGGGCGCCAGCAGGTAGCCGATGCGCAGCGCCGGGCTCAGCTTCTTGGAGTAGGTGCCCAGGTAGAGCACCTCCCCGTCCAGCGCGCGCAGGGCCGGCATCGGCGCGTCCTCCAGCAGCAGGTCGGACGCGTAGTCGTCCTCGATCAGCGGGACGTTGGACCGATGCGACCACGCCACCAGCGCCTCGCGCCGCGCGGCGGAGATCCGCCGGCCGGTGGGGTTGTGGCAGTTGGGCATCACGTACAGGCCCTTGGCGCCCACCCGCGCGTGCCGCTCCAGGGTGGCCAGGTCCGGCCCCTCGCCGTCGTGGGGCACGGGGATGACCCGCCCGCGCGCCACCGAGATGATGTTCAGCGCGCCGTAGTAGGTGGATTCGTCCACCAGGAACGGGTCGCCCGGGTTGATCAACGAGCGCGCCACCAGGTACAGCGCCTGCTGGCTGCCGGTGGTGATGATCAGGTCCTCCGCGGCGGCGGGGATGCCCTGGCGCACCAGGTCCGCGGCCACCTGCTCGCGCAGGCGGGGGAGGCCCTCGCGCGGCGAATAGCCCAGCGCCTTCGACCCGTGCCGCTGCAGCACGTGGTCCATGCACCGCCGCAGCAGCCGGTGGGGCAGCAGCTCCGTGGACGGCTCCATCCGCTGCAGGTTGATGGCATCCAGCGAGCTCACGGTCCTCCCCAGCCGCTCCGAGCGGATCAGCGCCTCCGACGTCGCCGCGGACGACACCAGCGACCCCCAGGGCAGCCCGGCGCGCGGCGGCGCCTCGCCCGCCTTCTTCTCCGAGGGGACCGCGCTCTCCGCCACGAAGGTGCCCCGGCCCACGGTGGAGTGGACGAAGCCGGCGGACTCCAGCTCCTCGTAGGCGCGCACCACCGTGTTCCGGTGCGTCCCCAGCTGCTGCGCCAGCTCGCGCGTGGGCGGCAGCCGGTACCCGGCGGGGAACGCGCCGTTGCGGATCCGCTCCACCACCTGATCGAAGAGCTGCCGGTACAAAGGCTCCTCCCTTTCGGGGCGGAGCGAGAGACCTACCGAGTGCGGCGCCATCCTGGTCGTCCTCCTTCGTCGCGCGCAGGGGCAATGAATGCCTCGGGCGCGGCGCGGCCGCGAGGGCCGGCGTCGAGAACGGTACCAGACCAACTAGACCAATGCGGCCGTCACAGCCGGACCAATCAGTTGGTGCCGAGGGGCCAACGACCAGGCGAGGCGGAGGCCGCCGTGGTGGCCGCGGACGCCGGAGCCCGCGGGGCCAGCACCTCCACCAGCGCGCCCTCCACCGCGGCGGCGAACGCCTCCAGCGTGCGCGGCTCCTTCCACCGCGCCGCCTCCTCCAGGTCGAGGAAGTGGTGCGTCTCCACGATGACCGACGGGACGGACGGCTTGCCCAGCACGTACAGGTACCGCCGGTCGATGAACGCGCCCGCCTGCTCCTGGTCGTCCAGGTACAGG
>DASRBA010000365.1:0-9388 GCA_035637895.1 Myxococcaceae bacterium
CCGCTGTCGCCCGAGGAGACGGTGATCGCGATGCCCGGGTGGTTGAAGTAGAGCGAGTCGACGGAGAGCTCGGAGGAGCTCTCGCTGCCGCCGTAGCTGTTGGAGACCACGTTGGCGCCCATGGCCACCGCGGTGTTCACCGCCGTCCCCAGGTTGGCGTAGGTGGCGCTGTCCGCCTCCACCAGGAGGATCTTGCAGTTCGGGCAGGCGGCGCTGACCATGTCCAGGTCGAGCGCGATCTCCTCCGCCCAGCCGGTGTTCCCGCGCGGGTACCGGGTCCCGCCGGTCTGGTTCACCTTCTTGAAGCAGCCGTTGGCCGTGGTGCACGGCGGGAGGCCGAACTGGGCGCGGTACACCGCCAAGTCGCTCTCGGCCTTGGGGTTGTCGTACGCGTCGACGATGGCGACGGTGATGCCGGAGCCGGCCGCGGTGTTGAGGTTGTACGCGGCCTGGAGATCGGCCGGGAACAGGCCGGAGGGCGTGCTGCCGCTGCTCGGCTTGCCGTCCGGATCGAGCTTCACCCAGCCGTGGCAGCGGGCCTCGCCGAAGGCTTCCAGGGCGCACGGCGCGCCGTTCAAACCGTCCTTGGAGAGGAAGGAGACCGCGGGCCCGGCCTCGTCGGTGCCGCCGTTCGGGTCGAAGGCTTCGGGGCCGCAAGCGGCCAGGGCCAGGGGAACCAAGAGAAGCAGGAACGACTTCAGGGTCCACTTCGTCATGGAACGCTCCTGGGGGAACGAGGTGTGTGTGTAGGTTTTCGTGCGCAGGGGGCGCTAAGTTTCTCTCAGGCCGAGAACGTTCCAACTCCTTGAAAACAGACCGCGGCCGCTCCTTTCGGAGGGCCGCGGTCGGGAAATCGAATGATGCGTCGCGTCTACCAGGACGTGGCGCAGAGGCCGCCGGAGGCGTTCACCCAGTTGCGCTGGATGAGCATCTGCCTGCCGCCGATGGTCTGGTTGTAGATCGCGCCGTTGGAGGCGGTGGAGGTGGTGCCGAAGGTCCACGCGCACTTGTCCGCGTTCTCGGCGCCGCGGGAGTCGTACCAGGCGTTCAGGTCCGGGTCCGAGGTGGTCTCCTCGAACTCGTGGGCGATGATGGACGCCATGCCGTCGCCGCTGCCGCCGCCGTTGGGGCCGGTAGACTGCCACTCGCAGGCCGACGGGCAGCGGGCGGAGCCGCCGACGAAGGAGTACTTGATGTCCACCCCGCCGATGGTGCCGTGGGTGTGCCAGCCGCAGTACTGGGTGCAGAAGCCCGAGGTCTCGTTCACGTCCGCGGAGGTGAGCACGAAGTACACGCCGTTGCTGTCCGACGGGAGGCGGCCGGAGCTGATCGCCGAGGAGACGATGGCCTGGATGCCGCTGTCGCTGACCGCGGTGCCCTGCGAGTAGTTGTCCGTCGTGCTGCCCGCGTTGCGCGCGGCGTTGCTCACGTGCGTGCCGGAGCCGTTGTAGTACGTGCTGTTGATGTTGTAGTACGGGCTGCCACCGATGCCGTTGGCCCAGGCGTTGATGACGGTCGACGCGGTCGAGTCGCCAGACCAGTTGCCGTACCAGATCAGGTAGATGTTCGGGGTGCCCGTCATCACCGGGCCGTTGTGGTAGCTGATGCCGTTGGCGCTCGGCCTGGCCTTGCCGCCACCGCCGTTGGCGAAGGCGATGGTCTGCATGCCCTTCCCGTTCGGGACCGTGTCAAAGTTGATGGCGTCCTGGCTGGTGGTCGGGTCACCCGTCTGCGACGGGTCGATAGCTTCCACACCACAGCCCACCATCACGAACAGCGCAGCAACGATCAGCGAATTCCGCATTGGCAAGAAACCTCCGATAGCGAGGGGGGCCGCCATATACGGGAAGCCGCTGATCGACGTCAAACGTCCCTACTGGTACGGACCAGCTGCGCCAGCCACATGGCAACAGAGGAAATTCTTCAATTCCGAGCGCTCTGCGGCGCTGTTTTGATGAGTTACCCCACGAGTGGAGTATTGCCCCATCAGCGCAAGCTCGGAATCACATGAAAGCAGCTTATTTGTATGTTTCAGCAACATGCAGCGAGCGTGCTCTTTGAGCTCGCTTCCGGACAATCTCGACGCCAATGGCATCCAACCCCATTGAATTCGCCACCGCGAGGGCGGTGCCGTGCCCGCAGAACGGGTCCACGACGGTGCGGGTCGGGGTGTGGCGGAGGACGAAGCGGCAGGCGGACTCGCAGGCGCGCGCGCCCATACCGCGAGTCCAGGTGGTCTCACCCGCCTCCGGGAGCACGTCGGCGGTGGCGTACTGGAGGTCGTAGCGGGCGCCGCGGGAGAAGCACAGCAAGTGCGAGTACCCGGCCCGCCCGTGCGTGGGCGACCCCGGCCGGACCCGGCAGACGATCTGGTGGAAGAGGAGCGGGACGCCCTCGCGCTCGGCGGCGCGCTGCACCAACCGGCCCTTGTCCACCCACCGCCCGTCCCGCTTCACGTCGCTCTGGAAGAAGATCGCCACGCCCTCGTCCGGGCAGCGGGAGAGCACCAGCGCGGCGGCGTCCTCGAACCAGCGCTCCCACGCCTCGGGGGACAGCGAGGGCAGCTCGGAGGCGTCCGGCAGCGAGGTGATGACGGAACACCCGTCCAGCTTCGGCCGCGCCCGCAGCCAGGCCAGGGCGTCCTCGCAGTAGACGGTTCGACGCGGCGCTTCCCGCGGCCCTTCCATGGCCCGCTCGTACGCGAGTTGGTGCTCGGGCGGAAGGGTGGGGTATGACCGCGGGCCGGAGACCCCCCCATGCCCGACATCAAGCCGCTTTCCCATTCCGACGCGCAGCGCCTCATCAGCCAGGCCGAACAGGGCCAGCTCGCGCCGGAGCAGGCCAAGGCGCTCCACCAGCAGATCGCCTCCTCCCCGCCGGACCTCTTCAAGCACCCCGGCCTGAAGGAGCGGCTGGAGAGCACCCTGAAGAAGGTGGCGGAGGGCGCCACCAGCATCGGGATGATGGGGTTCGGCTGGACGCGCGAGCTGATGGAGGGCACCGCCAGCGTCTTCCGCGGGCGCGGCACCATCCGCGGCCCGGTGCCGGAGCAGGTGAAGGCGCTCAACAAGACCGGCGTCTCGCCCGCGGGCGTCGTCTCCGTGGACCCGGCGCAGGCCAAGCTGAAGGACGGCACCGTGGACCGCGCCGCCGAGCGCGCCAAGGTCTACGCCGCGCAGAAGCAGGCCATCGACTCCATCGGCGGCTTCGACTTCCTCAGCAAGCCGCCCGAAGGCAAGGCGACCAACGAGCACACCGTCCTCATCAAGCCGGGGATGAACTGGGGCGTGATGGGCTACCCGTCCTGCACCTCGGGCGAGTCGACCTACGCCACGGTGAAGCAGACGCTGGAGGAGGCGCAGAAGCGCGGCGCGGTGGCGCACGTGGTGGTGGGCGACGAGAGCGGCATCGAGTGCAAGGCGCTGGGCGCCACCACCATGGGCAACTTCGAGCACGCCGGCGTGCTGGACGGCGCGGTGCGCGCCGGGCTGGAGGCGGCCGCGGCCAAGGAGAAGGCGGGCGACGCGTCCTTCAAGGGCGCCCAGGCCATCCTCGACGGGCTCACGGACGGCAAGGGCCACGAGCGGCAGGTGCAGCTGACGGACAAGGACGCCATCGCCATGGCGGAGAAGGGGGGCGTGAAGGTGGTCGGCTTCGAGGAGGGCCAGTACGTGCGCGTCCCGGTGCCGGACATCGCCCCCGGCAAGCCCGGCAACCGCCACTTCCCGGACGGCGTGCTGATCCCCAAGGTCGCCGCCGAGGCGGACGACATCATCAACGTCCCCAAGCCGCCCGGCCGCCATGCGCTGATGGGCTGCGCGGGGCTCTCCGGCGCCGCGAAGAACCACATCGGCCTGCTCGCCGGGTCCGACCGGGTGCCCATGCTCCACGGCCCGCTGGACCGCGTGCCGGGGCTGAACGACGGCACCGACGGCCCGACCTGGATGGCGGAGTTCAAGCAGATCGGTGACCAGATGAACGACCCCAAGCTGTCGCGCGCGGACAAGGCGGAGCTGATGAAGAAGCTCGCCGGGGACGCCCACTGGGACCTCAACAACGAGAACGGCCCCAACATGATGCTCCACGAGAAGATCGCCGAGCTCACCTCGGTGTTCGCGCCCAAGGAGCGCTTCACCGTGGCGGACATGCGGCGGACCATGAGCTCCGTCGGCCCGGACCTGGGCGACACCATGGACATCGGCAAGGTGATCGCCACCAAGGACGCCGCCACCACCGACATCATCGCCAACAGCCTGATGAAGCATGCGTACGACGGGATGGGCGTGGACGAGCGGACCATGGAGAAGCTCCACCTGCCGTCCTGGCTCAAGGGCCCCGCGGACTGGCTCAAGACCGCGATCCCCGGCGGCGACACCCCGTCCGAGTACTTCTACGGCAAGACCTGGCTGGAGGACGGCGCCACCGCCTTCGACACCCTGCAGATCCGCGCCCTGATGGCCTACGGCCTCGCCCCCACGGGGATGGACGGGATCAAGCTGCAGACCTTCGGCTTCGGCCCCAACGAGCGCCAGGACGACGTGCTGGAGCGGATGGCCACGCCGAAGTAGCCGCTTGGCTCACCATCGGGCGGCGGATAGGGTCCAGCACCCTTCCATGCGGGCCCAAGGCGAACTGGAATTCCCCGCCACGCAGCGGTTCACGCTGCAGCGCCGGCTCGGTGAGGGCCGGGCCGGGGTGGTGTTCCAGGCGATCGACGAGGAGAACCACGCCTCGGTCGCGCTCAAGGTCCTCCGCCGCGCGCCGCCGGAGGTGCTGGTGCGGGTGGAGGCCCGCTTCCAGGCGCTGTGGGACCTGCGCCACGCCAACCTCGTCGTCCTCCAGGATTTCTTCCGCCCGGGCGACGAGCGCGCCTACTTCACCATGGAGCTGGTGGAGGGCATCGACGTCCTCAAGTACGTGGGCGGCGCCACCCTGGCCGCGCCCAGGCCCGGCGCGCCGGTGGCGCAGGAGCGGACCAACACCGCGCCCCTCCTCTCCGGCGGCGCCAAGCGCTTCGACGAGATCCGCGTCAGCGCGGCGATGCTGGGCCTGGCCAAGGCGCTCTCCGCGCTCCACGCCAAGGGGCTGATGCACGGCGAGCTGCGCCCGGGCAACGTGCGCGTCACCCCCCAGGGCCGGGTGGTGCTGCTGGAGGCGGTGGCCGCGGAGATCGGCGCGGTGCTGCCCGGCCCCACCGGCTCCCTCGCGCCGGAGCAGGCGCGCGCGCCTTCCGCCGGCTCGCCGCCGCGGCCGATAGGCTCGCCGGCGGACTGGTATGCCATGGGCTCCATCCTCTACGAGGCGCTCACCGGGATGCCGCCCTTCCACGGCGCGCCCAGCGAGGTGCTGCTGGCCAAGCTGCACAAGCGCCCGCAGCCGCCCGTGGAGATAGCGCCGGGCATCCCGGAGAACCTCAACGAGCTGTGCGTGGCGCTGCTGGAGATGCAGCCCGAGGCGCGGCCCACCGACGCGGACGTGATGGCCTGGCTGGCCGGGCGCAGGCCGCGGCCGCGCGCGCCGGACCCGGGCCCCGCGCCCGCGCCGCTCCCCGCGCGCCCGGCGGTGGGTGGCGCGGTGCTGGGCGGCGCCGCGGCGATCCAGCCCCTGGCGCCCGCCGCCGCCCCTGCGCAACCTCCGCAAGCTTCGCCCCGACCGCCCACCTCGCCCGCGATGCCCGCGCGGCCGGCGGCGCCCGCCGCGCAGGTCGCGCCCCACGCGCCCGCCCCCGCCCCGCCGCAGCCCACCGCGCGCAGCTTCGCCGGCGTCCCGGGCCAGCCTCCGTTCGTCGGCCGCCGCGCCGAGCTGGAGGCGCTGCGCGACGCGCTCGCCCATATCCACCAGGGCATCTCCGCGGTGGTGGTGAGCGGCGAGTCCGGCATCGGCAAGAGCGCGCTGGTGGGCCGCTTCCTGCTGGAGGCGGAGAAGGCGGGCGCGCTCTGCTTCTCCGCGCGCTGCTACACGCGCCTGTGCCTGCCGCACAACGCGTTCGCCGGCATCGCGGGCGCCCTCGCCGCCTTCCTGCTGAGGCGCGGCTCGCCGCTGGTGGAGCAGGTGCTGCCGCAGCGGGTGGCGGCGCTGGCGGTGGCCTTCCCGGAGCTCCTCTCCGTGCCGCAGATCCAGGCCGTGGTCGAACAGCACCCCGCGCTCGGCGACCCGCCGGAGCTGCGCCACCAGGCGGTGGGCGCGCTGCTGGAGCTTTTGGCGCGGCTCTCCCAGCAGCAGCCGGTGGTGCTGGCGATGGACGACCTCCACGCCGCGGACCCGGACAGCCTGGACCTCCTGGCGCGGCTGCTGAAGAGCCAGGAGCCGGGCTCGCGCATCCTGGTGGTGGGGACGCGGCGGGTGCAGCCGGACGAGCCCAACGACCCGTTCCTCGCCGCCATCGGCCTGGACGAGTCGAAGGAGGTGCCGCTGGGGCCGCTGCCGCACGAGGAGGCGCTGGACCTGGTGCGGCGGATGCCGCTGCTGCCCGGGATGGGGCCCTCCACCACCCCCGAGGGCGTGGTGCGCATCGGCCAGGGCGTCCCGCTGTGCCTGGTGGAGCTGCTCCGCCAGCCCACCGCCACCGGCGCCGGGCGGCCCACTCCGGACTCGCTGGGGGCGGCCATCGCCGCGCACCTGGCGGGGCTGGACCCGTCCTCGCGGCGGCTGGTGGAGGTGGTGGCGCTGGCGGAGGGGCCCATCCCGCTCGCCGCCGCGGCGCGCGCCTGCGCCGAGGCGCCCGAGTCGCTGGAGCCGGCGGAGGCGTACCCGCCGCTGGTGGCGCGGCTGAGGACGGAGGGGCTGCTGGAGGGTGGCGAGCAGTTCGTGGACGTGGCGCACGAACAGGTCCGCGAGGCGGTGCTGGCGCGCCTGCCCGAGGCGGACGGGCCGGAGCGGCACCGGCGGCTGGCGTCGGCGCTGATGGAGGAGCGCGAGCGCGGCGCGCGGCCCGGGCTGATCGGCTTCCACCTCCAGCGCGCGGGGAACGAGGACACCGCGGCGGAGGCGCTGCGCGAGGCGGCGGACACCGCGGCGTCGAGGCTGGCGTTCGACCTGGCGGCGGACCTCTACCGGCGCGGGCTGAAGCTCACCGGGGAGCCGCTCACCCGCCGCCTGCTCCAGCTGGGGATGGCCACCGTGCTGTCGGGGGCGGGGCGGATCGCCGACGTGGCGGACGCGCTGCTGGCGGCGGCGGACGGCGCGGGACCCTTCGAACGCCTGCACCTGCGGATCGCCGCCGCCGAGCACCTCCTCTCCGCCGGCCAGACCGCGCGCGCGCTGGCGCTCTTCGCGGACGTCTCGCCGGAGTCGGCGCCGCTGCTCAAGGCGAAGGCCTCCGCCGCGCGGCGCGCGCTCCTGGCGCAGCGGCTGCGCGGCGGCTTCGGGTGGAAGGCGCGGCGGCCGGACGAGGTGCCGCTGGAGGAGGCGCTGGAGCCGGAGGGGACGCGCGCGGTGGGGTCCGCGCTGTGGCTGATGGATCCGGTGCGCGGCGCGGCGCTGATCGCCCGCGCCGGGCGCAAGGCGGCCAGGCTGGGCGAGCCGACGCAGGTGGCGCTGGGGATGGCGCTGGAGGCGTGCGGCGCCGCCATGCTCGGCAACCGGCGCAAGTCGCGCGCGCTGGCGGAAGAGGCGCCGGTCGCCGCCGGCCACGCGGTCAAGGACCCGCTCCTGCGCGCGCTGCTCGACGGGTACGAGGGCATCGCCCTGTATTACGCGGGCAACTTCCGGGCGGCGGCGGAGAAGCTGGCGCTGCCGGAGGAGCACAAGGACGTGGTGGCGCTCACCGCCTGGCGGCTGGGCACGTTCCGGATCATGCGCCTGTGGGCGCTGCGGGACGCCGGGCTGCACGGCGAGCTGATCCAGCTGGTGGAGGTCTGGTCGCGCGAGGCGGCGCGCCGCAAGGACGCCTTCACCACGGCGGCCATCGGCCGGGTGGGGGTGACCGCCTGGATGGCGCGGGACGACCCGGGCGCGGCCCTGCGGAAGCTGGAGAGCGCGAAGTGGACCGCGCCCTGGCCGGGGTATCTGCCGCTGGAGTGGGCGGAGACGCTGGCGCGGGCGAACCTGGCGCTCTACCAGCGCGAGGGCGGCCAGCTCCGCGCGCGGTTCCACAAGCCACTGGCCGCGGTGCCGGGCTGGCTGTTGCGGGGGTCGCAGCTGGCGCGCTGCCGGACGTGGTTCCTCCGCGGGCGGCTGGCGCTGATGGACGGCTCCATGGGCGGCGACGCGCGCACGGCGGTGGCGGAGGCGGCGCAGATGGCGCGGTCGCTGGAGGGGGAGCGCGTGGGGTACGCCTCCGCCTGGGCGCTCTTCCTGCGCGCCGGGGTGGCGTACCAGAAGATGGACTTCAACCGGTCCGCGCTCCGGCTGCGCGAGGCGATCTCCGCCGCCGACAGCGCCGGGATGGCGCACTACGCGGTGGCGGGGCGGCGTCGGCTGGGCGAGCTGATCGGCGGGGAGGAGGGCGCTTCGCTGGTGCGCCAGGCGAACGAGGCGCTGGGGCGGCAGGGGGTGAAGAACCCCAAGAAGCTCTCGGACGCGCTGGTGCCGGGGCTGCGGACGTAGCGGGGTCAGGTGGGTAGGAGCGCGGCGGCAACCCGTAGCGCCGCGCCCATGGCGCGAGTACCCGGGCTGCGCGCCGCGGCTCAGCTCAACATCGAGCGGCGGCAACCCGTAGCGCCGCGCGCATGGCGCGAGTACCCGCGCTGCACGCATCGCGCGTCGCGCGCCGCACCTCAGCTCAGCGGCGATCGCAGCGGCAACCCGTAGCGCCGCGCCCGGCGCGCGAAGGTCACCGGATCGGTCTGCAAGTGGGCGGCGGCCCTCCGGATGACCCCGCCCGCCCTCTCCAGCGCCTGCTGGATCAGCTGCCGCTCGTAGGTGGCCAGCTGGTCGCGCAGGGAACCGGAGCGCGGCTCGTCCTCGCTCCTCGCCACCTTCGCCATCAGCGCGTCCGGCAGCTCCGACAGCTCGATGGGCCGCCCCGGCTGGCACAGCAGCACCGCCCGCTCCACCACGTTGCGCAGCTCGCGCACGTTGCCCGGCCAGTCGTACCGGTGGAGCGAGGCGCGCGCGGCCGGGGAGAAGCCGGCGGCGCCCCGGTCCAGCGCGCGGTTGAACTGTGACAGGAAGTGGTTCGACAGCTCGTCCAGGTCCTCCGGGCGCTCGCGCAGCGGCGGCAGCTGCAGGGTGAAGGAGTTGAGGCGGAAGAAGAGGTCGGAGCGGAAGCGGCCCTGGCGGACCTCCTCGCCCAGGTCGCGGTTGGAGGCGGCGATGACGCGCACGTCCACCCGCCGCACCTGCGCGCCGCCCACCGGCCGGATGTCCCCGGTCTCGATGGCGCGGAGCAGCTTGGACTGGAAGTTGGCGGTGGTGTTCTCGATCTCGTCCAGGAAGATGGTGCCGC
>DASRBA010000366.1:0-35715 GCA_035637895.1 Myxococcaceae bacterium
GGTCCATCAGCCCGTGCATCTCCCCCATCCAGTCGTCCGCGCCCGGCTTGCCGCCGAACGACGAGGACTTCGCGATCGCCGCGTCCAGGTCCCCCGCCACCTGCTGCTGGAACTCCGGCGTGTACTGCTTGGTCACCACGCCGTGGAAGTCGGCCGGGAGGTGGTCGTCGCCCGGGATGACGTCGTGGATGTACGCGGTGACGCCCTGCTGGGTGTACGCCATCGCGTCGCCGTACTTGTCGTCGCCCAGGCCGAACAGCTGCGCCTTGGGGAACGCCTTCTCCAGGTCCGCCAGCCGCCCGCCCTTGTAGGCCGCCTGGTCGCGCGCCTGAGCGTCGCCGAACGGGTTCAGGCTGCCCATCCCGTCGCGGTCCAGCAGCACGCCCCTGGGCATCTGGTCGAGGAACGCCTCGTTCTGGACGCGGATCCGCTCGGTGCCGGCGGAGAGGTAGACGATGGGGATGCCGCGGTCCGCCACCGACTGGAGCATCTCGCGCGCGCCGTCGATCGGCTTCTGCGTCTTCCCGGTGGCGATGTCGATGACGCTGGTGTCGCGGAGCGTGTCGTCGATGTCGCAGACGAAGATCGGCCCGTCGTAGTCCTTGGGCAGCACCAGCACGTTGGACTCGTCGCCCTGGCCGTTGGGCGTCTCCACCTGCATCGACACCACGCCGCCGCGCTTCGGGTCCACGCCGGTGCGCAGGTCCGCGCGGGACAGCTCGCCCATGGGGAGCCCGGTGGCGCCGCTGCCGTCGCTCCGGGTCTTGAAGCTGCCGCCGCCCGGGAGCCGGAACGTCACGTCGCGCGCCTCGCCGCCCTTGACCTCCTCCAGCACCGGGTCCAGCGGCGTCTTGAAGAAGCCGTGGTCGCGGACCTGCGCGGTGGGCGGCTGGCCGCCGACGATCTTCCCGCTCTGGTCCACCGCCACGAAGCCGTCGCGGCCCATCACGAACGGGCGCTCGACGTGGCGGTCCCACCAGCCGCCGATGTCCGGCAGCTTGAGGCCGCCGCCGGAGCGGGTCTCGAACACGGACTCGGCGCGAGCGGAGGGCGCGGGAGAGGATGCCTTCGGGGCCGGCGCCGGAGCGGCGGCCTCGGAGGGGCGCGAACGGGTGGCTTCGGAGGGCGGGAGCTTGGGAGAAAGGGCGGTCTTCATGTGGGGATGCACACATCATCCCCGCAACACCCACAGTAGTTGCTTTTTACAAAATTATTATTGAATCCTGGTAAGTTGCGCGGCGAGAGACCACAGCCGGTCCTGGGCGGCCTCGTCCCGGATGGGGGGCGCGACCTTCATCGGCTTGCCGTGGGTGACCAGCTCGCCGGTGAGGGCGGGGGACTCGGCCAGGGTGGCGAGCCGGGCGATCGACTTCGCGATCTTCTCCGGCGACCTGGACACCAGCGCGGTGATGAGCCGGATGGGGAGCGCGGCGTTGCGCATGATGCCGGAGCGCACCAGGCCGGGGTGGACGGCCAGGCTGGTCACGCCCTTGTCCTTCCAGGCCCGCGCCAGCTTGAAGGCGAAGAAGACGTCGCACGTCTTGGAGCGGGCGAAGGCGCCGAGCGCGGCGAACCCCTTCTCCCCCTGGAGGTTGTCGAAGTCGAGCGGCGAGCCACCGGGCGGCGCCGCGAGCGTGACCACCCGCGAGGGCGCCGCCGCCTGGAGCGCGGGCCCCAGCAACAGGGTGAGCGCGTAGGTGCCCAGGAAGTTCGTCCCGAACATCAGCTCGTGGCCGTCCTTCGTCTTCTGGTGGGTGGTGACGAAGACCGCCGCGCAGCTCACCAGCGCGTCCAGCTTCGGGTGCTTGGCGGAGATCTGGGCGGCGGCGGCGCGGACGGAGTCGAGGCTGGAGAGATCGCCCAGGAAGAGCTCCAGCGCGTTGCTCCCGGTGCGCGACTGGATCTCCTGCAGCGCCTCGCGGCCGCGCTGTTCGTCGCGGCAGACCATGAGCACCCGTTCGCCGCCGCGGGCCAGCTCCTCCGCCACGGCCTTGCCCACGCCGGAATTCGCGCCGGTCACCGCGATCGTCTTCGCCATGGGGCGCTGCTTAGTGTGGCCCCGTCTCCATCACCAGCCATTTGGCGCCGCACGTCTCGCAGGAGAAGCGGGCGCCGCCGGGGAAGACCGCCTCGGTGCGGGGCGTGCCGCGGCTGGAGCCCTTCTCCGGGTTGCAGCGGAAGCACGGCACTCCGTGCTCCTTCACCGGGTAGGCGTCCTCGAACGGGGGGATCTGGAGCGTCCGCATCCACTCCAGCGTGAGGTCTTCGGACCAGCTCAGCTCCACCGCGTTGCGCGGGGAGGCGGCCAGCCCCTCGCGGATCGCGAGGTAGTAGACGCGCAGCTTGTCCACGTGCCGCCCCATGTTTCGGCGGCGGAACTCCTGCCCGAGGCGAACGACCAGGTCCATCAGCGAAGAGCGATCCATCTCGATCGCGAATGCTGAACACGCGTGCAGCCCGCGACAAGACGAGGACCCCCGAGCGCGTGGTCACGAAACGAGTCACGTTCCTCGTTTTCTGGACGTTTCCGGTCGTTTCCGGATGTTTCGAGGCGCTTCAGGTCAGGGCGCCGGCCCCGGCTCCGGCGGCTCGCGGGCGAACCACAGCGCCGGGTGGAGGAGGACGGCGAAGGCCTCGCGGATGGTCCAGTAGCAGCGCTCGGTGAGGCTGAGGTTGCGCTCGGAGAGCAGGGCGGGGCTGGGGAGGACGCGGACGCCGGCGCGCCAGAAGTACTGGCGGGCGCGGAGGAGGTGGTAGGGGTCGCTGACGAGGATCGCCTCGGAGAGGCCGCGGGCGCGGAGGGCGCGGGCGGTGAAGGCGGCGTTCTCGGCGGTGCTGTGGCTGTCGGTCTCCACCGCGCAGGCGGCGGGCGGGAGGCCCAGGGAGACGGCGTAGTCGCGGGCGGCGAGCGCCTCCGCCGGCGGGTAGCGGCCCACGCCGCCGCTGAACACCACCAGCGGGGCCAGCCCCTGGCGGTACAGCTCCGCGGCGCGCTCGGCGCGGGCCCGCAGCGCGCCGGAGGGGGTGCCGTCCTCCAGCACCCGCGCCCCCAGCACCACGATGGCCTGGGCGCGGCGCGCGCGGTCCTTCTGGCCGAAGCGATCCACCGCGAACGCCAGCCCCAATACGCCGCAGGTGAGCACGCCCAGCACCACCAGCAGCGCGCGCGCCGCGGTGCGGCCGAAGGAGCGGAGAGCGGGGCGAACCGGCTTTGCACCGCTGGCAGGATTTACTCGAAATACTATCATTGCCTCAGGGGGCCATGAGATACAGCACCGGTCAGGACATCCGCGAGGGTGATGAAGTGTGGCTGGAGGCGCGCGCCATGCCCGGCATGGTGGTGAAGGTCGTCCTTCCCGGCACACTGGAGGCGAGGGAGTGGGCGGCCCCGGATGGGGGTGTGCTGATCGAGCGCGAGGAGCTGGGGCTGGCGCTGGCCACCCACCCCGAACGGGACCACAACCTGGTCCTCATCCGGCGCTCCCGCTGAAGGCGCCCAGCTCAGAACGGCACCACCATCAAGGCCAGCGCGGTGGCGCGGAAGACGTGCTCCAGCGCGATGCCGGCGGTGAAGCGCCGCGCCAGCCGGGCCTGCGCCTCGCGGTCCCCGGCGTCGATCGCCCGCCACAGCCTGCGCAGCGTGGGCTCCACCAGGCCGCCGCCGGTCATGAACCCGGCGACCACCGGCGCGAACGCCCACAGGTAGCGCGAGGACACCTGCGAGAACCCGCCCATGCTCAGCACCAGCGCCACGCCGGTGAGCACCGTCAGCAGGGCGCACGGGACGGCGATCCGGGTGGTGCGGGCCACGCGTTCGCGCAGCACCCCGGTGTGCGGCGGGCCGCGCGCCACGGTGGCCCGCACGTCGAGTGGAAAGCCGATCCCCGCGCCGATCCAGATCGCCGCCAGCGCGATGTGCCCCAGCTTGAGCAGGACGTAGCCCATGAGCCATTTTCTCATCCACCGTGTCCCCGCGCCTCCTCCTCGCGCTCGCCGCCGCCGCCGTGGCCCTGCTCGCGGGCGGCGCCCTCCTCTTCTGGAGGTGGCGGCGCCGCAAGGCCCGGCTCGAGCCCGCGCCGCGGCCCATCCCGGCCAGGCGCGCCGCCCGGATCCGGCACCCGCTGGTGCTGGCGCACGGCATCCTCGGCTTCGACCAGATCAACCTCCCCGGCGTGCACCCGGAGTACTTCCGCGGCGTCCCCGAACGGCTCCGCGAGCTGGGCGCCGAGGTCCACGCCGTCCGCGTCGGCCCGCTGTCGTCCGTGAAGGAGCGCGCCGCGGAGCTCGCGCGGGCGGTCCAGTCGATCTCCGCCGACCGGGTCAACATCATCGCCCACTCCATGGGCGGGCTGGACGCGCGGTACGCCATCTCCAGGCTGGGCCTGGCCGCGAAGGTCGCCTCGCTCACCACCATCGGCACCCCGCACCGGGGGACGCCGCTGGCGGACGCCGGCACCGCGCTGGGCGACAAGCTCAAGCTGCGCGGCCTGCTGGGGAAGCTGGGCCTGGACACCGACGCCTTCTACGACCTCACCACCGGGAACCTGCAGGCGTTCAACGACGCGGTGCCCGACGCGCCCGGCATCCTCTACGGCAGCTACGCGGCGCGCACCAAGGGGCTGGCGCTGGTGCTCAACCCGCTCCTGCTCCCCACCTACCTGTACCTCTCCGACCGCGCCGGCGAGAACGACGGCCTGGTCCCCACCGCGTCCCAGCCCTGGGGCGAGCTGCTGGGACGGGTGGAGGCCGACCACTGGGCGCAGATCGGCTGGTCGGCGGCCAATCACTTCGACGCGCCCGCCTTCTACGCGGGCGTGCTCCGCGAGCTCGCCGACCGCGGCCTCTGACGGGCGGCTACGGGCAGTCGACCGCCTCCCACGCGCCGTAGACGGGGTGCATGCCGGCGGCCGGCGGGGACTGGCGGGGGACCATGCACTGTCCCGCGCGCACCACCAGCGGGTCGAAGCCGGCCTGGTCGGTGGAGAAGGTCAGGCCGCCGGAGAGCATCTTCCAGCCGCCGGGGAAGCCGCTGGTCGCGTCCGCCGCCACCGCGGTCATGGACGGCGTGCCGCCGCCGGAGATGCGCAGCCGGAGCGACTCGTCCGCCATGGTGTCCGGGTACACGGAGCCCATCTGCCGCAGCACGCTGTAGAAGGTGCCGAGGATGAAGTCGAGCTCCGGGTTCATGGAGACCACCACCCGCCCCTGGTCGTCGCGGCTGAGCTTCAGGTCCAGGTGCCGCCACGCGTCCTTGTTGAGGTCGACGGTCCACGCGGTCTTGTCGCCGACCTTCATCGAGCTCTGGCCGCCGCCCAGGCCGAGGTTGCTGATCAGCACGTCCTTGCCCTCCTCGGCGACCAGCTTCGCGGTCAGGCCGGAGAGGAAGAACGTCTCCGGCTGCCCGTTGAGCGGGTTGGCGGCGTTGGCCACGTCGGTGAACGGCACCGCGTACTTCGTCTCGCCCGCGTTCAGCTCCACCGTCACCCGCTTCTTCGGCGCCTCGACGCGCAGCGAGGCCAGCGGGTTGTTGGAGGCGGTGGAGAAGCTCATCTCGTGGCCGGACGCGTCGTCCCAGGCGACCTTCACGCCCCACAGCACCCCGTAGCTCATGGTGAAGTCGTGGTCGCCGTTCTTGGTGAGCCGCGCCTCCAGCTTGCCCTCCAGCACCTTCGGGGTGGGGGTGGTGGTGGAGCCGCCGGTGGTGGCGATGAAGTCCAGGGCCTTCTTGGTCTGCGGCAGGTCGGTGATCACCGCCAGGGTCTGCTTGCCCAGCTCGAAGGACATCAGCTCGAAGCGGTCGTCGGAGACGAAGACCTGGAGGTTCACGCCGCCGCCGAGCTGCGGCATCGCCTTCACGCGCAGGTGCAGGGCGTCCACCTGGGACACGCAGGACGGATCCGGCGCGGTGGTCCCGTCCGAGCACAGCGCGGTGCCGGGGACGCGGAAGGTGGCGGAGAACGAGTCGGAGGACTCCAGGTTCTCCTCGATGAAGATGCGCTCCTTGAGGAACTTGCGGATCTGCGCCACCTGCGCGTCGAAGGAGTCCTGCGGAGGCGCCTTCGGCGCCGCGCACGCCGGGTCGGAGACCGCGCACGGGGTGCCGTAGACGCTGCGCATGCCGGCGCTGGCGGTGTCCAGCGAGGACATGTCGTTGACGGACTGGGCGGTCTCACCCGCCTCGGTGATCAGCGCGGCGGTGTTCTCCGCGGTCTGGGTGGCGATCTCCTCCGGCGTGGGGCGGTGACAGGCGAAGGACGCCAAAAGCACTGCGCTCGCCGCCGAGAGGCGGACCAGGTTCGACGGATTCATTGTGCTCCTTGGATTTCGGATTTCGGGGAAAGGGTGAAGGGGTGAAGGGGTGATTCGCGGCCGCGCGCCCCCATCAGCAAGGGGCACGCCACATCGCGCTCCGGAGGGAGCGCACGAGGCCGGACGCCGGGTTCCACGACACCGGCGTCCTGGCATGTGCACTCCGCTTCACGAGCGGCCGCGCTTCGACGCGCCGCGCGCGTATCTATTCACGCAGCCGCTGCCACCCCGGCCACGCGCCCGCGCGCGTCACGCCTTCGCGGTGGACTTCAGCCACTTCGGCAGCTGCTCGCCGAGGTACGCCGTGCCGAACACCAGGGGGAAGAAGAAGAACACCGCCCGCAGCGCCCACGCCACCGCCCATCCCCCGCCCTCCAGGCCCAGCACCAGCGCGAACGCGAAGGCGGCGATCACCGCGCCGATGCCGGAGGCGATCAGCCGCTGCCTCCCTTCCGTCTCCGCCGCCGCGGCCGCCGCGAACACGGCCATCCCGCCGCCCACCATGGAGGAGGCGTGGCCGCCCATCACGAAGCCGGTGCCCAGCGCCGCCGCGGACAGCCAGAGCAGCCGCGACCCGGCGGGCGCCGCGCCGTGCAGCGCCACCCCCACCGCCGAGCCGAAGCAGAGGATGAGCAGCGCCACCATGTTGTCCGGCTCGAAGCCGTAGGCGCGGCGGAACCCGGCGCCGCCCTTCAGCTCCTCCAGCAACCCCTTCCCCAACTGGAACCCCACCGCCCACCACACCACCGACACGCCGATGAACAGCGCCACCGCGACCACCAGCAACCGCAAGGCCGTGCTCTGAGGCATGCGTGTTCCTCCCCGTGAATCATTTACCGCAGAACCACTCCACTCCGGCCACGGCTCTTGTTACCTTCTGCCGCATGCAAAGACACCTGTTCACCGCGGCAGTGGGCCTGGCGGCGGTCGCCGCGGCCCTCGGCTGCTCTCACTCGAGTGGGAAGTTCAAGGAGCTGGGGGTCGACGAGGTCGTGCAGCTCCAGGCCCTCAACCCCGTCACCTTCGCGGACGCCAACACCGTCGACTTCCGCAAGGAGAACGGCGTCATCCCGGGCGCCATCCTCCTCGACAGCAGCAGCAAGTACGACGTCTCCGTGCTGCCCAAGGACAAGGCCGGAGCGCTCGTCTTCTACTGCAGCAACAGGCTTTGACACGCTTCCCATACCGCCGCGGAGCGTGCGGTCGAAGCCGGTTACACCAACGTCAGCGTGCTGAAGGTCGGGCTCAAGGGCTGGAAGGAGGCCGGCAAGCCCATCGCCGCCGTCTCCGCCGGGTGACGCGCCGCTGAGCCCCCGCTGTGCCAGACTGGAGTCGGCACGGGAGGGGACCACATGCGAGGCGGACACAGCCTGCCGGCGGCGCTGGCGGGGCTCATCCTGACGGCGGCGGCGCTGGCACAGCCGGCGGGCGGCACGGCGCCGGCGGCGGGCGGACAGACCACCAGCACCCGGGCGACGGATGCGCCCACCACCTCCGCCCCGGCCAACAAGCCGGGCGAGGGCGGCAGTTGCCTGTTCGTCGGGCCCGCCCTCGGCTCGGAGGTCCTCAGCCTCGGGTGGAACACCTCCCCCGGGACCATCGGCGTGTTGCCCGGCGTCCGCGGCGGGCTCTGGTTGCCCAAGGGGTTCCTCTCCGCCGACCTCGGGCTCAAGCTCGGCGCCAGCCCCTCCATCGGCTACTCCACGCTCAACCTCAAGCTGGGCGCCTCCTACGCGCTGGAGCTGGGCAGCAGCGGGCTGCTCAAGGCCTACGGGCTGGGCGGCGTGGACGCCGAGCTGCAGGCCGGCACCGCGGGAGGATCCGGCTACACGGCGCCCCTGTTCGGCTTCACGCTCGCCGGCGGCCTGCAGTACCCCATCACCAGCGACTGGACGCTGGGCGGCGAACTGGGCCTGCACACGCTCTTCGACATCAATCCCACGGACGTCGGCGTCACCACCGGCCTGTACGTCTCCGTGGTGGGGTCCTGGTCCCTGCCCGGCCCGTGCAGCAGCCACCCGGGGACGGTCTCCCCGCCGGCGGCGCCGGACGGCGGCACCGTCCCGCCCGAGGAGCCGCCCACCACGCCGCCGGAGGTCATCACCCACAACGACTCGTACAACACGCCGTGCAGCATCTACGTGAGCGACGGCTGGATGGAGCCGACGCAGGACGTCTGGCAGGACGACCTCAGCTTCGAGGACAAGCCGGGCAAGCAGCTCACGCGGCAGAACGGCGACGCGGTCGCCTACACCGCCGAGATGCCGATGACCACCCACAAGCCCACCCTGCTCTTCGGCGTGCACCACTACCTGCGCGGCGGCGCGCCGACCATCGTGGACAGCCGCGACTTCATCGTGCTGGCCGGCTTCACCAACTGCTCCACGCCCAAGCCGGTGAAGTTCCGCTTCCGGGTGGCGAACTCCGGCTCGCCGCAGGTGATCTGGGTCTCCCCGGAGGTGGGGCAGATCAAGCTCTCCGGCACGGCGCAGAAGGAGTACGAGGCCTGGAGCGTGCGGCTCCCGGTGCGGGACGGCGTCGCGCCGGACGGCACGTTCACCATCGACAACGCGGGCGGCTACACCATCACCGGGGAGCTGCTCTCCGAGGGCAACCCCACCGGCCTGCAGATGACGGTGAGCGGCGAGGCGAAGCACATGACCGGCCCGGCGGTGCACTTCGTGCCGGTGCTGCTCTCCAAGACGGACGAGGCGGGCGAGGCGGACCTGATCGCCAAGACGGAGGCGCTGGAGAAGGACTCCGCGGCGAAGATCCCGGACGTGTTCCCGCTCGCCCCGGGCGGGCTGCCCACCTCGACGCGGGTGCTGCGCAACCTCATCGACGCGCAGGTGCCCGACCGCTGGTTCGAGGCCCGCCGCGTCTCGTACCTGGTGGCGGCGCTCAACGACTCGCTCGCCGCCAGCACCTTCCTCGACGGCGCCGGGCGGGTGGTGGCGGTGATGTCGCGCGACGACTTCAAGGCCGTCTTCGGGACGGGCGCGGCGGGGATGACGGTGTCCGACTCGGTGAACGTGCGGCAGCGGGGCAACGCCGCGCGGACGCTCTCGTGGAAGGTGATGCTGGTCCCCAAGACCGAGACCTGGGACACGGTGGCCCACGAGATCCTCCACACGCTGCCGGAGGGCTGGGCGGAGGACGAGATGCAGGCGGAGTGCGGCCACGCCTACCACAACAAGGAGGACCCGCTGGCGCACGGCGAGAAGATCACCCTCGACGGCCAGCCCACCACGCGCGAGCGCAAGGTGGCGCAGATCTCCCTGATGGGCCCGTGGGAGCCCCTGAGCAAGGTATGGGTGGACCAGTGCACCTACTGGCACCTCACCAAGATGCTGACCGCGCCGCCCGACCCTCCGGTGCTGATGGTCCGCGCGATGATCGGCGCCAGCAAGAAGGGCAAGGCCATCGGCGAGCTGCGGCCGGTGTATGAGATCCAGGGCGCCTCCGACCTCACCGCCAACGCCAAGAGCGGCGGGCCCTACGCGTTCGTGTTCAAGGGCGCGGGGGACAAGGTGCTGGCGCGCTTCCCGTTCAACCCGCGCCAGGCGGACATCGAGACCAAGGCCAAGCTGGAGGTGATCTCCTGGGTGGGCCGCGTGCCCATCGTCCCCGGCTGGACGTCGCTGGAGCTGCAGGGCCCGGGCGGCGCGGTGCTGGACAAGAAGGTGCGGTCGGAGACGCCGCCTCAGGTGGCCATCGACACGCCCAAGGACCTGGCGCGGGTGGTGCCGGCGCAGCCCGGGAACAAGGTGAAGGTGTTCTGGACCGCCAAGCCGGCGGTGCCGTCGCTGGCGCTGCTGTCGTCGGTGCTCTACTCGTCCGACCGCGGGGCGCACTGGACGGACCAGGCGTTCGAGATCCCGGGGAACAGCCAGGAGGTGAAGCTGGACCCCAAGGCCACCGAGCACCTCATCAAGGTCGTCACCACCGACGGCACCCGGAGCGCGGAGGCGATCATCCGCCTCCTCACCCCCGGGAAGTGACGCTCAGATCCAGAGCGCGCGGGGGATGAAGGTCCAGTCCTCCGCGCGCGCCTCGGGCTTCAGCGGGTGGAGCATGGGCAGCGACTGGTCGCGCGGGACCAGCCGCCCGCCCGCGGCCTCCGGCATCGCCTGCTTCCACAGGTGCACCGCGCCCAGGCCCGCGGCGGCGGCGGCGCGGCGGGCGGATTCGACCAGCGCGGCGGCGGCCTCCGGGGTGTCGGCGCGCAGCAGCAGGAGGTACAGCCGGTTCGAGCGGAGGTTGCCGGTCCAGAGGGCGACGCCGTCCCGGTGGCGGGCGCCGCAGCCCGGCGCGCGCGGGCGGCCCAGCGCCTCGGCGTAGATGCGCTCGCGTTCGCGGTGCCAGTCCAGCTGCTCCGCCGAAGGCCAGACCACGAACCCCCGCGGCGGCAGGCGCGGCGCGCACGCCAGCACGCGCGCCAGCTCCTCCTCCGGCGCCACTTCGGCGGCGCCCGGCCCGGTGGCGCGCGAGGGCGGGAAGACCAGGTCCTCGTCCCATTCCGGGCGCGCGGCGTACCCGGCGCGCTCGTAGATGCCGGCGCCGACCTCGCTGAAGAGGATGAACGCCTGCGCCAGCGGGTCCTCGGCGGCGACGCGCGCGTGCACCCGTCGGAGCAGCTCCGACGCGTGGCCGCGGCCCCTCAGGCGGTCCTCGGTGAAGACGCTGGCCACCCCGTAGGTCGTCCCGGCCGCGCTCCCGGCCGTACTCTTCATCGCGAACGTCTCGCAGGAGCTGAGCACCTCCCCGCCCTCGCCGCGGAGGAACCACGTCCGCATCGCCGCCCGGGACCAGGGGTGCGCGCGCAACCGGGCCTCGCGGCGAAGCCAGGAATCCATGTCCAGCGGCGAGCCCCACGGCGCGTGCGTGAGGCGGTCGCGGGCGACCTTCTCCTCCTCGGCGGCCCCGGTCAGCTCCACGGAGGGCCCTCCGGTCGGAAATGCTTTTCTTTTGGGCGCGAGACGCTAGGGTGCGCCGCCATTCCGGACGGAGCCATCACCATGAACGTCAAGGTTACCTGGATCGCGCGGCTCGCCACCGCCGCGGTCGCGCTGGCGGCGCTCTCCGCGTCCGCGCAGACGGACAACCACGACTTCGAGCTGGAGCGCCTGCAGCTCAACCCCAGCGCCAGCGGCGGCCTCGCCGTCTGGGACGGCACGCTGATGTCGCCGGGCAGCATCCGCGCCGGGGCGACCGGGCACTACGAGTACGCGCCGCTGGTGCTGCACCGCCCGGACGGCTTCCCGTTCGGCATCCTGGTGAAGGAGCGCGCCACCGTCCACGCCACCTTCGCCTTCACGGTCAACGAGTGGGTGGAGGTCGACGGGCAGGTGCCGTGGGTCTTCTACAGCAACGGGTCGAAGACGCAGGGCCTGGAGGTGCCGCGCGGCAAGGAGTTCGCCACGTCGTGGCTGAGCGCGCGCTTCCCCATCTACCGCAAGGGCCTCTTCGGCATCGACCTCCCGCTCCGGGTGGGCGGCGAGCTGTCGCTGGGCCTGCCCATCGGCCCGAAGGACCTCTACACCAACCCGACCGGCGCCAGCTTCATCCCGCGGCTGGCCGCCGGCTTCACCCTGGGGCAGGTGGAGGCCGCCTTCGAGCTGAGCGCGCTCTTCCGGCCCCAGGCCTCGCTGGAGGACGTCTCCGGTTCGACCTTCGACCGCGCGCTCAACACCTGGAGCGCCGCGCTGTCGCTGAACACCGGCGGGACGGGCGCGAAGGTGGAGGTGACCACCCGGTACGCGCGGAACTTCTTCGCGCCGGGGTGGGGCGCGGAGATCCAGGGCGGCGTGCGGCTGCCGTTCTCGCCGCGGGGGCCGGAGCTGTTCATGGAGGCGGGCCCGGGCGTGGGGAGCATGATCGGCCAGCCGACCTTCCGGGTGTACGCCGGCTTCGCGTTCGGCGGCTCGCAGAAGGTGCTCGGCGGGCCGGAGTCCTCCGCCGCCTCTCCCACCGCGGCCACGGTGGAGACCCCCGCTCCGGTCCCAACCGCTCCCGCCGCCCCTGCTCCCGCGCCGGCCCCCGCACCCGAGACGCCCGCGCCGGCTCCAACCCCGGCTCCGGAGTCGCCGCCTCCCGCGCCCCAGCAGTAGCGCGGATGGAAGAGCGGATCACCGAGCTGGAGCTACGCTTCACCGAACAGGAGCGCCTCCTCCAGGAGCTGTCCGGCGTCCTCTTCGCGCAGCAGCGGGAGATGGACGCGCTGCGCGCCCGGGTCGCCCACCTGGAGAAGAAGCTCCAGGGGGAGCCCGGCCTCGTCGACCCCTCGACCGACAAGGACCCGCCGCCGCACTACTGAGCCGGAGCCGGATTCGCGGCGAGCCGCGTCGCGAGCAGGCCGATGGCGGTGGCGCCGGAGAAGTAGAGGCAGGGGATCCACACCGCCACGCCGGCCAGCTCCGCGGTGCGGTGGACGAAGAGCCCTTCGCGCACGAGGGTGAATTCCACCAGCCACCCGCCGGCGGCGGTGAGGGCGCCGTGCGCGAGGCCGAGGCGCGTCCGATCGAAAGCCGCCCACCCGGCCGCCGCCATCGCGCCCACCACGGCGCACTTGGCGAGGCTGCTCGCCGGGAGGAACCCGGAGAGGGCGTAGGCGGCGATGAACCAGGCGATGGCTGCCGCGATGCGCCGGGTCCCCAACGGCGGGGCTCGGCCCTCGATGGCGACCCGGGACAGCCCGATGGCCGCCGCCGCGCCGCTGAAGAGGAGCGGGCACCACCACACGGTCCGGAGCCAGCCCGGCGAGGTGTACCAGGTGGTACCGGACCAGGTGTGGAACCCGTCGAGCACCGGCCCCAGGGTAGCGCCCAGCAGCAGCAGTGGGACGGCCGCGGATCTCCAGCGCATGGCGTGGAGCGTACCTCTCCCCTCGCGGTAGAGTGGCCCCATGCGCCGAGCCGACCTCCCCTGCTCGAGCGGCATGGCCCCCGCGCTGCTCGCGATGCTGGCGCTCACCGGGTGCGCTGACCGCTTCCCACCACCCCCCACGCTCACCGGCGTCACGCCCGCCTCCGGCCAGGTGGACCTGACGCAGCCGCTGCAGATCAGCGGGACCGGCTTCGCGGTGCGCGTCTTCGCCAACTTCAACGACCCGACCCAGAACGCGACCGACGACACCTACGGGGTGAAGGTCGGCGGCATCGCGCTCACCGGCGTCCAGCACGTCTCCACCGAGGAGCTGACCGGCACGCTCCCCCCCGGCGTCGCCCAGGGGGACAACGACCTGGAGGTGACGGACCCGTGGAGCCGGACGGTGGTGCTGCCGGCGGCGTACTTCGGCATCCCGGTCGGAGGCGTCCCCACCCAGCTGTCGATCTCCGCGCCCGTCGACGTGGCGCCCATCGGCACCTGCCTGCAGGCGACCGTCACGCAGCTGAACGCCGGCGGCACCGCCACCGTGAGCCAGACCACCACCACGGTGACGCTGGATACCAACCCGGCCGCGTCGTTCGGAATCTTCTCGGACAGCAACTGCACGGCCGCCGTCACCTCGGCGGACATCGCCGCCGGCCAGACCAGCATCACCGTCTACGTCGGCGCCGCCGACCGCGCCACCGCCGACCTGCAGGCGTCCGCCACCGGCCTCACCGGTGCCGCGCACACCTTCGTCTTCGGCCCCACGCAGCTGGCGTTCACCACCAGCGCCGTCCAGGCCAACGTGAACCAATGCTTCAGCGTCCCGCTGACCATCGAGACGCGCGACCCGAACGGCAACGCGTCCGCGGTGGCGACCCCCACCACCGTCACCCTCTCCACCAGCGCCAACCTCGCCCTCTACGCCGACTCCGCGTGCACGGCCCCTACCCTCTCGTCCATCGTCATCCCGGCGCTGGGGTCGTCTGCCTCGTTCTTCATCAAGGGCCTGGTGACCGGGACCTACACCATCAACGTCTCCTCCTCGGGCTTCATCGGCACGTCGCAGGCGGAGACCATCAGCAACCCCACCATCTTCGTCTTCACCACCATCGGCCCCCAGGGCACCTTCACGCCGTTCCCGGTGACCATCGAGGCGCAGGACGGCTTCGGCACCGTGCAGACCAGCTTCGTCGGCACCGCCCAGCTCAGCGGGGTGGGCGGCCCCACCGCCGGCTGCGCCTACAACTGCATCAATGGCACCACCACCACCACCTTCACGCGCGGGGGATGGTCCGGCTGGGTGCAGCTCAACGGCGCCGCCTCGAGCGCGATGGTCCACGCGTCGAATACGAGCGGGACGATCCAGGGCGATTCGAACGCCTTCCAGGTCTACGCGCCTGGCGCCGTCCTCACCGCGCCCACCGCGCGCCTGATGGTCTCCCCGGGCGCGGTGAACAACACCGGCGACCCGGTGACGCTGGACGCCTCGCTCTCTTCCGACTACGGCCAGGGCGCCCTGGAGTTCAGCTTCGACAAGGACGGGACCGCCGGCACCCTCCCCGGCACCTTCCCCTGGACCAACTGGCAAGGGCCTACGTACATCGCCACGGGCTATGCGACCGGCCTCTGGCAGGCGCGTGTGGCGGTGCGCAAGCAGGGCGGCACCACCATCGCCTACGCGAGCGCCACCGTGGCGGCCACCGCCAGCACCTTCTGCGTGGTGAACACCACCAGCATGGTGGCCGACGGCGCCATGAACTGCACCATGAGCAACAAGGCCGGCACCGACCAGCTCATCTCCCTCCCGGAGGCCATCGCCCTCACCAACGGCGGGGCCAACCGCGCCATCACCACCAACGGCCCCATGCGCTTCGTCTTCGACCCGGCGCACCCCTTGCCCACGGTCAACGGCGCTACCTGGATCTCCTTCGCCTCCGGCACGCAGTTCGTGGGCAACCCCCTCCCCCTCAACGGCAACGGCGCGGTGCTGGCCAACGCGGACATCTCCGGGAACGCGAACTGGAACGTGATGAACAACGCCACCATCCAGGACTCGCTCCTCCGCGACGGCGCCTCGCTCTCCACGAACGGGACGCTCACGCTGTCCCGGGTGCTGGCGTTCAACTGCCCGGCGGGCAGCCCGTGCGCCCGGAACGCCGGGGCCGGCGGAACGCTCCGGGCGCTCTTCAGCCAGTTCCTGGACGCGCCCGGCGGGGCGCTCCAGGTGGGCCCCGGCGGCTGCGCGGCCAACGCGGTGGACGTCCTGGGCAGCACCTTCACCCGGACGGCCACCGGCATCCGCGACGACTGCACCTCCGCCTCCTCCTCGCGCATCCTCCACGCCACCTTCCACGGCGGCGGCACCGGCGTCTCCTACGCGAGCGGCAGCGGCCACGTGCTGGAGAACAGCATCTTCTCCGGCGAGGGGAACGCCACCAGCTGCGGCTCCGCTACCTTCACCACCCGCGACTTCAACCTCCTCTTCGGGAACACGTCCGACGGCTGCCTGAGCATCGCCGACCCCGGCACGCTCTCCGCCGACCCTGTCTACTTCCTCCCGGAGATCGGCGACCTGCGCGACCTCCCGACCAGCCCGGCGCGCGACTCCGCCGCCGACGGCGGAAGCCTGGACGTGAACGGCAACGCCCCCGGCCTCTTCTTCAACGCCGGGCCGGACCGCGGAGGCCAGGAGACGCCTTGAGGCGGCGCGCCGGCCAGCTCCTGGGCCTCCGACTGGGCCTGACGGCGCTCGCGGCGGCGCTGCTGGCCCCCGCGTGCGGGCAGGACGACTCCGACGGGTCTTCCGCCCTCCACTCCCTGGACGAGATCATCGCCACCTGTTCGGCGACCTCCGGCCCGGTGGAGGTGCGGCGGCGCGGCGAGGGCTTCTGGGGGAACGCGGTGGTCGGCTCGGTGTTCCGGCCGGGCGACTGGCTGCGCGCCGGAGCGGGCGCCTACGCGCGGGTGGAGTTCCTGGGCAGCGGCGCGCTGGAGCTGGACGAGAACGCCACCGTCATCCTCGACCAGCAGGAGGCGCCCCCCGCGGTGGACGGCGGCACCTCGACCGGGAAGATGGCGCTGGTGGCGGTGGAGTCCGGCGCGGTCCGCGGCCTGATGCAGGCGGCCGACGGCGGCACGCCACACGCGCTGGGCTTCGCCACCGCGGACGGCCAGCGCGGCCGGCTGGAGGCCAGCGAAGGCCAGGGCCCGGTGGAGTTCAGCCTCACCCGCCGAGACAAGAAGACGGAGGTGGCGGTCAGCTCCGGCGAGGCCACGCTGGCCTTCTCCGGCGAGAAGCGCACCCTCAAGGAAGGCATCGCCGAGGAGGTGGACCTGGGCAAGCTGGTGGAGGTGGTGCTGCTCAAGCCGCCCGCGCTCACCGCGCCGCGCCCGGAGGCCCGCGTCCTCTTCGCGGCCAGCAAGCCGGTGCCGCTGCGCTGGGAGCCGGTGGAGGGCGCCTCCGGGTACCGGGTGCAGATCGCCCGCGACCCCGCCTTCCGCTCGGTGGTGGAGACGCGCGAGGTGGACCGGACCGAGTACGCCTTCGCCGCCCGAGAGGCGACCGGGTACTCGTGGCGCATCGCCACCCGCGACACCGCCGGCCGCCTGGGGCCCTACTCCACCGGGCGGCGGATCCACCTCGAGGCGAGCGCGCCCAGCGAGCACCTGATCGAGCCGGATCCGGGCTCCGCCTACGGCTACGCGGGCGACCCCATCCGGATCGCCTTCCGCTGGCGGCCCGAGCCCGGCGTCTCCCAGTACAAGGTGGTGATCGCCCGCTCGCCCGACCTGGAGCGCGAGCGCGTGGCCACCGAGACCAGCCGGACCGACCACGCCGAGATCGGCGGCCTGACGCCGGGGTCCTACTACTGGGGGGTGTTCGCCGTGGAGAGCGACGGGGACGCCCGCCCCATGCACCTCGCCGCCCGCCCACTGCTGGTGAAGCGGGTCTCCGCCTCCACCCTCCGCGTCACCAAGAAGGCGCCTCGCTGGGGTGATTGAGCCAAGGTCATGGCAAGATGGTGACGTCGGGACCCCCTTGGCAGATCACCCTTCCCTACACGAAGTGAAGGTGAAGCTCGCCGCCACGACGGAGGATGAGCTGCGTCAAGAGCTCAGGTCCGTCTCCGCGAATGGGCTCTTCGTGCCGGCGGATCCACCCCGCCCGCTGGGGTCGCGTGTCTCGCTCAAGCTGCTGATGTCGGAGGGAGCGCCGGGCGCGCTCGCCGAGGCGGTGATCTCCCGCCACATTGAACATGGTGGCGCCAAGGGGATGCTGCTGCGCATCACGCGCTGGGATGTCCGTCCGGACCCGGTGCCCTCGTCGGCGCCACCGCTGGGCGCCACGCCCTCCGGCGACGGCACGGAGCAGCCGCGCATCGCCTCCACCACCTCCGGCGGCGGCTTCCGCCTTCCGCCCTCCATCGCCGCCAAGGTAGCCAGCGGCCCCCAGCGCGCGCTGACCGCGAGCGGAGGTGGCGCGGGCGCCGCGGCCGCCACCGCCGCCGCGCGCGCGCCGGAGCCCGCGCCGCCGGAGACGGCACCGAACGAGCTTGGCCAGCTCATCGACGCCGAGCTCGCCGGGGAGCCGCGGCCCACGCCGGCGCGCGGCGCGACGCCCCCGCCGAGGACCCCCATGCCGCGCACGGCGATCTCCGGCGAGCGGCGCGGGCCGGTGCCGGCGCGGCCCTCGGGCGCCAAGCCTGCGCCGCCGCCGGTCGAGCAGCGCGAGGTCCAGCCGGGCGACGACGAGCCCACGCCCGAGGAGCGCATGCCCGCGGCGGCGGCGTCCCCCGAATCCGTTCCCATCACCGGCCCCGGCGCGGTGACGCGGGAGAAGGAGCCCAAGACCGGCGGGAGCGCGGGCGGGACGCCGGTCTCCAAGGAGCCGAAGACGGGCGACAAGGGCGAGAAGTCCGACTCGCGCCCCGGCACGCCCGGGAAGGTGAAGAGCCCCAGCACCGGGCTGCGCGCCTTCGACGCCCTCGGCCAGTACCAGCTGCTCAAGCGCCTGGGCGGCGGCGGGATGGCGGACGTCCACCTGGCGCGCTCCCAGCTCTCCGAGGGCGTGGACAAGCTGGTGGCGCTCAAGACGGTGCTCTCGCAGTTCGGCCCGTCCACGCCCTACGGGTCGATGTTCCTCCACGAGGCGCGGATCAGCGCCACGCTGCAGCACCCCAACCTGGTGCAGGTGTTCGCCTTCGGCGAGGCGCAGGGGCACCCGTACCTGGCCATGGAGTACATCCACGGGCGCGACCTGTCCGCGGTGCTCAAGGCGCACAAGCAGGCGCGCACCCCCATCCCCCCCGCCTTCGCGGTGGCGGTGGTGATCGAGCTGTGCAAGGCGCTCTCGTACGTCCACGAGAAGAAGGACCTGGACGGCCGGGCGCTGGACCTGGTCCACCGCGACGTCAGCCCCGCCAACGTGGTGCTCTCCGCGCGCTCCGAGGTGAAGCTGATGGACTTCGGGGTGGCGGCGGCGAACGCGGAGGGCGCGCTGGGGCAGGGCCTGATGATCGGCAAGGCGGAGTACATGCCGCTGGAGCAGGCCATCGGCGGCAAGCCGGCGCCGGCGTGGGACCTGTTCTCCGCGGGCGTGGTGCTCTACGAGCTGCTCACGCTCCGCCGCCCGTACCCCAAGGTCACCGCGGACCAGTTCGTCCAGACCCGCCGCCACTTCGAGCGCATCCCGCCCAAGGACCTCATCCGCAGCATCCCCACCTCGCTGAGCAACCTGGCGCTGAAGGCCACCCACCCGGACCCGGAGAAGCGGCACGCCACCGCGCGGGACCTGCAGCGCGCGCTGGAGGACCTGCAGCTGGAGATCGGCTTCCCGGACATCGGCGCGGAGGTCCAGCGGCTGTTCGGGGACAAGCTGCAGGAGGAAGAGCAGGAGATCGAACAGCTGATGGCGGAGGCCCGCCGCCGCGCCGCGAAGAAGGTGCCCGCGTTCCTGGCGCCGGTGATCACCCGGACGCGCGCGCTGCGCCGCCGCGTCGCCGGGTCGCGGGTGATGGTGGAGCTGGCGCGCCGGCCCATGCTCCGGCTGGCCGCGCTGGGGGCGCTGGTGCTGGTCGTCGGCGGGGGCGGGCTGCTCGCCGGCCGCTTCATCTCCCACGAACGCGCGCTCTCCGCGCTGGTCGCCCAGGCGGACGCGCAGATCAAGGCCGGGC
The DNA here is from genome assembly GCA_035637895.1 of Myxococcaceae bacterium. Lineage (GTDB taxonomy): Bacteria > Myxococcota > Myxococcia > Myxococcales > Myxococcaceae > DASRBA01. Next base: position 19,356 of record DASRBA010000366.1, read on the forward strand.
GGCTGGTGGGCGCCGGCAACGACGAGGCGCTGGGCCTCTTGCTCAAGGCGCGCGAGCTGGCCCCCGGGGACGAGCGCGTGCAGCACCGGCTGGGCGCGCTGGCCGACAAGTTCGAGGCGCTGGCGGACGCCGCCACGCAGAAGGGCAACCGGGTGGAGGCCGCCGCGCACCTGGAGGCGACGGTGCAGGCGGACCCGAAACGCGACGCCGCCCGCGACAAACTGGCGAAGATCGAAGCGGAGATCCGCGCCACCTCCAAGGCCCGGGTGCTCCCCAGCAGACCGTGAGGATGCCGAGACACATCGCGCCCGCGCTGGCCGCCCTCGCGCTCGCCGCGGCCCCTCCCGCCGCCGCCGCGACGACCGTCACCCCCGAACCGTCGCCCATCATCCTCGGCCGCACCCAGGTGGTGGCGCTGGTCCTGCAACTGGACCCGGCGCTGGCGTCGGCGCCCGGCAGGCTCCGCGTGCGCGCCAGCGTGGGCGACCTGGGCGACCCGGTGGACGTGGGCTCCGGCAAGGTGCGGATGAGCTACGCCCCGCCGCCCACCAAGTTCCCCCAGATGGCGCTGCTGGCGGTCTGGAAGGAGACCTCCGGCCCGGCCGACGTCGAGTTCGTCCGGCTCCCGCTGTACGGGGTGACCAAGCTGGAGGCGTCCAGCCGACCCGGCGCTGAGGTGCGCGCGCGCGCCGGCGACGAGACGTACGGCCCCGCCATCGCCGGGAAGAACGGCGAGGCCGTCATCGCCGTCCCCATCCCCCCCGGCGCCCGCGACGTGGTGCTGCTGGCCAAGGTGGGCGGCGTCACCACCGAGCGGACGGTGGAGGTGGAGACGCCGCCGTACAACCGGCTGGGCGCGGTGGTGACCCCCAGCGCGTTGCCCCCCGGCTTCGACGGCGTGGGGCGGCTGGACGTGCTCTACGACGTGAGCGGCCCGGTGGACCCGGCGGCGGTGCATGCCAAGGCGTCCGCGGGGACGCTGACCTTCGAGAAGGTGGACGGCGCCCGCCTGCGCTACCGCTGGGAGCTGCGCGGCGCGCCCCCGGCCGAGGTGACCTTCACCGTCGCCGTGGACGGCGACGCCGTCTCCTCCGCCACCTGCTCCGCCCGCAAGTCCGCCGAGGGAGGCCTGGCGGTGCGCGTGGGCGCGCGCCTCGGGTTCACCCAGTCGCTGGGCGCGATGGCGGGCCCGCGCGCCGCGCTGGACGGCTGGGCGACGTTCAACCCGGGCGGCGTCCCGCTGGGCGTGGGGCTCACCGCCGGCTACGGCGCCGGCGCCGAGCAGGAGATCACCGGTGGGTCCGCCGCGGTGCCGCTCACCCGCGCCGACGTGACGCTGTTCCCGGTGGCGGTGCGGGTGGGCTTCCTGCCCCTGCGCCTGGGCGGCGTGTCTTTGATGGCCGGCGCCGGCTTCACCACCACCTTCACGCACTACCAGACGTTCGTCGGCAGGGTGGAGACGGAGCCGAGCGTCGACCTGTGGCGGATGGCCCCCAGCGCGCTCCTCTTCGCCGGCGGCACCTGGAACCTGGGCCCCGGGCAGGCGTTCGGCGAGGTGGTGCTCTCCTGGGCCGGAGTGGACGACCCGAGCTTCCGGGCGCAGACGGGCGGGCTGGGCTTCGAGGTCGGCTACCGCTTCGACGTGATGCGCGCCCGCTAGGCGCCTCTACGCTTCGAGGCTCTTCTTCGCCAGCTCCAGCAGGCGCTGCGCGGCGTGCTCGATCTGCGTCAGGTCGTCCTCGGCCTCCGCCCACCGCCCGCGGATCTGCGGCTTGAGCGAGGCGACGTGGACCAGCAGCTCCGAGGCGCTGGCGGTGACGGAGGAGTGGACGGCCGGCAGGTCCACGTCCTGGCTGCGGATCCGCGTCAGCGGCAGGTGCTCCTCCAGGTGGCGGCGGAGATCCGCGGCGACCCGGGAGATCGCCTCCAGCGGGGGCTGCAGCTCGGTGGCCTGGCGTTCGGTGGCGCCCATCACCAGCAGCTCCGCGTAGCCCACCACGTGGTTCACCGGGTTGGCCAGGTCGTGCCGGAGCTCGGCGAGGAACGTCGGGGGCAGAGTGGTGGCCACGAGTCCCCGCACTATGCCACGGTGCCCCCGCTCATGCCGAGCCGTCGCCCCTTCCCTGATTCACCGCGTTATTCGGGATTGCGGCCTGCGTCCCCCGCGGCCTCCGAGCGCGCCCGGGCGTCCAGCAAGAAGTCGGGCACGCGCTGCGAGGTGGCGCTGGCCCGGGCGCTGCGGCGGCTGCGGCTGTCCCCCTTGCCCTGCGTCGCCGCGCTCCCCGGGCGGCCGGACCTGGTCTTCGCGCGGCGCAAGGTGGCGGTGTTCTGCGACGGCGACTTCTGGCACGGGCGCGGTCTGAAGCGGCGGCTGGCCCTCCTGGCCGCCGGGCACAACGCCGGCTACTGGGTGGAGAAGATCCGCCGCAACGTGGCGCGCGACCGCCGCAACCGGCGAGAGCTCCGCCAGGCGGGCTGGACGGTGCTGCGCTTCTGGGAGACGGACATCCTCCGCGACCCGCGGCTCATCGCGGCGCAGATCGCCGCTCTGGTGCGACCAGCGCCTGCACCGACCGCAGCGCGGCCATGTCGTGGGCGGGGACGATCAGCACGGACGGGTCGCGGCGGTGGAGGTGGTGCACCCGCCAGAGCGTCTCCGCCAGGAGCGGCCGGTTCCAGTCGGTGAGGTTGCTCATGGGCCCCAGCTTGTGGCTGGGCCCCTCCACCGCGTCCATGGACCAGCCGGTGTCGCCGATGAAGAAGAGCCGCCGGCCCTTCACGCCGTTGAGGAAGACGCCGATGGAGCCGGGGGTGTGACCGGGCATCGGCACCACCACCACGCTGCCGTCGCCGAACCAGTCGTGGCTGGCGGGGAACTCCTCGTAGGCCGGGCCGTCGAACGCCACCGCTTCCAGCGCCGCGCCCTCCAGGTGGTCCGCCATCGACACCGGTTGGTCGTCCTTCTTGATGGAGCGGACGAACTCCAGCTCGCCCGGCCCCATCACCACCCGCGGGTGGTCCATCTCGCGCACCCCGCCGGCGTGGTCCCAGTGCGAATGGGTGAGCAGCACGAAGTCCAGCGGCGGCGACCCCGCCTGCTTCAGCGCCTCCGCCAGCGAGCCCTCGGGCTGGTAGTCCAGCAGCATCTGGGTGAGCCACGGGAAGCGCCTCACGTCGTCCTTGCCGCGCGCGGAGACCGCGGCGTCGATGAGGAAGAACTTCCCGCTGGGGTGCTTCACCAGGTACGCGGCCTGGACGATGTCGGCGAAGGCGAGGCAGGACTCCGCTCCGGCCGCCGCGCAGCGGGGCGCGCCCTCCCGGCGGCCCACCCGCAGCGGCCAGATCTCCAGCTCCGCCTTCACCCCCGGCTTCGGCACCGCGTACTGCCACAGCTCGGGGCGGTCCGGGGCCAGGGGCACGGTGAGACAGCCGGCGCCGGCCGCGGCCAGCCCAAGGGCGCACAGCGTCGCCAGGCGAGGGGTCCGGGGGGTCATGGGTCGGGACTGTAATGCGGGTGCGAGCGAATGAGGGCGCTAGCGCCCGTGGCGCCTCAGCTCGTACACGCGCAGCAGGCGGGCGGACGTGTCCAGCTCGTACAGGGCCTCGACCTTCCCGGTGCGGACGCTCCCGTACCGCTCGCTGTCCGTGAGCAGGTCCCGGAAGCCGATCACCTTCGCCATCCCGTTGAGCTGCTTCTCCAGGCTCCCGCGGGTCCGCGGCGGCAACCCGTTCCACACGTCCATCGCCTCGGAGGTGAGGTGGACCTTGAACAGGGCGGGCACGCGTCTCCGCAGTTCGTTGGACACGAGGAAGAGGGGAGGTCTGCCAGGCCCGTGCCGCAGAGGCGTCGCCGCGGAACCGCTCGCCCGAGCTACTGTTTCTCCTCGGACGGACGCTGAGACGGAGCGCCAACCGGTAACGAGCTCAGCGTCCTTGTTGAAAAACTTACAGCGCCCTGTTCTGGGCGAGGAACGCGTCGATGGTGTCCAGCTCCGATCGGCGGGCGTCCTTGCGCCGCGCGAAGTACTCGCGGGCCTGGAGCGCCAGCTGCTGGGCGCGGGGCTCGTCCCGGTGCTGCGCGCGCAGGGCCATGGCGAGGTTGAAGCGGGCCATGGCGAGCTGCTCGTCGTCGCGGCCCTGGAGCAGGGTGAGGGCGCGGTCGCACACGCGCACCGCCTCCTCCGGGTTGTTCAGCTCCACCTCCACGTGCCCCAGCACCAGCAGCGGGTGCGCCAGCCGGGGGCTGTCCTTGCCCAGCACGCGCTCGTAGACGGCCAGGCCTTGCATGACCTGCTCGCGGCCCTCCTTGTTCTTCTTCATCATGATGAGGTCCACGCCCACGTCCACCCGCGACTGGGCGGCGAGGACGGAGTTGGGGCCCAGGACCTGCTCGCGGATCTCCAGCGCGCGGCGGTGCGAGCGCAGCGCGCCATCGAAGTCGTTCTGGGAGAAGAGGACGTTGGCCAGCACGTGGAGGGAGAGCGCCACCTCCGGGTGGACGTGGCCGAAGGTGTCCTCGCGGAGGCTGCGCGCCTGCTCCAGCGTCTCCTTCGCCGCGTCCAGGTCGCCCACGCAGCGCTGGCTGTTGCCCAGGTTGGTGAGGATCTGCGCCCGCCGCGGGTCGGCGCGCGGGTAGGCGCGGTCGGCGTACTGGAGCGCGGCCCTCAGGTGGGGCAGCGCCTCCTCGCACTTGTCCTGGGCGTTGAGCGCGCCGGCGACGGCGGTCTCCAGCCGGCTCTCCAGCTCCGGGGTGGAGCCGAAGCGGTCCAGCGCGGCGCGCGCCTCGCGGATGGCGGGCTCCACCGCGTTGAAGCGGTTCTGCAGCTCCGCCACGGCGGTGATCAGCTCGATGCGCGCGCGCGCCGCCAGCCGGTCGTGGTGGCCGCTCTCCGCCGCCAGCGCGGCCTCGAACAGCGACTCCTCGGCGGCGGGGCCGTCGCCCCGGCGCAGGCGGAGCAGGCCCAGCAGGTAGTACGCCTCGGCGCGGGTGGGGGCGTGGTCCACGGTGCGCGAGAGCGCGGCCGCGCCCTGGGCCAGCTCGATGGCGGGCTCCCAGCGGTTGGCGGCGGCCAGCGCGCGCACCTCGGACAGCTTGCGGTCCACCTCGCCCACCCGCGCCGCCTGGGGACCGGCGGTGGGCGGCCGCACCAGCGCGGCGAGCGCGTCCACGTCGGCGCACTCCTTGAGCGACGGCAGGGCGTAGGCGGCCTGCACCGCGCTCTCCGCCGCCTCGGCGCCGCCGTGGATGAAGAAGTTGGTGAGCGCCTCCAGGTCGCGCGCGCGCCGCTCCAGGCACTGGCTGCGGAGGTCGAGCATCGCCTCGGACTGCTCGCCGCGCACCCGCGTGGCCTCGCAGGCGTCGCGGTGCATGGCCACCCAGGACGCGGCGTAGGCGTCCACCGTGCGCTCCACGCCGGTCCAGGCGTCCTGCGCGTAGGGGGAGTTGCCGCCCAGCAGCGCCTGGCGCACCGCCTCCTTGCGCGCCCCGTCCCAGGCGAAGGCCAGCTTCTGCTCCGAACCGGTGCACAGGAGCACGCGCGGGTCGGCGCGGAAGGCCCCCAGCGCCGCGCCGGACGCCACCAGCAACACGGACGCCGCCACCGCGGCGGGCGCGCGGTACCGTTGGAGCGGGTTCTCGGCGAGCGCGCCCAGCAGGTCGCCCATGGAGGGGAAGCGGTTCGCGGGGGAGACGGAGAGCCCGCGCAGGATGGAGCGGCGGACCCAGCGCGGCACCCGGCTCCCGCGCGGCGCGGGCGGCACCTGCCCGGAGAGGACGGCGCGGCGGAGGTCGGCGGTGCGGTCGCCCTCGAACGGGCGGAAGCCGTACAGGCCCAGGTGGAGCGCCACGCAGAAGCCGAACTGGTCCGAGCGCGCGTCGGCGGGGGCGCCCTCCCACTGCTCGGGGGCCATGAAGGCCGGGGTGCCCACCAGCGCGCCGGTGCGGGTGAGCGGGCGGAGGTCGCCGCGCTCGGCCACGGCGACGGCGGTGGCGGCCAGGCGCGCGGTGGCGGGGGTCTGGTCCACCGACTCCACCCGCGCCAGGCCGAAGTCGGTCACCAGCACGCGGCCGTCCTTGCCGATGAGGACGTTCTCCGGCTTGAAGTCCCGGTGCACCAGCCCGGCGCGGTGGGCGGCCTCCAGCCCGCCGCCGGCCTTGAGGAACACGTCCAGCACCTCGCGCCAGGAGCGGCCCGGCGCGCGCAGCCACTCGCCCAGCGTCTGGCCCTCCACCAGCTCCATCACCACGAAGACCTCGTCGCCCACCTCGCGCGCCTCGTAGACGCGCACCACGTGCGGGTGGGAGAGGCGGGCCAGCGCCTGCGCCTCCTTCAAGAGCCGGCGGCGTTGCTCCGCGGGCTCCACGTGCGAGGCGCTGGCGTCCGGGCGGAGGAGCTTGAGCGCCACCTTGCGGTCCAGCTGCGGGTCGAAGGCGGCGTACACCACGCCCATCCCGCCGCGGCCCAGCTCGCCCAGGATGAGGAAGCGGTCCAGGCGGTCGCCGCGCTGCGGTGCCGGGGACGACTCCGCGCGCGCCACCTCCGCCACCAGCCGCTGGCAGCTCTGGCAGTGGTCCAGGTGCTGGTGGAAGGCCTCCGCCTCCTCGCCCTCCAGGGCGCCCTCCACGAAGTCCAGGACCAGGCTCTCGGACGGGCACATCGGGAGGAGATGGTAGCTCTGGATCGGGGCGGGTGGGTTGAGCGGCCGCCCGTTCACGGCACGCCTAGAGGACCCGGAGGAGGCTGAGCTCCAGCTCGCTCTGCAGCAGGCCCATCAGGCTCTCGAGCTCACCGGCGGACAGCTTGAGCCGCTCGCCCAGGAGCTGGCGCACGTGCACGCCCACCGTCTCCCGCGCGCGGGTGAGCCAGCGCGAGACGGTGGACTTGTGGGCGCCCTGCATGGCGCCGATCTGCTCCACCGTCAGCCCCTCCACGAAGTAGAGGCGGAGGAAGTTGCGCTCCTTGGTGGAGAGGCTGCGCAGGGCGGTCTCCACCGCCTGCTTGAACTCCGGGGCGTAGCGGCGGCGGAGGTGGAGCAGCTCCGGGTCGCCGCCCTGGTCGGGCAGCCCGCGGATGGCGCTGTCGCCCTGCTCGCGGGGGGACTTGTCGGTCTCGATCAGGTTGAGCGCCACCCTCAGCGCGGCGGCGCGCAGCCAGCGCTCCAGCGGGCCCTTGCCCTTGTAGTCGAGGACGCGGACCCCGCCGCCCTCGGACGGGACCAGGAGCCGCTGCGAGAGGAGCTGGCGCACCTCCTCCAGGAACGCGCCGGAGGAGCGGAGGCGGGCCACCGCGCGCGGGACCACCTGGCCGATGCGGCGGTGCAGCTCCTCCAGCGCGCGCTGGTCGCGGCGCGCGCACGCCAGCGCCAGGAGCAGGTCCGCCGCCTGCAGGGACTCCAGCTCCTCCGGCCCGCCGGCGCAGGAGGCCAGGTGGCGGGCCAGCGCCTCGTCGGTGACGGAGGACAGCTCGGGGTGGGCGGCCCGCGCCGCGCCGATCGCCTGGCCCAGCGCGCGCTCCAGCGCGGCGGAGGGCGCGGGGCGGTGGCCCGCGGGCAGGGCCTCCAGGAACCACGTGCTGAGCGTCGGCTCGGGCACCCGGACCCGGGTGTAGCGGATCCGGTGGGTTTCTCCAACCTGAGGGCGCCGTTAGCCGGGCTGGGGATGCGGTTGATCTCCTTCCTGGAGGAGCGGCTGCGGGCCTGGCTCGGGCTAGCGAGGCCGGAGCTCGAAGATCAGGAAGTTCGGGCCGCACCCCAGGTCCAGGGCGGAGAGACCGCCGACGGGCCCGCAGGCGTCGAGCAGCGCCGGCCCGTGGAGGTCGGTCCGGTAGTAATCCAGGCCGCTCTCCACGAAATGCTCCCACGCGTCCGCGGAGTCGTCCCAGCACGTGCGGGCCTGCTCGTCCGGAATCTTCGGGTCGCTCATCTTTGCGAACGTACCGCGTACACTGCCGCCGTGACCGGACGGGCGGAGACGCTGGCCTCGGAGATCGCGGACGCGCGGTCGCGCACCCTGGAGCTGATGGCGGACCTCACCGACGCGCAGCTGCTGGGGCCGCGGCTGAAGATCGTCAACCCCATGCTCTGGGAGGCGGCCCACGTCGCGTGGTTCCAGGAGCTGTGGGTCCTCCGCACCGCCTGGAAGCAGCCGCCGCTCCACGCCGACGCCGACTCCCTCTACAACTCCAGCACCGTCCCCCACGACGTCCGCTGGGACCTGCCCCTCTTCCCGCGCGGGAAGGTCGGCGCCTACCTCCGCGAGGTGCGCGACCGCATCCTCGAGCGCCTCGCCCGCGCCGAACCCCTCCCCAACGAGGCGTACTACCTGGACCTCTCCGTGGCCCACGAGGACATGCACGACGAGGCGTTCAGCTACACCCGCCAGACGCTGGAGCTGCCGCCTCCGCCCGTCAGCCGCCCTCCCCGCCCCACGGAGCCCGCTGGGCCTTGCGAAGGGGACGTCGAGGTCCCCGGCGGGGCGTTCCTCCTCGGCGCCCCGTACGGCCCCGGCTTCATCCACGACAACGAGAAGTGGGCGCACGAGCGCCGCGTGGAGCCCTTCGCCATCGCCCGTGCCCCCGTCACCCAGTCCGAGCTCGCCGCCTTCACCGACGACCGCGGCTACCTCCGCCGCGAGCTGTGGAGCGACGCCGGGTGGGCCTGGCGCGAGCGCGAGCAGGCCCAGCACCCCGTCTACTGGCGCCGCGAGGGCACGGGGTGGCTCCGCCGCGACTTCGACCGCTGGGTGCCGCTGGAGCCGCACCTCCCCGTGCTGCACGTCTGCTGGCACGAGGCGGAGGCGTACTGCCGGTGGCGCGGCCGCCGCCTGCCCACCGAGCTGGAGTGGGAGGTCGCCGCCGCCGGCGAGCCCACCGCCGACGGCCGCCTCTCCTCCCGCAAGCGCCGCTACCCGTGGGGAGACGACCCGCCCTCTCCGGAGCGGGCCAACCTGGACTGGCGCGCGCTCGGCCGCGTGGACGTGGGCGCCCTCCCCGCCGGCGACAGCGCCTTCGGCTGCCGCCAGCTGATCGGCAACGTCTGGGAGTGGTGCGCGGACGACTTCCTGCCCTACCCCGGCTTCAGCGCCGACCCGTACACGGACTACTCCCAGCCCTGGTTCGGCACCCACAAGGTCCTCCGCGGAGGGTGCTGGGTGACGCGCGCCCGGCTGATCCGGAATACGTGGCGGAACTTCTACCCGCCCGACCGCCGCGACGTCTGGGCCGGCTTCCGCACCTGCGCGCGAGGCTGAGGCGACGCACCTTCCGGGGAGGAGGTGCGCGCATGAACCCGGTTCAGCCGGACCCGGAGCACGGCCGGAAGCTCCCACAGCGGGACGCCCAGCGGCCGGAGGAGGAGGACGCGCCGCTGCTGGAGGAGGCGCCGGTGGTGCGGCCCGCGCAGGGCCCGGGCGCCACGCCCGGACTGGACAGCGGGAAGGTGATCAAGCCGGTCCAGTCCGACCGCGACATGCCCGGCGTGCACGTCCACTAGGCGGGCGCGGCGGATGCATGGGGTGGGCGGATGGGAGGTGTGACGATGCCTGTGTTCACGAAGATCCTGGTCCCGGTCGACTTCTCCGGAGCCTCGCGCCAGGCGCTGGAGCGCGCGCTCCAGATCGGCAAGGTTTGCGCGGCGCCGGTGGATCTGCTGCACGTCTGGGAGCCGCCCAACTACCTCACGCCGGACGTGATGCTCTCCGTCCCGGGGTGGAGCGCGATCTCGCTGGAGGAGTTCAGCGTCCGCGAGGCGCGCAAGGCGGTGCAGATCTTCCTCGATGGGGCCGACCACCCGAACCTCGCGGCGTCCACCCGCATCGACTCCGGCGAGCCCGCCGCCACCATCCTCCGCGTCGCCCGCGAAGGTGGCTACGACCTGGTGGTGATGGGCACGCACGGGCACTCGCGGCTCCACCGCTTCTTCCTGGGGAGCGTGGCGCACCGGGTGGTGGCGGAGTCGCCGGTGCCGGTCCTCACCGTGCGCGGGCCGGAGGCGCTGGCAGAGGACCGCCGTCACGCCACCGGGTGACGCGCCACGAAGGTTCTTGGGGCATCGGCGCGCACGCCGGCGCCGCGGGCGTCTTCAGGGCAGCGGATACACGCGCCCTGAGGTTCCATCGACCCGGACGCGCTGCCCGTCGCGGAGCTTCTTCGTTCCGTCCGCGGTGCCCATCACCGCCGGGAGGCCGTACTCGCGGGCGACGATGGCCGCGTGCGAGTTGGCCCCGCCCCAATCCGCCACCACCGCGACCGCGCGGTGGAACAGCGGCGTCCAGGACGGGTTGGTGTACGGGCAGACCATCACCTCGCCCGCGCGCAGCTCGCCGAACCGCTCCGGGCCGGAGATGACGCGCACCACCCCCTCCGCGACGCCCGGGCTCCCGGGGAGGCCGGAGACGAGCGCCTCGTCGTCCGGGGCCAGGGCCTGGAGCTGGACCGACGGCATGTCCTCACGGTTGAGGGCACTCCACGCGCCCAACTCCTCGCGGCGGCGCCTCCGCCGCTCGACGGCCTCGCGCAGGGCGCGGGTCTTCTCATCGCTCGGGGGCCACGCGCCGCGGAGCTCGGTGAGAAGGAGGTGCGCGGCGTCCTCCTCGCGCTCCAGCACGCCCGCGGCCTTCAGGCGCCGCGCCAGCTCCCCCAGGCAGGCGTGCACCACCGGCTGGCCGGCGAGCAGGTAGAAGTGGGTGTTCTCCCGGACCTGGTAGGCGATCCGCCGCGCGTCGAGCGCGCGCAGGAACAGCCCGCGGAACGGCCAGCGCCCGAGGAAGGTGGTCCGGAGCACCTCGTCGCGCGCTTGCTCCCACCCCGCGGCGTTGCTGCCCGGGCGGCGGGCCGGCCGGTCCCCGGCGGCCATTCCCTGCACCACCGCGAGCGGGATCTCCGGAGCGTTCGCCCAGCACGGGCGGGTGACCAGCGTGACGATGGTCTCCCGCGACCCGAAGGTGTCCAGGAAGTCATCGAAGCGTCGCTTGAAGTCGGCGGACAGCTCGCCGCCGCGCAGCTTCGCCACCAGGTCCTTGGGCGTCGAGGTGCGGAACGCCTCCGCGAGCGCCGGATCTCCGCGCACCAACTCCGAGAGCGCCTCCAGCGCCTCGTTCAGCTCGATGGTCTTGGTGCGGATGCCGGTCCCCAGCGCCTCGCGGGCGCCGAACCGCCGCGCGGCGGCCAGCATCAGCCAATAGACGAAAATCCAGAGCACCGCCTTGGGGAAGTAGCGCGAGCGGAGCCTCGCCATGTGCGGCGCGATGGCGATGGCCTCGTCGAGCGTCCCCAGCACGTCCACCCAGTCCAGCGCGGCCAGGTCGCGCGCTCGCAGGGCGCGGGTCCGCCGGAGGCCCTCGATGAGGATGGGGTCCGACTCCCAGGCGCCCAGCGGGTGGCGGCGCGCGCGCCAGGTGTTGAGGCCCGGGAGGTAGAACATCCGCCACGACGGGCGCGGCCCGAAGCCCTGGAGCTTGACCAGCACGCCGTCCTCGTGGCGCAGCGTCTCCTCCGCGCTGTTGGCGGCGGCGCCGAGCGGCCGGAAGAGGTTGTCGATGACCGCCCCCAGCACCGGGATGGTGTGCGCGGTGAGGTCCAGCGGGTACGGGCGGTCGGGGAAGAGCTCGCCGGCGATCTGCCGGGCCATGTCCGCGCGCGCGGGGCGCTTGCCGGGCGGGGGCCTCGGGGCGGGGGCCGATGCCGGCGCCGGGCGGAGCGCGGTCATCGGGCGCGCCTGGAGCAGGAAGGTGCGGTCGCCGGCCACCGCCCACTCGATGTCCTGGGGCGAGCCGAAGTGCCGCTCCACGCGCGCCGCCAGCTCCGCCAGCTCGGAGGCGCGCGCGTCCGGCAGCACCGGGCCGGTGGGCTTGGGCTGGCCCTCGGCGAAGCGGCCCTCGCGGCGCGAGGTCACCGTGCGGTTCGCCTTGTCCACCACCACCCGCTCCGGCGTCACCGTCCCGCTCACCACCGCCTCGCCCAGCCCCGGCGCCGCCTCGATCACCACCACGCCGCGGTCGGAGGAGATGGGGTCCGCGGTGAGCATCACCCCCGCGCACGCCGGCTCCACCATCCGCTGCACCACCACCGCCATCGCCGCGTCGCCCTCGCGCACGCCCTGGTGCTGGCGGTAGTCCACCGCGCGCTCGGACCAGAGCGAGGCCCAGCAGGCGCGCACCGCCTTCTCCAGCGCCTCCTCGCCCTGGACCTCGAGCACGGTGGCGTGCTGGCCGGCGAAGGTGGCGCCGGGCGCGTCCTCGGCGGTGGCGCTGCTGCGCACGGCCACCGCGCCGCCGCCCAGCGTCCGGTAGCGTTCGGAGATCCGCCGCCAGAGCAGGTCGGGGACGCGGCCGGACTCCAGCCGCTCCGGACCGCCGGCGGTGGCCAGCGCCTCGCGGAAGGCCTGGCTGGTGATGACGAAGCCGGGAGGGACGGGGAAGCCGCCGCGGATCAGCTCGCCCAGGTTGGCGCCCTTGCCGCCGGCGCGCGCCAGGTCCGCGCGGCCGACGTCGCCCAGGTCGAGGACGAGGGGATCGGAGGTGGAGGAGGTGCGGGTGATCTCGGGGGCCATGGGACCGGGAACCTACCTCTCCTCGGAGGCGACGACCCGAGGACGACTCCCGGTCGGAGGGGAAGGTGGCGCAGGTCCGCTTCCTCTGCCCGGAGACCACGCGAAGTGGTCGTACACCTGGCCCGAGATGGCGGGGATGACCAGGCGGGGCCCCCGGTCCTGGACATCACTCCGGGTGTGCGCAATCCGTGCGGCGGGGGGAGGCGCGGGTGCACGGGCTGCGGGTGTGGCGGGTGGTTTCACGCGGGAGGGGGCCGGCATGGAGGGTGCTTTGGGAGAGGTGGAGACCCCTCTGGAGGTTGAACCGTGAATCCCAGTGACGTCCGCGGCCGCGTGCTGGCCGAGCACCTGTGGCTGTCCGAGAAGCTCACCCTCGTGGAGGCGTCCGCGGCGGCGGTCCTCTCCGGGAGGAGCGCGGAGTCCGCGCGGCTCCGGGACCGGTGCCGGAACCTCTGCGAGTCGCTGTGGTTCCACCTGGCGACGGAGGACGAGATCCTCGTGCCGCTGCTGCGCAGCCTGGACGCCTGGGGAGAGGTGCGGGTGGAGCGCGTGCAGAACGACCACCAGACGCAGCGGGTGGAGATCGGGGAGCTGAGGAGGCAGGCGGAGGAGGCGGACCCGACCGCGCTGGCGGAGGACGTGTTGACGTTCGCCAAGGCGCTGCGGGCGGACATGGCGAACGAGGAGCAGGTGTCGCTCAGCCGGGAGTTGTTGCGGGACGACGCGGTCGCGCTGGATCAGCTGGACGGTTAGAGCGCGAGGTTGGCCGGAAGCGCCTGGAAGCGGGCTTCACTGGCATACGTACTCGTTGTACTTGAAGCCGTAGTCCTCGACGCAGATTGAGCGGCAGCGCCATTCGAGCCCGACCCAGGGCAGGATGGAGAGCAGCGTCGCGGTCATTCACACAGGCATACCGCATCAGCTCGAGTTGGGGTGCTGGCCGCGGGTCCGTCAGGTGAGGCCCCTTGACCTCGTCTGCATTCCCCGGAGAGTCCCGCCCGTGACCGCGTCGCCCACCATCCGCCTCCTCCACCCCGGCGACGAAGCCGCCCTCGAGTCCTTCCTCCGCCCGCTCACCGACACCTCGATGTTCCTCCGCTCCAACTCCCGGAGCGCCGGGCTGGTGGATCGGGGCGAACCAGGACAGGGCACGTACCTCGCCGCGTTCGAGGGGGACGCCATCACCGGCGTCGTCGCCCAGTTCTGGCAAGGCAACCTCGGCCTCCAGGCCCCGGACGACCTCGCCGCCCTCCTCCGCGAGCTCCCGCGCCACGCGCTCCGACCCATCGCCGGACTCACCGGCCCCTGGTCGCAGGTCGCCCACGCCCGGGCGCTCCTGGGACTGGAGCAGACCCCGACCAAGCTGGAGGTCCGCGAGGCCCTCTTCGCCCTCCCGCTCTCCCAGCTCCGCCTCCCGGAAGCCCTCGCCCGCGGCGACGTCCGCTGCCGCCTCGCCACGCCCGCGGACCTCCCCGCCCTCGCCCAGCTCCGCGCCGAATTCCTGGTCGAAGCCATCGGCGAGCAGCCAGGGCCAGCCCTGGACCGCCAGGCCCGAGACGCCGTGGAGGGGCACGCCGCCGGCGACAACCTGTTCCTCCTCGAAGGACGGAACGGGCAGATCGTCGCCACCTCCGCGTTCAACGCCCGCCTCCCGGACGCCGTCCAGATCGGCGGCGTCTACACGCCCCCCGCTCTCCGCAGCCATGGCTACGGGCGCGCGGTCACCGCCGGCTCCCTCCTCCTCGCCCGCGAGGCCGGCATCTCCCGCGCCGTGCTCTTCACCCACGAGCAGGGCCCCGCCCGCCGCGCCTACGAGGCGATCGGCTTCCAGCTCATCGGCGACTACGGCCTGGTGCTGTTCCGGTAGGCCGCACCCTCAGTGCAGCACCACCGCCTCTTCCCGCGCCGGGAACAGCGCCTCCCGCACGCAGCGCCACACCTCCGGCCCCTCCGCCACCGGCACCACCAGCGCGAGCGCGCGGTCGTCCGCCGCGGAGATGACCAACTCCAGGTTGGGCGGCCCCTGGAAGCCACGGCTCCTCCGAACCCGCCCCTCCAGCCACCCCAGCCCCTGCGCCGGCCGGTGCCGCTCCGACACCGGCACCCGCAGCGCCACCACCGGCCCCTCCTCCCCCTCCCAGTAGCGGAGGTCGTGCACCCACGTCCCGAGGTGCGGATGGAAGAACGTCCCCAGGTACTGCCACCGCTCCAGCGAGCGCCCCACTCCCGCGTCCTCGCTCATCAGCAGCGACAACATCCCCTGCACGTGCCGACGCCGCTCCTCCGTCCGCTCCGGCAGGAAGTGCATGGTGGCGGCCGACGCCGCGCGCACCTCCGCCCTCCGCTCCGCCCACTCCCGCATTCGCACCCTCCCCTGAACGGCGCCGAAGCCACCCGTCCATCCAGCGGTGGACGATGTATCAAGCGGGTCTGACGGCGTGACCGAAACGCCCCTCCCCAGGTCTGCCCACCAGATGACCTCCCCCCTCCGACTCCTCGCCGCCCTCGCTCCCCTGGCCGCGCTCGCCCTCCTCCTCGACGCCTGCCCCCGCGGCCTCTGCTCCGGCGGGGACTGCGGCGACCCGGACTCCGGCCAGGGCGAATCCACCGACGGCTGCGTCCGCGTCAACGGCGGCTGCGGCCCGGCGCTCCACTGCTGCGCCACCGACACCGCCGGCAACGCCCTCACCTGCGACGCGGACGCGGGCGCATGCCTCACCACCTGTGGACAACCACCGGCCGCCTGCGGCCCCGGGGCCCCCTGCTGTGCGGGGACCTTCGGCGGGTACGCTCTGGAGTGCGCTCAGGGCGCCTGCGCGCAATGCCTGGGGGCGGGGGCACCGTGTGGCCTGGACGACACCCCATGCTGCGCAGGCACCACCTGCCGGCCCACCGGCTACAGCGCATACACCTGCCAGTGAGCCCCAGGACCGCAGGCGGCTTCTTCCACTTCGCTCGACGCTGGCGCCGCTCCCTCCGGCGTCAGCCCGCGTCGTGGAGCTTGAGCTCCGTCTTCCGCTCGGCGAACTCCTTCACGGTCTTCGCCTGCACGGGGCCCAGGTAGTACTCCTCCTCGTACCGCTCCATCACCTCGGGGGTGACGGGCCTCGACCCGTAGTCCTGGCTCACGTCGTAGGCCTTCGCGAACGCCTGGAAGTCGAAGGCCTCCTTCCCCGACGACGCCTTCGCCTTCGCCACCTTGGCGCGGATCGCCTCCCGCTGCTTCTTCTGCTCCTCCAGGAACTGCTCCGCCGCTTTGCTGGTCATGGCCGTTACCCCACCTTCCCGCCGGGGAAGAACTCCAGGTACTTGCTGTACCACCGCGCGAACTGCGGATCAGCCTCGGTCCACCGGTACAGGTCGCGAGCCTGGGTGGGGACGCGCGACCCCTCCGGCCGGCCGAGGTCGTAGTACGCGTCGCGGCTCCCGTAGGTGGGCAGCTGCTGGCCCGCGCGCATCAGCGCCCAGGCGGAGATGGCCTTGGCGGCCTTCCCGCACCCGTCGGCGAAGAAGTGGTCGGTGAGGTCCATCCGGTACTCGATCCACGCCGCCAGCTGCCTGGGGTCCTGCTTGGGATTGTTCAGGCGCCGGAACAGCTCGTCGTAGAACTGGTTCATCGCCTTCGGCAGGTCCGCCACCTTGGTGTACGGGTACCTCGCCGAGTCCGCGCCCTCGCGGATCAGCACGCCGGGCTTGGTGATGCCGTCGTTGATGGCGGTCGCCTGCGCCTCGACGAACTGGCGCAGCTCCTTCGGGCTCTCGAACGTCTTGTGGCGGTCGTCGTAGAGGTTCTTCATCACGCCGTCGAAGTTCG
>DASRBA010000367.1:0-25956 GCA_035637895.1 Myxococcaceae bacterium
AAGCGCCTCTGACCGAACCCACTGCGCAGTGAGGTTCATGGACCCGGCGCCTCGGCTCTGGGCGATCCCCCGAGGATGGCCGCGAGCGCAAGATCGCGTGCAAGGAGAGCGGGCTCGACTGCTGCACGCTGGCTCAATCGCACGCTTCGCTCGGTCGCGAGGCTCGTCCCGCGCTGTTCGATCCGGCTCACCTCCTCCTCGGAGAAGTCCTTGCCGGCGTCCTCCAGCAACCGCTCCGGGGCCCCGCCCGAGACCGCCAATGCCGCGAAGGCCAGGGCATCCGCCTCGAGGCGAAGGGTGCGCAACCTCTTGGGTTTGGTGCAGTATCGAGCGCGCATCGCCGTGGCAAGCGCGAGCTCGGCGGATTCGCCAACGAAGAGTAAGTTCCGACCGAACTTAAGAAGCTGGTCCGCCCACGTCCGGTACAGATCGAGCGCCTCCTCTTCGCTCAGGAGCGTGAAATAGGACTCGAGCTGGGACGCGTACTTCAGCGTCTCGAACGCCGGAATGGGAGAGCCTTCGACCTCCGGGTGCATGAAAAGGTCGTGGGCGTACACGAGTGTCACGCCATGCCTGAAGGGCTGGAAACGGGGGAGCAACGAGACTACGCGCTCCTGCTCGAAGCGCTTGACCTCATCCAGGCTCCACACCTCGTAGGCGCGGCTCTCAAGGTATGCCCTGTCCGCCTGAGCCTCATAGATGATGGGAGGCTTCCAGCCGGTTGCCGCATGAACTGGCCGACCGGAGAAGCCAATGATCTGCCGGGGCTCGCTCATGACGTCAGCTCCGCCTCCGCTCGCGCGTGCGGGCTCTCTCCGGGGGCGACTCGGACCAGGCGCTTCCCGACGCGCTCGTTCCAGGATTTCCGCTTGTCGTCATTCATGGTGAGCACCTGCTGACGGATCGCCTCCTCATAGTCGGCCGACGCCCAGATCCTCCGGAGCCCCTGCCCGATGGGGAGGTCCGCGTGGGCGCGCACCTCCCAGGTCCAAGCTCGCCTGGAGTTCCTGGCGTCGCCCAGCCGCCCGGACGCGTCGTCTTTTCGTGGGCGGTCGCCGCGCAGGTATTCGCGCGGGGTGTCGAAGAACTCGCTCAGGTACTCGTCCAGGGCCGAGCGCCAGTCAGACAGGGACCTCTGGCTCTGGGCGACCAGCTCGCGACGTGCCTCGTCCTCGGCGGCCCGATCGAGCCCGTCCCATGCCCGAGCGAAGATCTTCCTTCCGTACAGCCCTCCAGTATCGAAGGGCGTGGCCCCCCCGTCGACGCCGTCTAGGCACGACGCTTCGAAGATGAACACCACATCGCCGAACCCTGGGCAGGCGTAACCCGCGAAGAAGTAGAGGCTGTCCCCGAGACCGTAGACCTTCTCCGTCTCTCGCGCGTGATCGCTCTTGCTCGCTCGACTGAGCAGTTCCGCATGCACGAAACGCTCAGGGGACAGCGTGATGCCGGCGGAGAACACCTTTCCATCTGTACGCACCAGCGGAATGTCCGGCACGATCTCAAGCTATCACGTGAGGGCGCGGCCCGACTGTGGGCGCTCCCGGACCGGCCTGCGATCAGCCCAGGAACTCCAGTAGCTTCGCGTTCACCTCGTCCGGCGCGTCCTCCTGCACGAAGTGGTTGGCGTCCGCCACCCGGTGGACCCTCACGTCCTCACACCACTTCGACTTCGCGTCCGCCAGCTCCGGCTTGATGAAGTGATCCCGCTGGCCCCAGATGACCTGCACCGGGGCGGTGATGGGCTGGAAGGGTGGGTTGGTCTTGAGCAAGCGCCGCATCGCCGCCCGGTAGTAGTTGAGCATCGAGGTGAGCGCGCCAGGCTGGGCGAGCGCCGCCTTGTACCGTCCCAGGTCCTCCTCGCTCAGCCGCTTCCGCTCGAGGAGCCCGCGGTACGCGTTGCGCAGGGCGGTGAAGTCGCCCATGCGGATGAGCCGCTCCGGGATGGCCGGGACCTGGAAGAAGAACATGTACCAGCTCCGCCGCAGCTGCCCCAGGTCGCGCCGGAGCGCCTTCTGGAACTGCGCCGGGTGCGGGGCGTTCATGATGACCAGCCGGCGGAGGCGGTCCCCGTGGAACATGGCGAACATCCACGCCACCGCGCCGCCCCAGTCGTGCCCCACGACGTCCGCGCGCTCCGCCCCCATCGCCTGGATGAGCTCGGCCACGTCGCGGGAGAGATTCACCACGTCGTACGACGCCACGCCCTTCGGCTTGTCCGACGTGTTGTAACCGCGCATGTCCGGCGCCACCACGCGGTAGCCCGCTCTTGCCAGTGCCGGGATCTGCGCGCGCCAAGTGAACCAGAACTCCGGGAAGCCGTGGAGGAGCACCACCAGCTTCTCGCCCGCGCCCGCCTCCACCACGTGCAGCTCCACCTCCGAGAGCTTCACCCTCCGGTGCGTCAGCGGCACGCCGTCCAACGCGGTCAGCTCGTCCATCACGCGCCTCCGCAGAACCGGACGATGGCCTGCTCCAGGATCTCCTCTGCCCGCACCAGCTCGTCCACCGGCACGAACTCCCCCGTCTGGTGCGCGACCTGGATGTCCCCCGGCCCGAACACCACCGCCTCCGCCCCCAGCTGCGTCATCTGCGGCGCCTCGGTGCCGAACGCCACCGTCGCGGGAGGTTTCCCCGTCGCCTGCGACACGAACGCCACCACCTCCGACGCCACGCTCGTCTCCACCCCGCGGTCCATCCGCTGCACCGTCACCTCCGCCGCGAACCCCAGCTCCTGGACGAGCGCCCGGACCTTCTCCGGGACGATCTCCGTCCGCTGCGAGGGGATGGGCCGCCACTCCACGATGAACCGGCACTCCCCGGGGATGACGTTCTTCGCCTTCCCGCCGCTGATGAGGCCCACGTTGACCGTGGTGTACGGCGGCTCGAACTTCGGGTCCGCCTCCGCCCGCAGCTCCGTGCGCGCGTACTGCTCCAGCCGCTCCAGCAGCCTCGCCGCGCGGAAGATGGCCGACGCGCCCGACTCCGGGTACGCGCTGTGCCCCTCCTTCCCCCGCACCACCACCTCCAGCAGGCAGTACCCCTTGTTGGCGTGGATGGGCCGCAGCTGCGTCGGCTCCCCGACGATGGCGTACCGGGCTTTCCCCACTCCCGCGTCCGCCAGCTGCTTGGCGCCGAAGCACCCCAGCTCCTCGTCCGCGGTGAACGCCGTCAGCAGCGGCGCCCCCTGCGCCGGCACCCGCGCGCACGCCTCCAGCGCGCAGGCGATGAACGCCTTGGTGTCGCACGCCCCGCGGCCGTAGAGATTCCCGCCCTTCTCCTCCAGCCGAAGCGCGCCTTCCCATGCCGGGTCGAAGGGGACGCAGTCGGTGTGGCCCACCAGCGCCAGCGCGGGCACTCCGCCCGACTCGCGGCGGCCCGGCCGCACCGAGACCAGGTTCACCTTCTCCACCCCGGCCGGATCCCGGTACGCGTGCCGCCGGCAGTCGAACCCCATCCCCCGCAGCTCCCGCTCCAGCACCTCCACCACCGGCGCGTTGCACCTGGTCGACGTGGAGTCGATCGCCACCAGCTCCGCCAGCCTCCGCCTCAGACCGCCCTCGCGCTCCGTCACGCGAACACCCTCCGGGACAGCGCCGCGAACGCGCGCGCGGACTCGCGCCGCAACGGGTGCTCGCCGTCGCGGACGATCCACCGGCCGCCCACCGCCACGTCGCGCACCGCCCCCGGCGCGCCACCCAGCAGCAGCGCCGGCAGCACCGACTCCTCCGAGCACCCCACCAGCGCCGGGTGCTCCAGGTCCACCGTGAAGAAGTCCGCCGCCTGCCTCGGCTCCAGGTACCCCACGCCCTCCAGCCCCAGGCTCCACGCCCCGCGCGCGGTGGCGCTCTTCAAGAGCCGCACCGCCAGGCCGTCCATCTCCCCGCCCCCCGGATCCATCACCGCCCGCCGCAGCCGCACCAGCCGCAGATGCCCTTCCAGTTGCCGCGCCTCGTCCAGCAGGTCCACCGCCGCGTGGCTGTCCGTCCCCAGGCAGATGGGGGATCCGGCGCGCAGCAGCTCGTCGGCGCGGACCACGCCGTCGCCCAGGTTCCGCTCGGTGGACGGGCAGGCGCACACCGTGGCTCCGGACGCTCCCACCCGCTTCACCTCGTCCTCCGTGAGGTGGACGGCGTGGACCAGGGTCACGCCCTCGCGCAGCAGCCCCACCTCGTCCAGCAGCTCCACCGGCGTCCGCCCGTGCTCCTCGCGGCAGGCGGCGATCTCCGCGGGCTGCTCGGCGGCGTGCAGATGCACCGGCATCCCCTTCGGCCCCTCGCGCGCCAGCAGCTCCAGCCACGGCTTCGGAACGGCGCGGACGCTGTGCGGCGCCAGCCCCACCGCCACCGCCGGGTCGCCCCGCATCGCCTCTCGCAGCGCCACCGCGTCCTCCACCACCCTCTCCAGAGACGGATCGATGAAGCGCCGCTGCCGCGGGTTCTCCGGCTTGCCGAACCCCGCCCGCGCGTAGCCCACCCGCAGCAGCGCGATCCGCACTCCGGCGTCGCGCGCCGCGCGGATGACCTGCCGGGACAGCTCCAGCCGGTCCGCGTACGGCGTCCCGTCCGGCGCGTGGTGGAGGTAGTGGAACTCCCCCACCGACGTGGTGCCCGCCAGCGCCATCTCCACGAACGCCTGGCGCGAGGCGACGTACACGCCCTCCGGGTCCAGCGCGTTCGCCGCCCGGTACATCAGCTCCCGCCAGTTCCAGAAGTCGTCCCGCTCCTGCCCGGAGGCGACGTACTCGGTGCGGCCGCGGATGAGCCGCTGGAAGGCGTGGGAGTGCGCGTTCACCAGGCCGGGGAGGAGCAGCCGGCCACGCAGCGGCTCCACCGGCGCGCCCTCCGGCGGCTTCCCCGCCCCGGCCACCTGCCCTCGCTCGTCCACCTCGAGGGCCAGCCCGGCGCGCACGCGCCCGTCCCAGAAGAGCCACTCAGGCTGGATCCACCGGCGCTCGGGCACGCGGCGGCTTGTAGCAACTGCCGGCCTGGATGCCCAAGTTCATCTCTCAAAAGGGGACCACGACATGAAGAACGAAGGAATGACCACCTCGATGGTGGAGAACGAGACCCGGAAGATCCCATCCATCACGTTCCTCGGAGTCGCGTTTGCGGCGATGGGCACCAGCCTGCTCCTGATGCTGCTCGGCAAGAAGCAGGCGGCGAACTTCATCGGCCAGTGGGTGCCCACCATCCTGGTGATGGGCACCTACAACAAGATCGCCAAGACCTTCAGCGCTCCGTACGACGAGGAGCAGCGGCTGCGCCACGGCGACTCTTCGGCCCCGTACAAGCCGGAACGTCAGAACTTCGGCGCGCCTCGACCGCTTCCGAGCGTGTGACCCTTGCTCGGCCAGGCGCGCCATCAGCGCCAGTCCGGAAGGCCGTCGTCCTCCCAGGCGACGGCCTCCCGTTTTTGCCTGCATGCTGCCCGCGCATGCGCGCCGACTGGTCCCTCGCTCTCAAGGAGCGTCACCGGTGCGCGTGGCGGAATGTCCTGAGCTCCCCGAGGGAGTGGCGGCTACGAGCCGCGCCCTTACCCTCGCGAGCCCTCCGTCGAGGGCGTTCTCTGCATTGTTTAATCCTCCAAGTACCCGCGCTTGGCGGGAGTGGTACCGCTTGAAGAGATTGTCGGCGCGACACCGGCGATGTTGCGGTGTCGCACCTACATGCCTGCCGCCACGGCGGAATCGGGACAAAATAGGGGTCTCGGCTGGGGTAATTCGCCGGAAGGAGGCGGGTGGTGGCGAGCGTCAAGGACCGCCTGGAGACGTACAGCCGGAAGCGCGACTTCAAGGTCACCCCGGAGCCCCCGCCGGAAGCGGAGGCCCACAAGCCGGTGACCGGCGCGCTGTTCATGGTCCACAAGCACGACGCCACCCGGCTGCACTACGACCTGCGGCTGGAGATCGACGGGGCGTTGGCCAGCTGGGCCATCCCCAAGGGGCCGTCCTACGACCCGGGGGTGAAGCGGCTGGCGGTCCAGACCGAGGACCACCCGATGGAGTACGGCAACTTCGAGGGCCGCATCCCGGACGAGGAGTACGGCGGGGGCGACTCCATCATCTGGGACCGCGGCGTCTTCGAGACGTTCCCGCCCGGGCAGGCCGCCTTCCAGCGCGAGAAGGGGCACCTGAACCTGGTGCTCCAGGGGGAGAAGCTGCAGGGGCAGTGGCACCTGGTGCGGACGCGGCCCGCGGGCGGGAAGTCGCAGTGGATCTTCTTCAAGGCCAAGGACGGCCTGGAGAAGCCCGAATACGACGTGGTGGAGGAGCGGCCGGAGTCGGTGATCTCCGGGCGCACGGTGACGCGCGGACCGGTGACGAAGAAGACGCTGCGGGCGCCGCACCCGCCGCCGGAGCAGCTGCTGGAGAAGGTGTGGCCGCCGATGCGCGCCACGCTCGCCACCAAGGATCGCGCCGCTTCGGGGGAGTACGTCTACGAGGTGAAGTACGACGGCTTCCGCGGCATCGCCGCCGTCTCGGGCGGGCGGGTGGCGATGGTGACGCGCAACAACCTGGACCTCACCTCGCGCTTCCCCAAGGCGGCGAAGGCGCTGACCCGGCTCACGGTGGGCGAGGCGGTCATCGACGGCGAGCTGGTGGGGGTGGATGCCAAGGGCGTCTCCCATTTCGGGCTGTTGATGGACCCCGGCGGGCAGGAGCGCTTCATGGCGTTCGACCTGCTGTGGCTGGAGGGGGAGGACGTCCGCGGCAGACCGCTCCAGGAGCGGCGGGAGCTGCTGGGGAGTCTGCTGTCCAACGCGCCGCCGGAGCTGGCCTTGTCGGAGCAGGTGCCGGCGAAGACGGTGGACGACGCGGTGCGCGCGGCGGAGGAGCACGGCTGGGAGGGCGTGATCGCCAAGCGCGTCGGGTCGAAGTACGCCTCCGGCAAGTCGAGCGATTGGCTGAAGCTGAAGGTGAACGACGCGCAGGAGTTCGCCATCGCCGGGTACGTGCCGCTGAAGGCGAAGACACAGAAGCGGCAGGCGGGGAACGCGGACGAGATCGGCGCGCTGCTGATCGCCGTGTGGGACCCGGAGGCCCAGGCGTTCGTGGACGCCGGGAAGGTGGGCACCGGCTACTCCACCCAGATGCGCCGGAAGCTGCGCGCGATGCTGGACAAGGACCAGGTGGGGCCGGAGGAGCGGCCCAAGGGGGCGACCAACATCCGCGACGCGACGTGGGTGAAGCCGAAGCACGTCGCACAGATCGGCTTCGCCGAGTGGACGCCGGATGGGCGGCTTCGGCACCCCACCTTCCAGGGCTTGCGCGAGGACAAGAAGCCCACCGACTGCACGCGGGAGAGGCCGGAGGCGGAGGCGGTGAAACCGGCCCCCGCGGTCGCGGTCGAGGTCGAGCTCACCAGCGCGGACCGCGTGGTGTTCCCGAAGGCCGGTTACACCAAGGCGGACGTCTTCGAGTACTACCGGGCGGTCGCGCCGGTGATGGTCCCGGCGATGGCCGGCCGCCCGATCACCTTCCAGCAATTCCCCAAGGGCATCCACGGCACGGGCTTCTTCCGGCAGATGGCGAAGGGGACGCCGGAGTGGGCGACCCTGGTCCCCTTCCGGCACCAGACGCGGACGGTGCAGCACCTGGTGGTGGACCGGCCGGAGACGCTGCTGTGGCTGGCGAACCAGTCCGCGCTCACGCTGCACGTGTGGTCGAGCCGGGTGGGCTCTCTCGGCGAGCCGGACTGGGCGGTGTTCGACCTGGACCCGTCCAAGGACAGCGACCCCCGGAAGGCGTGGGAGGACCTGGTGACGGTGGCGACGGCGCTGCGGCGGCTGCTGGAGGAGCTGCACCTCAGCTCGGTGCCGAAGACGTCCGGCAAGCGGGGGCTGCACGTGCTGGTGCCGCTGGCGCGCGAGCACACCCACCAGGACGCGCTCGACTTCGCGGTGGCCGTCGTCTCCGCGCTGGAGAAGGGGCTGCCGCAGATCGCCACCACCGAGCGGACGGTCAAGGAGCGCGGCGGCCGGCTCTACCTGGACGCGTTCCAGAACGCCGAGGGGAAAACGCTGGTGGCGCCGTACTCCATCCGCCCCACCGAGGAGGCCTCCGTCTCCACGCCACTGCGGTGGGACGAGGTGACGCCGGCGCTCGACCCGTCGGCGTTCACCATCAAGACCCTGCCCGCGCGGCTGGAGAAGGTGGGCGACCTCTTCGCGCCGGCGCTGGACGGGAAGCAGCGCCTTCCGCGCTTCAAGTGACAGGCGCTCATGCTGCGCGCCGGCCGCGCTTCAAGTGAGCGGCCCGTGCCGCGCGCGAGCCGCTCTGCGGTGCCGCCGCCGGGGACGACCGGGTGGCCTGGTCCAGCGCGGAGCGGCCTCGCTGAGCGGCCCGTACCCGAAGGTGTTGCGGGCCTCCGCCCAATGATCCCCGGTTCAGCGCGGGATGAGTGGGCTGAGCAGGTCGCCCTGGCCCTTGCTCGGCGACATCGCCGTCATCGGCCCGGGGACGACCTGCTGGCCGCCGGTGAGCGCCGCCTTCTCCAACGGCTTCTCTCCACGCACCAACTCCACCGTGCGGCCCAGCAGCCAGGCCAGGCCCTTCACCGCGTCGCGGAGCAATCGGAGCGGCGCCTCGGCGGAGAACAGGTCCGGCACGCCCGGCTGGACGCCCGCCTTCGCCTTGTCGCTCATCGCCTTCACGCCCACGCCGGAGCCGTAGACCAACTCGCCGCCGAGGTACGCGGTGTAGATGGCGGCGCCGCAGGCGGCGAGGCCAACCGTCGCGGAGGCGACGCTGGGGCGGCGGAAGGAACGGAAGACGGCCATGCCCGCCGCGGCGATCACCAGCCCGAGGTTGCCGATGCCGTGCAGGTACATCGCGTCGTCGACCTCCGCGTCCCCGCCCTTCACCTCCTGCGACGCCGCCATCCCCGCCAACCCGGCGAGCAGGCCGGCGCCCGTCCCCAGCCACCACAACCTGGCGCCGAGCCGCGCCGTGCGCGGGCGGAACGTCTGCGCGGCCACCAGGTCCACCGCGGCGGCGGCGGGCAACAGGACGAGTGGCGCGTGGATCATCGACGGGTGCAGCTCGTGCAGCTTCATGGCCATGGATGTCTCCCTCCGGGCGTCGAAGGTAAGGCGCCCATCCCTGGACGGCATCGGCGGCTGGCTGCTAGAGCGCGCTCCTGATGAGCCCCGCACAGAACCCCGCCGCCGACGCCCGCGCCGACCGCACCTTCTACGTCTTCAACGCCGTCCTCTCCGCGAGCGCGCTGGCGGTCATCGCCTACCTGTTGCTGGTGCCGCGGACGCTGGGCGCGGCGTCGGACCTGCACTTCATGCCGGCGGTGAACGCGTCGCTCAACGCCACCGCGGCGGTGCTGCTGCTCACCGGCTACACCGCCATCCGCCGCAAGCTGCGCACCCTGCACAAGTACGCGATGGTGTCGGCGTTCGCGTGCTCGGGGCTGTTCCTGGTGGGGTACCTCGTCTACCATTCGGTGCACGGGGACACGAAGTATCCGGGGACGGGCCCGCTCCGGGCGCTCTACTTCTTCATCCTCATCTCGCACGTGGCGCTGTCCGTGCCCATGGTGCCCATGTCCTTCACCACGCTGTACTTCTCCTGGCGCGGCACCTTCGCCCGCCACAAGAAGCTGGCGCGCTGGACCTTCCCCATCTGGCTCTACGTCAGCGTCACCGGGGTGCTGGTGTTTGCGATGCTTCGCGCGGCTGGCGCATAGCGAGCAGCAGCGACCCGCCCGTCAGCAGCACGCCCAGGCCCACCACGCCGAAGACGGCGATGAAGAACGGGTCGCCGGTGCGCGCGTAGAGCCAGCCGAGGACCCCCAGCAGCACGAACCGGACCGCCACCGTCGAGGAGTAGAGCACCTCCAGCCGGTGGCGGATGATCTGCACCACCAGGATGCCCAGCGCGAGGATCAGCGCACCCGCGAGCCTGGGGATGGCGTCGCCGTACTGGCCGGTCGCGAACAGCAGCTTGAACACCAGGTCAGGCGCGAAGGTGAGGGCCAGGCCGGTGGGGACGAGGTAGCCGGCCAGGTAGAAGAGGCTGAGTCGGGTGCGGTGCATGTCATTGCTCCACGCGCGTCATGTACAGCTTGTAGAACGTGTCGAGGGCGACGGTCCCGTCGGGCAGCACGATCGAATTCTCCACGTTCACCGCCTCCGGCGCGATCCGCCGCGTTCCCACCGCGCCGCGGTGCCCCAGCGTCCGCTTGTCCAGCAGGTGGATGCGGACGTTGCCGACCACCGTCAGCGCGTCGTCGATCCACCCCAGCGCGTGCCCGACGTCCCCCATCCGGATCCGCCGCGCCGCCGCGCCGGTGGCCGCGTCGATCGCCCACAGCTCGCCCGCCTTCACCCCATAGGCGTAGAGCGTCCGGCCGTCCGGGTCGAAGGTGAAGCCGTAGACGAGCTGCGGGATGGGAAAGGGCCGCACGCCGCCGTTGGCCAGGTCCACCAGGTAGCCGGTGGGCTGCGCGCCCGGCACCTCGACGATCTCCACGATCGCCGCGCGCTGGTGGACGGGGTCGAACCATGGCCCGTGGGAGGTGATGAACTTCGGGTGGAAGGTCGCCACCGTCCGCGCGCCGTCCTTCCCCACCGCCACCACCGCATCGTCGAAGCCGGCGCCCACGGACTTCTCCACGTGCACGAAGCACTCGCCGCGCTCCGGCAGGTAGCCGATGGCGCTCACCCCGACCCAGTTGGCCTTTCCCTTCTCTCCGACGACGAAGGCGCTGGTGAGCGCGTTCTGCGCCAGGTCCCACCACGCGACGTAGGTCTTCTGCTCCTTCAGGTCCTTGAGCACCAGCGCCGCTCGCCCGTCCGTCCGGTCGAGGCAGGGCATGTCCTCCACCACCGGCTTGACCAGCAGCTCCGGGTGCTGCTGCGAGAACTCCGCGGTGGGCGCCTCCAGGAGGTGCTCCTCCAGCTTCGGCAACTCCACCACGTAGACCAGGCCCGGCCCGTAGAAGGCGCCGCGCCCGTAGTAGAGCGCCCGACCCCGGTCCAGCAGGTGCGGCCGCGGGTCGCCGTAGAACGACGGCTTCTCCGTATGCGCCTCCAGCGAGACGATCTTCTTCACCTTGAACTGGAGCTGGCGCGCCTGGGCTCCGCTCGCGCCCTTCGGCTGGACGTCATCCGCCCACGCCGCGGAGGCCAGGGCCATCGAGAGGACCAACCAGCGCCGCATCACGCTCCCGGTCGGACCGCGGCGGCCGGGGCCTGCGCCGGCGCCCCGTCCACGTAGGTGATGAAGTTCCCCATCATCGCCGCCACCCGCGGCCCGGGCGTGGCGATGCCGGTGAGGTTCAGCGGATCCACCGCCGACAGGTGCACCGTGTGGCCGGTGAGCGGCGCGCGCCGCACCGCCCGCGCCATGTCCACCGCCTCCGGGAGCGCGAACTGCTCGCCCGCGAAGCCCGAGAGGAACCGCCCGCCGCGGATCTCCCCCCGCGCCTCCATCCGCCGGTAGATGAACAGCAGCTCGCGCCAGGAGGGCGACAGCGGCTCGCGCAGCACCAGGTCCCGCCAGACGATGCCGTAGCGCTGGAGGAACAGCTTGGCGGTTCGCTCGTGGAGCTCCTCGGCCGCGCGCTGCTCGGCGGGGACCATCAGGCTCCACCGCCCCGGACCGCCGCGCCGGAGGGCCTTCTGCCGCTTCCGCCGCTTGGGCGACTGGAGCACCCGCAGGTTCTCCAGCGCGTCCGCCGTCACCAGCCCGTGGGCCAGCAACTCCCACAGCGCGTCCTCCACCTCCGACTGCAGCCGCCGGCTCCCCGACACCAGGTCCGCGAAGAACGAGGCGCCCCGCCGCTCCAGCACTTGCGCCACGTCCCGCGCCGCGTGCGAGAGGTCCTCCGGCAGCGCCAGCCCGCCGTCCGAGAGCACCACCCCCGGCCGCGCCGCCGCCAGCATCCAGTCCAACTCCTCGCGCCGGACGAAGGTGATGTTCGCGTTCCGGTTGGGCGAGGCCCCGCGCGACGGCGCCGAGGGCTCGACCACCTCCGCGGGGATGCCTCGCTTCGGCCCCGGCGCCGCCGCCCGGGCGCGCAGCGTCAGCCGCCCCCACGCCACCTCGCCGTTGAAGCACGACTTCTCCAGCAGCTCCGGGAAGTACTGCTTCATCCGCTGCGGCAGCAGGAACACCTCCCACGCCGCCGCCGGCGCCTCGTAGCCCTGGAGGAGGGTGATGGCCTTCAGCAGCCCGCCGGTCCCGCGCAGCGGCTCGTCGAAGTGGTGCCAGCGGAAGAGGAACCGCATGTAGTCCTGCGCCGAGAGCGGCTCCACCTCCTTCCGCAGCCGCCCCACCGTCAGCCGGTGGATGCGCTGGAGCAGCCGGCGGTCGCACCACTCAGTCTCCAAGGTTTCGCCGCGGTCCGGCCGGAACGTCCCCCGCAGCACCTGCCCCTGCGACTCCAGCGCCGCCAGGGCGCCCTCGACCTCGGAAGGTCCGATCCCCAGCTTCTCCGCCAGCTCGCGCGTCGTGGTCGGCCCGTCGATCTCCACCCGCCCGCGCACCACCGCCAGCGCCGCCACCTCGCGCGCCACCGGCCCATCGCCCGGCAGCGGCTCCAGCGGCGGCACCAGCGACAGCCCAGGGAACAGCGCCCGCGCCTGCTGCACCCGCTCCGCCGGAACGAGGAACTTCCGCCCGCCCACCTCCAGCCGCGCCGCCCGCCGCTGGGCGATCAGCGCCTCCGCCAGCTCGCGCGGGGCCTGGGCCTCCGGGAAGAGCACCAGCTGGAGCATGGTGTCGTGCAGCTCGTCCGGGTCGCGCAGCAGCGGCTGAGCGTCCGCCACCACCTGCTCGATGGCCGCCGCGTCCAGCGCGCCGAAGCTCGCCGCGTCCTCCGCCGGAAGCGTCCGCCGCAGCGCCACCGCCCGAGCCCGCCGCTCCTCCAGCGGCGCGTCGTCCAGGTACGTGTACGGCGCGGAGTTCAACAGCTGGTGCGAGAGCGGGGAAGGCTCCGGCAAATCCACCGCCAGGCACCGGATGCTCCCGTCCTTGATGCCCTGGAGCACCTCCTTCAGCCCGTCCAGATCCATCGCCTCGTGGAGGCAGTCGTCCATCGCCTCCTTGGTGAGCGGGTGGTCCGGCAGCTCCACCTCCATGCCCCCGTGGTTGTCCTGGCAGCCCACCTGCGCGGGGAACACCGCCGCCATCAGGTCCTCGGCGCGGGCGCGCTGGATCTGCGGGGGGATCTTTTTGCCGCCCCGGTAGCGCGGCAGGGCGAGCGCCCGCTGCGCGTCCCAGCGGAACCGGGTGGGGAACAGCGGCGACTGGAGCACCGCCTGGGTCAGCACCCGCTCCACCGAATTCGGGGTGACGAAGGCGAAGATGTCCATCAGCGGGAAGCTGTGTTGCTCCCCCAGCGACAGCACGATGCCGTCGTCCGTCGCCGCCGCCTGCAGCTCGAAGTCGAAGGTGCGGCAGAACGACTTGCGCAGCGCCAGGCCCCAGGCGCGGTTGATGCGCCCGCCGAGCGGCGCGTGGATGACCAGCTGCATCCCGCCCGCCTCGTCGAAGAAGCGCTCGGCGATCAGCGTGGTCTTGGACGGGACGCCGCCCAGCACCTTGGCGGACGCCCGCAGGTAGCGGATGAGCTGGTCCACCGCCGCGTCCTGCAGGCCCAGCCCCTGCACGGCGGCCGCGCCATCCCGCACCACGTCCTCGCGCAGCCGGGCCACCTGCGAGGACAGCTCGTCCGTGCGCGAGGGCGCCTCCCCCACCCAGAAGGGCACGGTGGGCGGCGCACCGTGGGCGTCCACCACCCGGACCTGTCCCGCCCGCACGCTCTGGATCTGCCACGAGGTGGACCCGAGCACGAAGATGTCCCCCGCCATGCTCTCCACGGCGAAGTCCTCGTCCAGCGTCCCCACCTGCTTGTCGTCCGGCTCGGCGATGACCGGGTAGCTGAACGTCTCCGGGATGGCGCCGCCGTTGGTGAGCGCGGTGATGCGCGCGCCCTTCCGCGCCTTCACCTGGCCGTTCACCCGGTCGCGGTGCACGTGCGCCCGCACCCGCCCGCGCGCGGTGGCCACGCCCTCCGCCAGCATGATCACCACCTGGTCGAACTCGGCGCGGGTCAGGTCCCGATACGGGTAGGCGCGGCGGCAGAGCGCGAACAGCTCGTCCTCCGCCCAGTCCTGCGCGGCGCAGGCGGCGACCAGCTGCTGGGCCAGGATGTCCAGCGGCTTCTCCGGGATGCGCACCGCGTCCAGGTCGCCCTCCTTGATGGCCCGGGCGAGCGCGGTGACCTCCACCAGCTCGTCCCGCGTCATGGCGAAGATGACGCCGCGGGAGAGGCCGCCCTTGTAGTGCCCGGCGCGCCCCACGCGCTGCAGGCACACCGCGATGGAGCGGGACGAGCCCACCTGCGCGACCACGTCGATGGAGCCGATGTCGATGCCCAGCTCCAGCGAAGCGGTGGCCACCATCATCCGCAGCTGGCCGGACTTCAGCTTCTCCTCCGCCGCCAGCCGGAGCGTCTTCGACATGCTCCCGTGGTGGGCGGAGACCTTGTCCTTCCCCAGCCGGTCCCCCAGGTCGTGCGCGATGCGCTCCGCCAGGCGCCGGGTGTTGGTGAAGAGGAGGACGGTCCGGTACTGCTCGGCGAGCTGGACCAGCCGGTCGTAGACGTGGCCCCACATCTCGTGGGTGGCCACCGCGGAGAGCTCCTCGTCCGGCGTCTCCACCGAGATCTCCCACGGCCGCAGGTGCCCCACCTCCACCACCGAGATGCCGTCCTTCGCCGGCTCCGTCCCGGTGAGGAAGGCGGCGATGGCGGGGAGCGGCTTCTGGGTGGCGGAGAGGCCGATCAGCTGCGGGCGCTCCTCGGTCAGCGCCTTCAGCCGCTCCATGGAGAGCGAGAAGTGGGAGCCGCGCTTGTCGCGGGCCAGGGCGTGGATCTCGTCCACGATGACCGAGCGCACCCGCCGGATGGTCTCCCGCGACCGCTGCGCCGTCAGGTAGAGGTAGAGCGACTCCGGGGTGGTGATGAGGATGTGCGGCGGCCGCTTCACCATCCCTTGCCGGTCCTTCGCCGGCGTGTCGCCGGAGCGCACCATCACCCGGATGGGCGGCGGCTCCAGCCCCTCCTCGCGGGCCAGCGCGTAGATCTCCTCCAGCGGCTTGAGGAGGTTCTTCTGGATGTCGTTCCCCAGCGCCTTCAGCGGCGAGACGTAGAGCACGCTGGTCTCGTCCCCCAGCGTCCCCTCCAGCGCCTGCCGGAACAGCCGGTCGATGGCGGCCAGGAAGGCGGAGAGCGTCTTGCCGGAGCCGGTGGGCGCGGCGATGAGCACGTCCCGCCCCTGGCGCACCAGCGGCCAGCCGCGCTGCTGCGGCACCGTGGCTTCTCCCAGGCGCGATCGGAACCAGCGCTGGATGATCGGGTGGAAGTCGGAGAGGGGATCGATCTCTGCGGCGGCAGCGGCGGTGGTGATCGGCTCCATGGACGCCGATCCATAACAACTTCGTGGCCTGAACGCATGAGCAGCTTCGCTGCAACTGCCATCCACTGCCAGGGACGGCGCGGTAGGGTCCGCGGCCCATGTTCCAGCTCCTCCTCCTCACGCTCGCGGCCGGCGCGCCCCTCACCACCGTGTCGGAGCAGTCCGGCTTCAAGGTCACCGGCCGCTACGAGGAGGTCCAGAAGCTCTGCCCCGCCTTCGAGTCCGCCTACCGCGGCAAGGTGAAGTGCCTCACCTTCGGGACCACGCCGGAGGGCCGGCCGATGCTGGCGCTGGCGGCGTCGCTGGACGGCGTGCTGGAGCCGGCGGCGGCGAAGGCGAAGCACCGGCCGGTGGTGCTGGTGCAGGGCGGCATCCACGCGGGGGAGATCGACGGCAAGGACGCCGGCTTCTGGCTGCTGCGCGATCTCCTGGACAAGAAGGCGGGCGCCGAGGGCGGGAAGTCCGTGCTCCAGTCGGTGACGCTGGTGTTCGTCCCCGTCTTCAACATCGACGGCCACGAGCGCTTCGGCCCCAACAACCGCCCCAACCAGGTGGGCCCGGAGCAGATGGGCTACCGGGTCACCGCCCAGAACCTCAACCTCAACCGGGACTACGTGAAGGCCGACGCGCCGGAGATGCGCGCCATGCTGGGGTTGCTGAACCGGTACGACCCCATCGTCTACGAGGACCTCCACGTCACGGACGGGGCGCAGTTCCAGCACGACGTGGCGGTGCTGGTGGAGCCCTACCGTGCCTTCGGCCCGCTCCTCCGCCGCGAGGGCGCCCCGTTCAACGAGGCGCTCCAGAAGGGGATGACCGCGCTCGGCCACCTCCCGATCGACTTCTACCCGTCGTTCGTCAAGGAGGACGACCCCGCCTCCGGCTTCAGCGCCGGCGTCGCGCCGCCGCGCTTCTCCCACGGCTACTGGCCGAGCCGGAACCGCTTCGCCGTGCTGGTGGAGACGCACTCGTGGAAGGACTACCCGGCGCGGGTGAAGGCGACGCGCGACGCGGTGCTGCTCACGCTCCAGCACGTGGCCGCGCACGGCGCCGCGATGCTCGCCGCCGCCAGGGCCGCGGACGAGGCGGACGCGCGCGGCGAGGGGACGGTGGAATTGGCGTACGACGCGGGTGGGGCGCCTTCCACGTTCGACTTCCAGGGCTACGAGTACGTCGTGGCGAAGTCGGAGATCAGCGGGGCGCCGTGGATCCGCTACGACCAGACGAAGCCGCAGGTCTGGAAGGTGCCGCTGCTCACGGAGGTGAAGCCGACCCTGACGGTGACGCTGGGGCCGACCGCCGGGTACCTCGTTCCGGCGGGCGCGGCCGGCGTGGTCCAGGAGCGCCTGGCGGCGCACGGGATGAAGTTCACGAAGCTGGAGAAGGCGCTGCGCGGGGTGAAGGTCTCCGCGTTCCGCGCCACCTCGGTGAAGTACGGGCCCTCCACCTTCGAGGGCCGGTCGCTGCCGCAGCTCAAGGGCGCCTGGGCGGAGTCCACCCGGGACTTCCCGCCGGGGACGCTCTTCGTGCCCGCCTCGCAGCCGGGGCGGGCGTTGGTGGCGCAGCTGCTGGAGCCGGCGGCCCCGGACTCGCTCCTTGCCTGGGGCCTCTTCAACGCCTGGCTCGAGCGCAAGGACGGGATGGAGCGCTACGTCATCGAGGCCGAGGCGCGGAAGATGCTCGCCGCGGACCCGAAGCTCCGCGCCGACTTCGACGCCGCGCTGAAGGCGGACCCCGGGTTCGCCGCCAGCGCCGACCAGCGGATGGAGTTCTTCGAGCGGCGCCATCCCTCCTGGGACGAGCACTACGACCTCTATCCCGTCTTCCGGGTGGAGGCGCCGCCCGCGGAGTGAGTCCACCCCCTCAGGGTGAGAGGGTGAACTGGACCCGGACGGTGTTCAAGGGAGTGATGAAGGAGCCGTTGTTCCCCACCGCCAGCGGCGCCAGGCCCTGGAGGTAGATGTGGGCGGGGCCCGAACCCACGAGCGGCTTGGTGACCAGCGTGGTGTCGGTGGTGAGGCGGTGGTCCAGCCACTCGTAGCCGCCGTTGGCATCGCTGATGACGTAGAGGTCGTACAGCTCCACCGCCGGGTCCCGCTCCCAGGTGAGGGTGAGCTGCGTGCCCGAGGCGATGGTGGAGGGGATGGTCGAGGTCAGGTTCACCGGGCCGGGCATCGTCAGGTTGATGGTCTCGGGCGGGTGACCCGGGACGGAGACCTGGAAGGTGTTGGCGCCGGAGGGGATGGTCGGGAGCACGAAACCGCCTTGGGGGTCGAAGGCAATGTTCTGCCCGTTGAAGGTCAACGTGGCGTCCGTCCGCGCGCCGCTTCCATCCTCTACCCACACCTGGTTGGTCGTGTGGCTCCCGTAGACGTTGCCCCGCAGGCGATAGCCGCCGTTGAACGGGTCGATGCCGCAGGCCGTCTGGTTCCCGGCGC
Organism: Myxococcaceae bacterium; assembly: GCA_035637895.1. Taxonomy (GTDB): domain Bacteria; phylum Myxococcota; class Myxococcia; order Myxococcales; family Myxococcaceae; genus DASRBA01. The sequence continues at coordinate 17,874 of DASRBA010000367.1, forward strand.
TGAAGTCCACCGCCTCGCAGGCGTAGTAGCCCAGCGAGTCCGTGTTGGTGAGCTGCATGGCGATCGCGGTGTCCATCGGCACCTTGTCGATGCCGTAGTCGCTGTGGAGCTGGAACAGGTTGTAGCCCTGCTCCATCGTGTACGCGCCGAAGTAGTCGTCCTTGTCCACCGTCCCATCCAGGTAGACGACGAAGTACGTGTGGAATGGCGGCGGCAGCGACAGGTCCGGCATGGAGACGCCGAGGATGCGGTCCGGCGATGCGGTGGTCGCGGTGGCGGTGTCGAGGGTGGCGTTGCCGTTGCGGTCCTCGTAGGCGATCAAGAAGCCGTAGGCGATCTTCCCGGTGCCCAGCGCGATGCTGCCGTCGTTGATGCCCTGCACCATGTCCACCAGCGCGCCTGCGGGCGGAGGGCCTTCGACCCGGAAGGTGAAGTCCAGCGGGAAGGAGCCTTCGTAGTGCGCGGACTGGGTGACCACCGCCTTGATGGGCGCGCCTGGCGACTGGCCGAACCAGCCCGGGTACCAGCCGATGGCGAGCCGGAGGCTGGGCGACGGGGTGACCACGGCCTGGGACAACATCTGGCCTTGCAGCGAGAGGACCTGCCCTTCCTTCGGGCCCGGGCAGCCTGATCCGAGGACAGCCAGCACTGCGAGAACACCGCTCCATCCAGCTCGACGCATGTAGTACCCCCCGTGAAAGGGCCGGCCGATCCTGCAAGCCCCGTACGGAGGAGGACTCGAGAGGGGAGGGATTGCTGGCCTGTGCCGAGGGATGCGCGAACCCGTGAATATGGCTGCACAATTCGTGGCAATTCCCTTGGCACTGGCGGGGGCGACGGCGCGCCGCCGGATCGAGAGAATTACATCAACCTACACACAAACCATGTCCAACCCTGCCATCCGCGTCGCTGCTCCTCGCCTCCCCGCCACCCAGCCAATGCCCGCCGTGCAGCCTCGGGCCGCCGCCGCGCCTCGCCAGGCCGCTCCATCGACGCCTCGGGCCGCCGCGCCGCAGGTGCCGTGGGCGTTCCGCGGGGGGCCGGACACGGAGATCGGCCGGATCATCCAGGGGATGGTGAACCGGGCCCGCCAGTTCGACACCAAGCTGGGCGGCGAGTCCGTCGAGCACATGCTGACCGAGGGCCTCCTCAAGAACCCGGCCGTCACCAACGACATGCTGATGCGGATGAGCCGCGTGCCGCTGGAGAAGTTGGCGGACACGCCGTCCGACCGCGCGGAGACCGAGCGCCGGGTGCCGGGCTCGCGCAACCTGGCGTCGCACCAGTTCACCGTGGGCCTGCTGTCGGCGATCACCGGCGCGGACCCGCGCCAGCTCTCGCAGGCCTCGCCCGGCCTGGGCGTCACCGGCTCTCCGGGTACTCCCGTCCTCTTCGCGCCGGAGCGCACCGGCCTGCAGCGCTCCACCGCGCTGCACGACACCACCGACTACCTGAAGTACGCGGGGGTCTCCGGGCTCAACCGCGCGGTCTGGGGCTCCGAGAGCTCCGTCATCTCCGCCGCCCGCTCCGTGTTCGGCGTGCCGTACTAGGCCGAGGCCGCTTCCCCTTACCGCACGGCCAGGACCACCTTGCCGTGCGCCTTCCCCGCCTCCACGTAGGCGAGCGCGTCCGCCGCCTGGTCCAGCGGGAAGGTCCGATCCATCACCGCCCGCAGCTTCCCCTGCTCCACCAGGTCGGCGAGGAGCTGGAGCTGAGCGCCGACCGGCTCCATGAAGAGGTACTGGTACGTGGCGCCGGCCTTCCGCGCCCGCCGCTGGAGCGGCCACCCCAGCAGCCCCAGCACTGCCACCGCGGCCCCGCCCATCCCCATCTTCCGCGCCGTGGGCGCGTCCGGCAGCCCGTTGATGCCCACCACCCGCCCGCCCCGCTTCACCGCCAGGAAGCTCCGCTCCAGCGTCTCCCCGCCCATGGTGTCGAACACCACGTCCATCCCGCCGGCCGCCCGGGCGACCTCCTCGAAGCGCTCGCTCCGGTAGTCGATGACGCGGTCCGCGCCCAGCGACTCCACCAGTGGGCGGCTGCTCGCGCTGGCGGTGGTGAAGACCTTCGCCCCCAGGTGCTTCGCCAGCTGGATCGCCAGGCTCCCCACGCCGCCCGCGCCCGCGTGGATGAGCACCGACTCCCCCGCCTTCAACTTCGCGTAGTCCGTCAGCGCCTGCCACGCCGTGAGCCCCGCCAGCGGGAGCCCCGCCGCCTCGGCGTGCGAGAGCGTCGGAGGCTTCGCCGCCACCAGCGACTCGTCCGCCACCGCCTGCTCCGCGAACCCGCCGCAGTCCAGCTTGGACAGCCGGACGAACACCTCGTCGCCCACCTTGAATTGCTTCACCCCGGCCCCGGCGGCGCGCACCACGCCGGACACCTCGTTGCCCAGGATGAACGGGAAGGTCACCTTCCGGACCGCCTTCAGCTTCCCGCCGCGGATCTTGAAGTCCACCGGGTTCACCCCGGCCGCGTGCACGTCGATCAGCACCTGCGTGGGGCCGGGAACCGGGGATGGCAGGTCCAGGACCTTCACCTGCTCGTTGCCGCCGTAGCGGTCGATCGCCACGGCCTTCATGCGCGCCTCAGGCCGTGGGTCCCAGCAGCCCCAGCACCTGGGACAGGGACTCGACCCGCGCGGACCCGTCCATCCGCAGGCCCACGTACCGCACCCCGGCGGCCTCCGCGGCCATCCGGTCGAACCGGGAGTCGCCCACCATCCACGCGTCCGCGGGCTGGAGGTTGAGGCCCTTGAGGGCGTGGAGGACCACGTCCGGCTCGGGCTTGGCCCGCGGCACCTGGTCCGCGCAGGCCACCATCTCCACCAGGTCCAAAAGCTCGGCGCGGGCGAGGAGCGACCCCGCCAGCGAGGTGGTGGTGTTGGTGACCACCGCCCGCCGCACCTTCCGCTTCGCCAGCGCCTCCAGCGTCGGGCGGGCCTCCGGGTCCACCCACACGTCCCCGGCGAAGCGCTGGAAGTTCTCCGCGTAGTAGCGGTCCAGCTGCGCCGGGGTGCAGGACAGCCGGAACCCCTTCACGTCCGCCTCGGTGCCCTGGCCGAAGGTGGGGCCGAACTCCTTGCGGGTGATGGGGGTGCCGCGGAACCGCCGGCCCGCCTCCTCCACCAGGCGGAACCACACCTCCTCCGAACGCAGGAGGACCCCGTCCAGGTCGAACAGCACGCCGGCCGGTATGCCGGCTGTTCCTGAGGCGCTCATCCCCAAGGCCGATCCGCGGCAGTCCCGGGCCGCGAAGGGGGCCAACCCTACTCGGATCAGCGCCCGGCACCACAGCGAAGAAAACGTTCCCCCAGGACACGGTGCAGCATGGCGCTTGCACTCCGGCCGCGCATCGTGGATCGCCGGCCCCTTCTCCTCATCCTGGGCGTCGCCGCGTGCGGCGCCGTCACCGCGGCGTGTCTGCTGGGCCGCGAGACGCTGCTCTTCGGAAGCGCCCTCTGGCTCCTCCGCTGGCCCCTGACCGCGCTCTCCGGGCTGCTGGCCTTCAAGGCGATGCGCGGGCACCCGGCGCTGGCGCTGGCGGCGCTGGCCACCGCCTTCGCGCTCTCCGGCGAGTGGGCGGCCTCCCGCGCCGAGCGCGCCTCCCCCGAGCGCATCCCCGCCCAGGACGCCCTCGAGCTGAGCGTCCTCACCCACAACGTCCTCTTCTCCGGGGGCGACCCGGCGCGCACGGTGGAGGCCCTGGTGGCGGCGGACGCGGACGTGGTGGCGCTCCAGGAGGTGACGCCGGCCTGGGCGGCCCGGCTGGAGCGGGCGCTGCGCGGGGACCACCCGTACGCGCTGCTCGAGCCGCGCTCCGGGGCGCTGGGGTACGCCCTCTACTCGCGCTACCCGCTCACCAGCCCGGCCACCCTCCGGCCGCGGGGGCACCACGGCTTCGCCCAGTGCGCGCGGCTGGAGCTGCCCTCCGGCCCGGTGCCTCTGTGCAACGTCCACCTGATGCCTCCGCCGTTGACCACCCACCTCCAGGCGCTGGAGGCCAACGCGCGGCTCCGGGCGGAGCAGTGGGAGCGGGTGAAGGCGTTCCTGGACCTGGGCGGTGGCCGCGGGCCGGCGCTGGCGGTCGGGGACTTCAACACCAACGACTCCGAACCGCTCTACCGGCGGATCAGCGCGGAGCTCGTGGACGCGGCCGGCTCCACCACCTGGCTGCCCGACCGGACCTTCCCCAACCCGTCCGTCGCACCGGTGGGCCCCCTGGGCGCGCTGGTCCGCATCGACTACGTGATGGTGCGCGGCGGCGTGCAGCCAATGGAGGTCACGGTGGGGTCGGCGACCGGGTCCGACCACCTCCCGGTCCGGGCGGTGCTCCGGCTGCGCAACGCGCCGGCGCGCCGGGGAAGCGCGATCACCCCCAGGTAAAGAACCGGCGCGGTCCGCGTCTGGTATCGACGGGAGGGGGACCAAACTCATGACCTGGGGCTCGAGGGGCGCCGCGCTCGCGGTGGGGATGCTGACCGTGTGCGCGCTGGTGAGCGGGTGCGCGGCGACGGGGCGGGGGGTGCGGAGGCAGGCGACGCCGCGGGACCCGGGGCCGTTCCCGACGCGGGCGGCGCTGGCGTCGCTGGAGCAGCCACCCCCGGCGGAGAAGCTCCCGGAGCTGGACATCCCCCTGGTCGAGCAGTGGGAGCTGGCCGGTCCCTTCCCGGAGCGGATCGGCCTGGTGCCGGCGGAGTACCGCGGCGGCTTCGGCGCCCAGTTGGTGTCGTATGCGCGCGAGCGCGGCCCGAAGCTGGCGGTCTCCGCGGACATGGCGTGCTTCGCGCGGGAGAGCGGCCGGTTCATCCTCGCCCGCGGGTCGATGCCGCCGTCCGGCCTGCAGCGGCACATGGCCGGGCGCTGCGGCTCGCCTGGGGTGCGGCACGACGTGCTGTCGCTCACGGGCGAGGTGCCTCCGGGGGTCACCGAGGAGCAGCTCGCGGCGCACATGAAGGACCGGTTCGCGGAGCTGCTGAAGAAGGTCCCCTCCGGCCCTGGGCAGACCGCCGCCGGGGTGTGGTTCGGCCGGAGCGGGAAGAAGGCGGTGGTGGCCGTGGCCACCGAGCACCTGGACGTGGACCTCGACCCCATCTCGTTCGCGCCGGGCCCGGACGGGGCGGTGGTGCTGAGCGGGACGCTGGCCCGGCCGGCGAATCGGCTGGAGGCGCTGATCACCCGCGGCCGGCTCGACTTCGCGGTGTGCCGCGCGGACCCGGAGGTGAAGCTGCCGCGCTTCTCGCTCCGCTGCCCGGCCAACCGCGCCGACGCCAGCGCGTGGGTCGACCTGTTCGTCTTCGCGCCGGAGCAGGTCCTGGGGTCGCTGGGGGTGGACCTGCTCGTCTTCCCGCAGGGGAAGGGGACCACCACCTACGCGCGGCCGGTGCTGCGCCCGGGCTCGGGCGCTCCGGAGGAGGACGCGGCGCGCTTCGCCTACCTGCTCAACGGCCTGCGGGCGGAGCTGGGGCTGAAGCCGGTGGTGGTGTCCGCGGGCGAGAGCCGCCTGGCGCAGAAGATCGCCCCCAACTACTTCGCGTCCGTGTACGGGAAGGCTCCCCAGCACGTGGCGGACATGGTGGCGCTGGGGATGATGGCCGGCTGGGAGGTGGACCAGGTCACCCGCGCGGCCTACTTCTCGGACTGGGTGAGCACCGGGGACGTGAGCGTGCTGCTGGCGGAGATGCTCGACTCGCCGGGGGCGCGGCGGACGCTCTTCGAGCCCAGCGTGCGGTCGCTGGCCTTCGGGTCGTACCGGATGGCCAGCCACGACGTGCTGGCGGCCATGGTCGCCACCTACGCCCCGTTCGAGGAGCAGCCGCCCCTCGCCGAGGCGCAGCAGGTGATCGCCGCGCTGAACAAGGCCCGGGCCCAGCGCGGCCTGGGGCCGGCGGACATGGTGCCGCTGCCCGAGGACGTCCGGGCGGAGATGGATGAGGGGCTGGCCGCGGGCGTGGCCATGGACGACATCATCAACCCGGTGCTCCAGCGCGTGAGCCAGATCACCCGGCGAGGCGTGCGCGGGGGCGTGCTGGAGACCGGGTCGCTGGAGGCGATCCGCTTCCCGGAGGAGCTGCTCACCCGCCCGAACCTGGCGGTCTTCGTCGCGGTGACCCACTACAAGCCGCGCGGGTCGCCGTGGGGCGTCTACGTGGTGGGCCTGGCGTTCTCGATGGAGAGCGTCCAGACCGCGGCGCTGGAGGCCCCCGTCACATCTTCCAGCCTCGCACTCTGACCCGGGGTGATGCGTTCGCTCCCCGCGGCCTTGGCGCTGGCGCTGTCCGCGTGCGGCCCTCCGCGGACCGGCCCGGGCGAGGGCGGGGCGGTAGAGGGCGTGTGGTGGGTCCTCGAGAGCTACACGCCCTTCAACACGGTGGAGCGGCCGAACCTCCCGCAGGGGGTGGTGCAGTGGATGACGTTCTCCGGCGGGCAGTACACCTCCGGCGGCGCCACCAACCGCTTCGGGGGAGCGGCGCCCGTCACTGACGTGAAGATCCGCTTCCTCGTCGAGTGGTCCACGTTCGCGGCGCAAGACCAGTTCGAGCGGGACTACCAGAGCAACCTCACCGGCACGCGGACCTTCACGGCCACCGGGGACCAATTGCTGCTGTTCGACAGCGCCAACTACCAGATCACCGTCTTCCGGGCGTCGGCGACCGATCCCACGCAGATGTAGGGGCTGTATGGTTCTGGGATCATGCGCATCAGCATCGCGGCGGCCTGTGCGCTGGTCGTTCTTCCTCATGCCGGGTTCGCGCAGATGCAGCAGGCGGCGAGCGAGTTGGCCCGAGCCCGGTCTCTGCTGGAGCTGTCTCGCGTGGAGCTCACCGCGCAGCAATACGCGCTGCTGAGCAGCAGGCTGGCGGAGACCGAGGCCGCCTACGTCGAGCTCACGACCGTCACCCAGGCTACTGGTGAAGCCGCAGCTGTTGCGGCCGAGGGTGGTGCGGTGAGTACCGCGATCAGCACGGGCGGTCGCGCATTGGTGGGCGGCCTTGCCGAGTTGCTTCCCGCGCTCCTCTTCGTCTGGCCCTCGACCGCCCATGCACCGGGCTACAAGGAAGAGAAGCCGGAAGTGCGGGCGGCCAGGGTGAAGCTGGAGGAGCGAGCCAAGGCACTGGCTCAAGCGGCGCACCAGGTCGAGGCGGAGAAGAAGGCCGCCGCCTCGCGTGCGATCGTGCTCTCGGATGATACGACCTGCCATCTGGACGGCTCCGGCGGCGGAGGACCGGGGACCGACAGCCCGGTAACGTGCACGTACCATTGCAACGGGACGGAAATAATCATCGTCCTTCCTTTGGGAGTGGCGCTTTGCCCGGGTTTCCCGACCCACGAGATCAAATGGAAAAAGATCAAAGGCTATCCAAGAAAGCCTTGAGCCCCAGGGCGGAGCTGGCGAGGTTCATCGATGAGCTGGAGACGGAACCCGGGGATTACGAGCGGATCGCTCCCGAGCCCCAGACACTGCTCCAAGTGCTACTTCCTGACGGCGCGCGTCCGCGGCGAACGTTGTTCGTGACCAAGTACATGATCCTCATTCGCTGTATGACCGAGAAACTCCTCCCGGATGGCACGGTTGTCCTGCACAAGTACGGCCTCCCGACGGCGACGTATCGGAGGGAGATCGGCGCGTGCCTCTCAAAGGTGCGGCCGGCGATCTTCCTGGGCGATCTCGATCCATTGGATCTTCATGTCTACCTCACGCTTCGCAAGGACGCCGTCGAGCTCCGGTATGGTGGCCTGAACGATGCGTGCCTCGAGCTCTGCGAGCGTAACTTCAAGAAGGGTCGACTCCTCTTCGACGCTCCAACGATCGGGATGGGTCCGATGGAACGGCGCCATTTCTCCATCCTCGATTCCATGGTGGACGTCGCTGCGCTCATCGGCCCGCGGAGCAGAGACCTCCTGCGGTCAGGTCGAAAGCTGGAGCTGGAGGGCGCCACCAATCCGCACTACTTCAAGCGGGGCCACGTCGAAGGGCTCCTGAGCTTGGTCTTCCGCGCTACGCGGACCGCAGCGCCTGCACCAGCCCCTCGAGCCTGACCGGCGCGGCGGTGCACGGCGGTCCCTCCGCCCACCACAGCTCGACG
>DASRBA010000368.1:0-23993 GCA_035637895.1 Myxococcaceae bacterium
GCCCCGACGCGTCCCGCATTGTCACCGCCAGCTACGACAAGACTGCTCGTCTCTGGGACGCCTCCTCCGGCAAGCTCCTCGCCACCCTCTCCGGCCATTCCGGCTCGGTGATGCACGCAGCGTTCAGCCCCGACGGCTCCCGCATCGTCACCGCCAGCGACGACAAGACGGCACGCCTCTGGGACGCCTCCCCTGGCAGGCCCCTCGCCACCCTCTCTGGCCACTCCAATTGGGTGATGAACGCGGCGTTTAGCCCCGACGCGTCCCGCATTGTCACCGCCAGCTACGACAAGACTGCTCGTCTCTGGGACGCCTCCTCCGGCAAGCTCCTCGCCACCCTCTCCGGCCACTCTGACCTCGTGGTCAGCGCGGCGTTCAGCCCCGATGGCTCCCGCATCGTCACCGCCAGCGGCGACAAAACGGCACGCCTCTGGGACGCCTCCTCCGGCAAGTTCCTCACCACCCTCTCTGGTCACTCCGACCTCTTGGTCAGCGCGGCGTTCAGTCCCGACAGCTCCCGCATCGTCACCACTAGCGGCGACAAAACGGCACGCCTCTGGGACGCCTCCTCCGGCAAGCTCCTCACCACCCTCTCTGGCCACTCTGACGTCGTGGTCAGCGCAGCGTTCAGCCCCGATGGCCAACGCGTCGTCACCTCCAGTAGCGACAACACCGCGCGCCTCTGGGACGCCTCCTCCGGCAAGCTCCTCACCACCCTCTCCGGCCACACCAACTCGGTGCGGACTGCGGCGTTCAGCCCCGATGGCCTACGCGTTGTCACCGCCAGCTATGACAGCACTGCTCGCCTCTGGGACGCCTCCTCCGGCAAGCCTCTCGCCACCCTCTCCGGCCACTCCCGAGAAGTGGTGGTCGCCGCGTTCAGCCCCGATGGCCTCCGCGTCGTCACCGCCAGTTGGGACAAGACAGCGCGACTCTGGGATGCCTCCTCCGGTAAGCCCCTCGCCATCCTCTCCGGTCACTCCGGCCTCGTAGTGAGCGCGGCGTTCAGCCCCGATGGCCTCCGCGTCGTCACCGGGGGCAGCCTAGACAAGACCGCCCGCGTCTGGGACGCCACCTCGGGCAAGATCCTCGCCTCTCTTTACGGCCATTCGCGCCCGGTGAATGGCGCGGCGTTCAGCCCGGACGGCCTACGCGTCGTCACCGCCAGCGAGGATGGCACGGCACTCGTGTGGCAGGATCTTGTTTGGGCGCCCCGGGAGAAGCAGCTTGAACTCCTGAACTCCGGCCGTGAGTTGACACCTGACGAACGACGCGACCGCTTGCACGAGTGACTCAGGGGCAACCGACTGGGACCGCCGCGCGCCCCGTGGCGGTCCCTTCATATGCCGGAACCAACTCCGCTCCTTGGGGTGTACCGACGCCGGACGATTCGCCCGCGCTCACCTACGACAGGCGCCACGGCCTCCCCCGCATGCGTACGCACCAGCGTGACGCCGGGCGTGGTGCACCGACGCCGGACACTTCGCCCATGCTCACCGGCCTCCACGCCCTGGTGCACAGCCCCACGACAGGCGCCACGGCCATCCCCGCATGCATGCGCACCAACGTGACGCCGAGCGCGGTGTACCGACGCCCGGATACCCTTGCCCATGCTCACCGGCCTCCATGCCCTGGTGCACGTCCCCACGGCGGGTGCCACGGCCTCCCCGTGTGCATGCGCACCAACATGACGCCGAGCGTGGGGTGTTGTACCAGCGTGATCGCGGGACGTGATGTACCGACGCCGGACACCTTGTCCATGCTCACCGCCTCTACGCCCTGTGCACAGCCCCCCCCACGACGGGCGCCACGCCCTACCCGCGTGCGTGCGCACCAACGTGGCGCCGGGCCGTGGTGTACGACGCCCGGTCGCCTCGCCTACGCTCGCCGGCCTCCACGCCCTGGTGCTGCACGCCTACTCGCGTGCGTGCGCACCAGCGTGACGCCGGGCCGTGGTGTACCGACTCCGGACACCTTGCCCATGCTCACCGCCTCTACGCCCTGTGCACAGCCCCCCACGACGGGCGCCACGCCCTACCCGCGTGCGTGCGCACCAGCGTGACGCCGGGTCGTGGTGTACCGACGCCGGACACCTCGCCCACGCTCGCCAACCTCCACGTCCTGGTGCACGCCTACCCGCGTGCGTGCGCACCAGCGTGACGCCGGGGTGTGGTGTACCGACGCCGGACACCTCGCCACGCTCACCGCCTCCACGTCCTGGTGCACGTCTACCCGCGTGCGTGCGCACCAGCGTGACGCCGGGGGTGTGGTGTACCGACGCCGGACACCTCGCCCACGCTCACCGCCTCCACGTCCTGGTGCACGCCCTACCCGCGTGCGTGCGCACCAACGTGACGCCGGGTCGTGGTGTACCGACGCCGGACACCTCGCCCACGCTCGCCACCCTCCACGACCTGGTGCGCGCCCCCCAACGAACGACGCCACGCCCTTACCCGCGTGCCCGTGTGCGTGTACGGACGCGCATCCGGCTTGTGCGCAATGCCGCCCTTGTCGCCCTTGCCGCGTTCGGCCCGTGGCGCTCTGCCATGAGCTGGTGATGGTGCTCGGCATGTACGATCTGACAAACGGACTCCGGGTCTGCACCAACCGCGTTCAGAGCGCGTGGCACCGGGCGTCGCGAGTCGCCACCCTACGCCGCTCGGCGTCGAACGCCCCTCACGCTCCCTCCAGGCGTGTCCGGTTCGTCCATACGCTTCCGGCTTGTCCGCTCGCGTATCGGGTGGGGAACGTTGGTGCGGGCGGAATAGCGCCTGAGCGCCGAGTCACCGCCATGAGCGGTGTCCCGCACGCCAGAGTGAGCGTCGCGGCTCTCAGGCCCGGCTCACTGAGAGCAAGCGCTGGAGTTGGAGCGCCCCCCTTCAACGCCAGAGAGGCGCTCATGGTCTCTGGCTCAGCCGTCTCTAGCGCTCTCGGCCGCGTCTCTGGCGCTTTCGGCCGCGTCTCTGGCCTTCGGCAACACCTCACCCTCGCTTCGCCTGAATTCCAGGGACTTCAACAAACCTCCACAAATGACCAGAAATGTCTAGATTTGCCCACTGGGCGAAGCGACGACCTTCTGGCGTGGTGCGGGCTCATGAACTCCGACCCGCGCTCGCGTCCGGATCGTCCGCTGTGCCCGCTCTGCTCCCTGGTGCGCTGCGCGGGACTGGTGATTCTTTCGCGCATGAGAAGACGACAAGAAGCACTCGCAGCCTCACCACGCCGCGCACCACGGCATAGCCCCGTGGACGCTCACGGGCTCCCCGGGCTTCTGTGGGAGCGGCCATGAGCCCTGGGCATGCGACCGAGCCTTCAGAGGGGCTCTGGGACGCCCAGGACGTAGCGCGCTACCTCAAGGCGAGCCGCTCCTGGGTCTACCAAAAGGCGGAGGCGGGCCTCTTGCCGTCCCTCCGAATCGGCGGACTCCTGCGCTTCAACCCGGAGGTGGTGCGCGCCTGGGCGCAGGGCGAGCCCGCCCCGGTCGTTCCACTGCGCCGGGGGTCGCCTTGATCATGGATTCTGTTTGTCTGACAATTAGCAACATGGAAAGAGACGCGGTGCTGGCGGTGCGGATACCGGCGGAGGTGAAGGAAGCGGTACGGCGCGCGGGGGAAGCGGACCACGGGCGCAGCCTGTCCGGGATGGTGGTCCGCATTCTGCGCGAGTGGTGCGTTGAGAAGGGCTACCTCGCCCCGGAGGCGAACATCGAGGCGCCCAAGCGGCGCGGGAAGAGGGGTTGATCATGGCGAGCGTCTTTCAGCGGAACGGTTGCTGGTATCTCCGGGTGAAGTCCCCCTCGGGAGCGTGGGAGAAGATCCGCTCGTCGGCGCAGACCAAGACCGAGGCCAAGCGGCTTGCGGCGGAGCTTGAGCGCAAGGTGGACCGCCAGCGCATGGGCCTGGAAGCCCCTCCGGCGGAGGATGGCGGCGGAACCCTGGCGGAGTTGATGGAGTGGTGGCTTCAGCACACGGCCGAGGCGCCAGCGAGCGTCTCGAACGAGTGCCAAGTCCGAAAGCACCTGATCAACTCGGACTTGGCGCCGCTACGATTGGTCGCCGTCACCACCGAGCGGATCGAGGCGTTCCTCCACGCCAAGGACCGGGAGGGGCTCGCGCCGCAGACCGTGAACCACCTCCGCGGCTTCCTGAGCCGGGCTTTCGGCTCCGCCCGGAAGATGGGCCGATACAGCGGGCCGAACCCCGCCGCGACCGTGCAGCGCCGGAAGGTCCCGCGCCGCGCACCGGACTACCTGCGCGCCGAGGAAGTGGCGCCCGTTCTCAACGCGCTGGACGCGCGCTGGCAACCGCTGTTTGCGACCGCGATCTACGCGGGCCTTCGCAAGGGTGAACTCCTGGGGTTGCGCAAGTCCGACGTGGACCTTGGCGCCCGGCTGCTCACGGTGGCCCGGTCCTACGACCGCGACACGACCAAGGGCGGGCACGCGGACGTGATCCCCATCGCGGCAGAGCTGGTGCCGTACCTTCAGCGCGCCATGGAGTCGTCTCCCTCCGAGCTGGTCTTCCCCGCGCCAGACGGAACGATGATGCGGCCGGACGTGGCGCTGGAGGCCGTTCTGCGGCGCGCGATGGGCCGCGCCGGGGTCGTGACCGGCTACCGCCACGTTTGCCGCCGGAAGGGCTGTACTCACGCCGAGGTGGCGGCAGACGCCGCGCTCCGCCGCTGCCCTGAGCACAACGCCAAGCTCTGGCCCAAGCCGCAGGTTCGGCCGATCCGCTTCCATTCCACTCGGCATTCAACGGCCAGCTTGCTCATGATGAGCGGCGCGAACCCGGCCGCGGTGCAGCGCATCCTTCGCCACTCGGACCCGCGGATCACCACCGACGTCTACGGGCACCTCGCTCCCGAGTACCTCCGCGCCGAGGTGGACCGGCTCACCTTCGGTGTGCAGCCCGCGCCCGTGCCGGAGCCTCTCCCCACGCGCGCGATCGCAAATTCGGCTCCATTTGTCCCCGTGGTGTCCCCGGGCGGGCCGGAGGGGGTGAACAAGCCCGATCACCAGAGGGCAAAACACCTCAGGTTTCAGGCTGATACACAAGCGCGCCAGGCGGGACTCGAACCCACGACCCTCGGCTTAGAAGGCCGATGCTCTATCCAGCTGAGCTACAGGCGCGGACGACGGCGGGCAGTCTTCCCTGGATGGTGTGGGGGTCGCAAGGGATCCGGCTACCCCGGACCCTGCTGGAGTTCCTGCAAGAGCTCTTCCCACGTCATCTGCTGTGGCTCGGTGTGGCCGAGGAAGCCGGTGTCCGCGGTCACGCCGTTGGCGTCAATGGTCACCTCGCCCGAGTAGATCGTGATCTCCTCCTTCACGGATCCCTCGATGCTACCCTTGGCGCCCGCGCCCATCTCCTCCAGGCCCGCCTCCAGCGCTCCCTTCACCCGCGAGCTGCCGGTGATCTCCACCGACCCCGAGACCGACGTGCTGGTGAGCACCTCCTGGGTGAAGATCCGCCCCGCCTCCGCCACATCGCCGGTGCGCAGCGCCTCCCGCATCCGCGCCTGAACGTCCGGTGGAGCGCCGGCGAGCGCCTCCTGCAGATCGATGTTCACCTTCGCCGTGACCCCACCCGTCAGCAGCTCCCCGCCGATCTCGATCTCCACGCCCCCGCTCTGCGACAGGACCGTGGGCGGCACCACGCTCGGATCCACGGTGGTCTGGCTCACGAAGTTGATCTCCGCGTTCTGCGCCGCCACCACGCCGCTGGCCTCGAGCGCGTTGTCCGCGCCCACGCCGTTGGAGAGCTCCCACTCGTAGCCCGCGCCCACCTTGCCGGTGAGGGTCAGGGTGCCGTCGGGGTTGAAGTCGATCCGCCCGCCGCCCTGGAGGAACTGCTGGGAGGCGATGCTCCCGCCCTCCCCCATCACCGCGCCGACCTCCTCGGACAGGTGGTAGTTGCCGCTCACCTCGATCGCGCTGATGTGGTCCTGGAGGAAGGGCACCGGCTCGCCCGGCAGGTTGACGCCCGGGATGCTCTCGATGATCCCAAGCGCGTCCGCTGCCGCCGGCACCGCCGCCATCAGCCCCATGTGGCCCACGAAGCCGGCGAACTGGGTGGCCTCGCCCGGCTGGGAGAAGTCGACCTTGAATTCGATCGACACCGACCCATCCACGCCGGTCGCCGACTGCGCCGTGGCGCCGGTGCTGTTGGGCGACCCCTCGACCTCCGCCGTCCCGCCGCCGCCGAAGCTGAAGGTGAACTGGTTCGGGTTCTCGGCGTCGCGGCTGGCGCTCACCGTCACCGTGGCGCCCACGTCCACGCCGAGCACGGCCGCCAGCTGCGCGTTCGCCTTCACCTCCACCGTGGTGGTGCTACCGGGCGGGACGTTGCCCAGGCCCAGCGTGTTCACCACCATCTTGTCGACCATGCCCAGGTGGCTCTGGTCGATGGGCGGGAGGATGCCGGTCTGACCGGCTGGCTTCGCCGCCGCCGCCGCGCCGTTGAACTGGCTCCAGCCCGACGCGCCCGGACTCGCCGGCTGGAACGTCGACGTGGGGTGGATGGTCGCGCCGGCGACCGTGGGATTTGGCGGCTTGGCTGGAGGAGGCGCCGGAGCCTTGGGTGGAGGCGGCGGCGGCTTCGGTGGCGGAGGAGGCGGCGGGCGGAACACGTCGAACAAGCTCATGGGTGCGGACCTTTCAGGAACCTGGGAGGCGCACCGAGCGGACACGCGCCCCCGTTTTCCTGACGCATTTCCCGAGAGGACGACCACCTCCACACACCATGTGCGCGCCTCGATCGCGCTCACTCACCTGCCGCGAGGGACGAACGACGGCCGGCAGAAGAGGGCCCCGAACGGGGTGACGTCGCAGGTCCCGCGGACCACGCCGCACTCCAGCTGGATGCCGCACGCCGCATCCCGCTCCAAACCCTCGCACGCGTCGAACGCCTCGGGCGGCGGGGGTGGTGGAAGGAATGGACGACAGAAGAGGGCGCCACCTGACGCGGTCACGCACACGCCCTCGACCGTCAGGCCCGGGAGCACCACCTCGCACGCGCTCCCCTCGGTCCCCTCCTGGCACGCCTCGAACGCCTCGGGCGGGGGCACGGGTATGGGCGGTGGTGGGTCCAGGCACTCCCCTCCAGGCGGCGCCGCGGAGCTCCCCAGCGCCACCGCGCCCACCACGGCGCCACATAGCCATCGCTCCATCCGCCTCAGGCTCAAGGTCATGCCGGGGACCGTACGGCCGGGGTCTTAAGAACTTCTGAACCGCGGCCGGTAAGGAATCGCTTCCTGGCGCGTCAGTGGGGGTGTGAGGCCGATCCGCCATGTTCCCGCCACCACCACCATCGCCCCGGCTGACGCACGAGCAGCTGGCCCAGTCGCTCCGGGCGGCGCGCGAGGCGCTGGCGAGGCTGCGGGCCACCCTGGCGGAGACCGCCAAGGCGCCTAAGCGGTGAGCCCACGGGAGCCAGGCGCTGCACGTGCCTGGCTCCACCTTCGCCCCCGTGCTTCCGGTGAGCATCGCTCGGACATCGTGCTGTCGCCTCCGTCCGCGACGATGAGCATGGGCCTCCAGCAGTCCAACCAGTACACCGAGTGGATGTCGCCCAACGGCGCCTACGCGCACGCGGTGGTGTCCAGCGGGGCGACGAAGGTGAACAGCGCCCGCTTCCTCGAGCTGCTCTGGCCCACGACCACCAGCGGCTGGGCGAGCCGGCCCAACGCCACCGCGCTCGACGCGACGCGCCCGCACCGGGGCTTCTCGATGCCGCTGGGCGCGGGATGGGAGAAGGTGCTGATCAACGCCTCCGGCGCCAGCACCGCCGCGGGCGGGCTGCAGCTCGACGGCAGGACGAGCACCGACGTCGCGGTGATCCGCAACGACGGCACGCGGTCCACGCGGATGGTGCTGCTGGCGCCCGCGGGCGGCCGGTTCTCGGACCAGAACGGCGCGCGCACGCTGATCGACCTGGGGGCGAACGGGGGCGTGCTGGAGGTCGCGTTCGACGCGGCGTGGAACGCGGACCTCTCCGGCACGGCCGGCGTCCTCGGCGTGAAGTTCTACGCGGCGAGCGCCCCGGCCAGCGTCACCCACGCGGGCGCGCCCGCGTCGTGGATCCGCGACGCGGCCACCGGGTTGGTGACCGTCACCAGCCCGTGAGGTGAGGTGAACGCGGGCCGGGTCCAGGTCGCCACGCCTGGGCCCGGCCCAACCTGGACAAACCGGGTATCCTCGCGGCCCCCCGATTTTCGCGACGGAGCCCCCGATGCCCTCCAGGTCCCCTTCCCGCTTCCTCTTCCTGCCGGTCGCGCTCGCGACGCTCGCCGCGTGCGGTGAGCCGGCGCCGCCCGAAGGCACCACCGTGGAGGTGACGATCCTCGCCACCACCGACCTCCACGCCAACGTCCTCAGCTACGACTACTTCAAGCTGGCGGAGAACCAGACCTTCGGCCTGGAGCGGACGGCCACGCTGGTGGCGAAGGCCCGGACCGAGTTCCCCAACAACGTGCTGGTGGACGACGGCGACACCATCCAGGGGACGGTGCTCGGGGACTACCAGGCGGTGGTGCAGCCGGTGTCGTGCGACCAGCCGCTGGCCATCCACAAGGTGATGAACGCCATGGGCTACGACGTGGGCAACGTCGGCAACCACGAGTTCAACTACGGGCTGCCGTACCTCAGCCAGGTGAGCAACCGGGACTTCCACGTGGCGGACCTGGCGGCGCCCGCCAACTGCGCCGGCCCCTCCTACCCGCTGGTGCTCTCCAACGTGCGCTCCGCCTCCGGGGACGCGCCCATCTTCGAGCCGTACCACCTCCTCTCCCGCACCTTCGAGGCGACCGCCCCGGACGGCTCGAAGCGCCAGGTGCCGTTCCAGGTCGGCGTCATCGGCTTCACGCCGCCGCAGGTCATGACCTGGGACAAGCGCAACCTCGACGGGAAGGTGTACGCCACGGGGATCGTCGACGCGGCCAACGAGCTCGTGCCGGAGATGCGGTCCGCCGGGGCCGACCTGGTGGTGGCGCTCGCGCACAGCGGCGTGGACCCCAGCCCGTCGTCTCCGACCATGGAGAACGCGAGCTGGTACCTCAGCCAGGTGCCGGGGATCGACGCGATGGTGCTGGGGCACTCGCACGACGTGTTCCCCAACCCGGGCGTGGCCACCTCGGTGTTCAACACCATGCCCAATGTGGACAACGCCCTGGGCCGGATCAACGGCGTGCCGGCGGTGATGGCGGCGAGCTGGGGCAGCCGGCTGGGCGTCATCCACTTCACGCTCGAGTACTCGCGCGGCGGATGGCACGTGATCCCCGAGGACACGACGGTGGAGGCGCGCTCCACCAAGAACTTCGACGGCACCTACGTCGCGCCGGATCCCACCGTGGCGCCGATGGTGGACACCGAGCACCAGGCCACCATCACCTACGTGCGGACGCCCATCGGCGGCACCGACTTCCGGATGGCCAGCTGGTTCGCGCAGGTGGGGGACGAGAGCGCGCTGCAGGTCGTCAACATGGCGCAGCAGGAGTACGTGCGGAGCGCGGTGCAGGCGGGCCTGCCGCAGTACGCCGCCCTCCCCGTCCTCTCGGTCACCGCGCCGTTCAAGTTCGGGCGCGGCGGCGCCACCGACTACACCGACGTCGCCTCCGGGCCGATGGCGATCTTCAACGCCGCGGACCTGTACCTGTTCGCCAACACCGTCTACGCGGTGAAGGTCACCGGGAGCGACCTCAAGGGGTGGCTGGAGAAGTCCGCCCAGCAGTTCAAGCAGATCGACCCGAGCAACGCCGCGCCCCAGGACCTGATCGACACGACCTTCCCTGGATACAACTTCGACGTGCTGTACGGGGACGTCACCTACGAGATCGACGTGACCAAGGCCCCCGGCAGCCGGGTGATGAACCTCCAGTACCAGGGCGCGCCGATGTCGCCGGCCCAGGAGTTCATCGTCGCCACCAACAACTACCGCGCGTCGGGCGGTGGCGGCTTCCCCGGCATCGACGGCACCAAGACCATCATCGCCTCGCCGGACACCAACCGGGACGTGCTGATCGGCTACATCAAGCGCAACCCCAACCTGACCTACGCCCAGCACGGGTCGACGCAGGTGTGGCGGTTCACCCGGGTGACGACGGCGGGCCCGGTCGTCTTCCGCTCGGGTGCGAACCAGCTGGCGGTCGCCCAGGCCCACGGCCTCACCAACATCAGCCTGTCCGCCCAGAACACGGACGGCACCTCGACGTACGCGATCGACCTGAGCCAGTAGCGTTGCGGCCGGCCTCGAGATGGGCGAGCGCCGCCGCCCTGGCCCTCGCCGCCGGGTGCACCTGCGCGCCGTCGCGACCGCCGTCGGACGAGGCGCTGGCGGAGGTGCGGCGCCGGGCGCTCTACGGGAAGCAGGCCGGGGCGATGGAGACGCTGGAGCGCTGGGCGAAGGCGGGGGACCGCGGCGCGCGGCGCGCCCTGGGCGACGTGTGCGCGGCGGACGCGGACCGCTCGGTGCAGGAGCGCGCGGCGCGCTGGTACCGGCTGGCGGCGGAGGCCGGCGACGCCGCCGCGCAGCGGAAGCTCGGGCGGGCCCTCCGCAGTGGAGCGCTGGGGCTGGCGGTGGATCTCCAGGGCGCCAGGCGGTGGTTCGCGGCCGCCGCCGGCCAGGGGGACGCCGGCGCGGAGCTGTCGCTGGGGCTGATGGCGAGGAATGGAGAGGGCGCGCCCAGGGACGCGGAGGCCGGCGCGCGGTGGCTGGAGCGCGCGGCCGGGCACGGGAGCGCCGAGGCGATGTTCCACCTGGGGAACGCGTTCGCGAACGGGGAGGGCGTGCCGCGGGACCTCCAGCGCGCGCGCGAGTGGTACGAAAAGGCCGCGGAGCGCGATTGGCCGGCGGCGCTCCAGACGCTGGGCATGGCGTACCTGGGAGGAGACCTCGGCCTGCCCAGGGACCCGGTGAAGGCGGATGAGCTCCTGCGGGAGGCCGCGCACCCGCACGCCCAGGACGACGAGCTGTCGCCCTGACCGAGCCGTTCCACGTCTCAGGGCTGATACCGCGCGCAGGCGGCGCCCGCGGGTCGGACGGCCTCCTCCTTCGCCTCGCGAGAAGGCCCCGGCCTGGAAAACGTCCGACCCGGTCCGTCTCACCGGGAGGATCTAGACTCCCGCCCGTGCCGACGGACGCCTTGACGGAAGAGCGCGCTGATTCCGCCTCGGAGACCCTCGCGGGCCCTCCTCCGTCCCCGTCCGTCCTCGCCAGCATGGCGCCCCCGGTGGCGCCGGGCGATCGCGCCGGCCGCTTCATCGTCCTGGAGCCGCTGGGAGAGGGCGGGATGGGGCTGGTCTGGTCGGCGTTCGATCCCAAGCTGGATCGCAAGGTGGCCCTCAAGTTCCTGCGTACCGGCCCTGGCCAGGAGACCGGGGGGACCGCCCAGACCCGCCTCCTCCGCGAGGCGCAGGCGCTGGCCCGCCTCTCCCATCCCAACGTCGTCGCCGTCCACGACGTCGACACCCACCGCGGCCGCGTCTTCGTCGCGATGGAGCTGGTCGTCGGCGAGACGCTCAAGGACTGGCTCCGGAGCCGCCGCTCCTGGCGCGGCACCCTCCGCGCCCTCCTCGAAGCCGGACGCGGCCTGGCCGCCGCCCACCTCGCCGGCATCGTCCACCGCGACATCAAGCCCTCCAACATCCTCGTCGGCACCGACGGCCGCGCCCGCATCTCCGACTTCGGCCTCGCTCGGCCCATGGAGGAACGACCCACCGCGCCTTCCGGCTCCCCCCTGCCCGAGCCCGGGCTGGACACCGCCATCACCGAGGAAGGCCTCGTCGCCGGCACCCGCGGGTACATGTCGCCCGAGCAGGCCGCGGGCAAGCCGCTCGACGCGCGCTCCGACGTCTTCTCCTTCTGCGTCACCGCCTACGAAGCCCTCTGCGGCGTCCGCCCCTCCGCCCTCTCCCGTCATCCCTCGGCGATGGACGGGAGCGAGACCGCCCCGCTCCGCCCGCGCTCCGGCTCGAGCGGCAGCACCTCCGCGCAGATCGCGCGCCTGCCCGCCCCCGCCGCCGGGCGCCGCCCCCCGCGCCGGCTCCTGAAGCGGCTCGCGCGCGGCCTCCAGGCCGACCCCGACCAGCGCTGGCCCTCGCTCCCGTCCTTGCTGGAGGCGCTGGAGAAGGACGCGCGCCCGCTTCGCCCCTGGCACGTCGCGCTGGTCGGCGCGCTCGCCGTCGCCGCCGCCGGCGCCGCGGCCGTCCGCATCAACCGGGACTCGTGCGGCGCGGGCGCCGCCGCCATCTCCACCGCGTGGAGCCCGTCCGACCGCGCCTGGCTGACCTCCACCTTCGCCGCCGCCGCTCCCGGACAACCCGAGGCGGCCGAGCGCACCGCGCGCCACCTCGACGCGTACGCCGAGCGCTGGCAGGCCGTCTACCGGAGCGCGTGCCAGGCGATGCGCGCCGGCACCCAGGCGTCGCAGCTGGGCGCCCTCCGCCTGGCATGCCTGGAGACGCGCCGGCAGGAGGCGGCGGCCGTGGTGGACGTGCTCCGCCACGCCGACGCCGCCGCCGTGAGGAAGTCCTCGGACGCGGTGCTGGGGCTCCCCGGCGTCTCCGGGTGCAACGAGACGGAGGCGCTCACCGCGCCCACCCCGCCGCCCGACGACGGGCCGCTGCGCCTCCAGATCGATCAGCTCGAGGCCCGGCTCGCGCGCGTGGCCGCGGAGGACGCGGTGGCGAACCCGCGCGCCATCCCGGACGCGGAGGCGCTGGTGGCGGAGGTGGACCGCCTGGGCTTCGCGCCGCTGCAGGCCTCCGCTTCCTTCCGGCTCGGCAACGTCTACGAGCGCTTCGGCGACGCCGCGCGCAGCCGCGACGCCTTCTTCAAGACCGTGGTCGCCGCCCAGCGCGGGCGCGCCGAGGTGGTGCTCGGGCGCGCCACCGCGCGGCTGGGCTACGTGCTGGGGCACCACTTCGGCCAGTACGAGGAGGCGGATCGCTGGCTGGCGGTGTCCCAGGCGATCATCGACCGCACGCCCATGGAGGACGCGGAGCTGGCCGTCCTCCACCTGGTGTCGGAGCTCCGCGTGGAGGAGGGCCGGATCCAGGAGGCGCTGGCCGCGCAGGACCGGATGGAGGTCCTGCTGAGCAAGGGCCCTCGCGCCGACGACCCCATTCGCTACTGCTACTCCGCGGACCGCGCGGACGCGCTGTTCGAGCTGGGCCGCATCGACGAGTCGGTGCGCTTCTCGCGCGAGGCGCTCGCCTTCGCGGTGCGCCTCTACGGCGAACAGCACCCTACCCCCGCTCGCCTCCACTACTTGCTGGCGCGGGTGCTGGTGGAGGCCGGCCAGGCCCCGGAGGCGCGCACGCACCTGGACGACGCCACCGGTTACTGGTCCTCGGCGGATCCCCCCAACCCGATCGGCCTCGTCGACGCCAGCGACATCCGCGCCTCGTCGTACCTGGTGGAGAACCGGTTCCAGGAGGCGCTCGACGAGGCGCGCCGCACGCTGGCGATGCGCCAGAAGCTCTACGGGAAGGAAACCGTCGCCACCAGCTTCGCGCTCGAGAACGTCGGGTTGGCGCTCATCGGCCTGGGCAAGCCGGCGGAGGCCATCCCCTGGCTGGAGCGGGCGCTCCAGCTGAGAAACGCCGCGGGGATAGAGCGGTTGTCCTCCGCGGAGACCATGCTCGACCTGGCCCGCGCCCTCTGGCTCACCGGCGGGGACAAGGCCCGCGCGCGCCAGCTCGCCGCCGACGCGGAGCAGGCCACCCGCATCGCCCCCCTGGGCCGCGTCCACCGCGAGGCGGCGGACTGGCTGGCGGACCATCGCAGAGAGTAGAGATCCCCTGATGCGAACCTCCCGACCACTCCTGGCCATGACCTCGATGTTGCTGTGCTCCGGCTGCGCGACGATCCTGACCGGGAATCGCACCGCGGTGTCATTCGCCTCGGATCCGCCCGGGGCGAACGTCGTCGTCATCCGCGGCCCGGCGGCGGAGGTCGCGTCCCAGGCGCACGACTTCGGGCTGCTGCGGGAACAGGTGATGCAGGTGATCAGCCCGTTCGTCCCGGCGCAGGTCAGGCCGATCCTGGAGCGCACGTCGCCCGACGAGCTGCTGACCCAGCTCGTGCTCTGGACCAAGCTCGGCGAGGTGCCGCCGGAGTGGGTCGCCGCGACCGGCAATGCCCTGGACAAGTTGCCCGAGCCGGTCGCGGAGCAACTGGGAGACCTGCTGGGTATCGAGGCGCTGGCGAAGGCGCCCGCCCGCATCGAATTGAAGAAGGGCGAGGAGCGAGCCGTCATCGCATGGAAGAAGGGACGGCACGCCAAGCTCCTGACCATCGACACCCGGTTCAACTGGGTCACGCTGCTCGACGTCTTCACGCTGGGCATCGGGCTCATCGTCGACGTCGCCGACGGCGCGTGGTTCGACCTGGAGCCGAGGGAGCTCCAGTTCTCCCTGCCGCCGCTCGCGGCGCCATCCCCGTAGCGCCGGCCATCTCATCGAGGGAGAAGCACACATGAAGCCGAGCATCGAGCAGCTGGCGGTCGACACCATCCGCACCCTGTCGATGGACGCGGTGCAGGCGGCGAGCT
The DNA here is from genome assembly GCA_035637895.1 of Myxococcaceae bacterium. Lineage (GTDB taxonomy): Bacteria > Myxococcota > Myxococcia > Myxococcales > Myxococcaceae > DASRBA01. The sequence continues at coordinate 14,551 of DASRBA010000368.1, forward strand.
CCGGACACCCGGGAACGCCGATGGCGATGGCGCCGGTGGCCTACTGCCTGTGGCAACGGTTCCTGCGGTTCGACCCCCTGGATCCAATCTGGCCGAACCGCGACCGCTTCGTGCTCTCCATGGGGCACGCCTCGATGTTGCTGTACTCGATGCTCCACCTGACGGGCGTGCGCGCGGTGAACGCCAAGTACGAGCGGCTGGGCCAGCCCTCGGTGTCGCTCGACGACATCAAGCACTTCCGCCAGCTCGATTCGAAGTGCCCCGGCCACCCGGAGTATCGCTGGACGTCCGGCGTGGAGACGACCTCCGGACCCCTGGGCCAGGGCGTGGCGACGAGCGTGGGTATGGCGCTGGCGGGGCGGTGGATGGCCGGGCACTTCAACCGGCCCGGGTTCTCGATGATCGACTACGACGTCTACGCGCTCTGCGGCGACGGCTGCATGATGGAGGGCGTCTCGAGCGAGGCCGCCTCACTCGCCGGCCACCTCGGGTTGTCCAACCTCTGCTGGATCTACGACAACAACAAGATCACCATCGAGGGCCACACCGACCTGGCCTTCAGCGAGGACGTCGCCACCCGCTTCATCGCCTACGGGTGGAACGTCACCCGCGTCGGCGACGCCAACGACCTGGGGATGCTGAGCCGCGCCTTCCTCACGTTCCAGAAGACGGCGGACCGCCCCACCCTGATCATCGTGGACAGCCACATCGCCTACGGCTCTCCCAACAAGCAGGACACCCACGCCGCCCACGGCGAGCCGCTGGGCGAGGAGGAGATCCGCCTCACCAAGCGGGCGTACGGGTGGCCGGAGGACGCGAAGTTCCTCGTGCCCGACGAGGTGCGCGCCCACTTCGCCGAGGGCATCGGCACCCGGGCGCGGCAGGAGCGCGAGGCCTGGATGGCCACGTTCGAACGGTACCAGGCCGAGCATCCCGCCCTCGCCGGAGAGCTGCTCCGCATGCAGCGCCGGGAGCTGCCCGACGGCTGGGATGCGGAGCTCCCCACCTTCCCGCCCGACGCGAAGGGCGTGGCCGGGCGCGACGCGTCGGGCAAGGTCTTGAACGCCATCGCCAAGCGCGTGCCGTGGTTGCTGGGCGGGTCGGCGGACCTGGCGCCCTCGACCAAGACGAGGCTCACCTTCGAAGGGGCGGGCGACCTCACCGCCGCCGATCACACCGGGCGCAACCTGCACTTCGGCATCCGCGAGCACGCGATGGGCTCGATCCTGAACGGGCTGTCGCTCTCGAAGGTGCGGCCGTACGGGTCGGGGTTCCTCATCTTCAGCGACTACGGGCGGCCGACCTTGCGCCTCGCCGCGCTGATGGAGATCCCGGTCATCCACATCTACACCCACGACTCCATCGGCGTGGGCGAGGACGGGCCCACCCACCAGCCCGTCGAACACCTGGCGTCCATACGCGCCATCCCCGGCCTGCTGGTGATGCGCCCCGCGGACGCCAACGAGGTGGTGGAGGCGTGGAGGGTGATCCTCCAGTTGCAACACGAGCCGGTGGTGCTGGTGCTCTCGCGACAGGCGCTGCCCACGCTGGACCGCTCCACGCTCGGCGGCGCCGACGGGCTGCGGCGCGGCGCGTACGTGCTGGCCGGCGCGCCCACCGGGACGCCGAGCGTCATCCTGATGGCGAGTGGGAGCGAGGTGGCGCTGTGCCTGGATGCGCACCTCAAGCTCACCGCGGCGGGGATCGCCAGCCGGGTGGTGAGCATGCCCTGCTGGGAGTTGTTCGAGCAGCAGAGCCAGGAGTACCGGGACTCGGTGCTCCCTCCGCAGGTCAAGGCGCGGGTCGCGGTCGAGCAGGCGTCCACGTTCGGATGGGAGCGGTACACCGGGCTCTCCGGGAGGATCCTGGGCATGCGGACGTTCGGCGCCTCGGCGCCGCTCAAGGAGCTGCAGAAGAAGTTCGGGTTCACCGCGGAGGCGGTGGAGAAGGCCGCCAAGGAGCTGCTGGGCTGAGCCTCAGCTACGCCGGCCTGGCTGGATGGGCTCACGGGCTGACGACCACGGCGGCACCACCCCGGCTGTCGCGCACCACGGCGAAGGCCGCCGCCGCGCCCGCCGGGTCGAGCCGCTCCACCTCCGCGCCTTCTTCCCCTCCGGCGACCCGCGCCGTCGCCACCGGGCCGGCGGTGACGAACCACGAGACCGTGATCGCCTCCACGTCGTCGACCACGCGTTGAGCTTCCGGGTCCACGCGCACGAAGGGCTCGCGCGTACCCGCGGGCCAGCGGACGACGAGGCGTTCCGGCCCCGCGACGAGATCGATGGGCCGGGGATTCTGATTCGGCGTGTATCGGGCGAGGAATTCCAGGGCCACGTCCGTGGCGACGCGCCCGGCGCCGCACCGCAGGCGCACGAACGCGAACGCGATCTGCCCGGACCAGTCGACGCGCACGGGTTGGTAGAAGCCGCCGGTCGCGTCCGGGTCCCGCGGGCGGAAATCCCCGGGCGGGGTCTCCGGGCCGAAGAGCGCGCACGCATTGGCCGGCACCGCCACCGTGAGGGTCTCGCCGTCCGGACCAGCCGCGGAGAGATCGCCCAGGCACGCCGAGGAGACGGAGCCCGTCTCGGTCGGAGGCACCGGCGCCGTGCACAGGCTCCAGCGCGCCTCCGTCGCCGGGACGAGCCCCGCGGGGCCGGCGGCCACCGCTCGCAGCGACACGCGCTCGCCCGGCGCGGCCTCCGGCGGCTCCACCAACACGGCGATCAGCCGCGGGGATTCCAGCAGCGCGGGCGCGTCGTCGAACGGCGGCGCGCAGCCCGCGACGAGCGCGAACCAGACTCCGGCCCACCTCATCGCTCCACCTGGAGGGAGAGCGCCGGCAGGAAGGGCACCCCTTGCAAGAAGCCCTGGCGCGAGTAGTCGAAGCTGTACACCGCTTCCTCCGCGTTGGCGTGATTGGTGACGTTGAGCACCTCCAGCGCCAGCGAGAGCCGCGCGCCGCCCAGCTCGAAGCCGTAGCCCGCCTCGACGTCGACCTGGAAGAACGCGGGCAGCCGCGCGCTCGCGAGCGCCCCGAGGATGGGCTCGTACAGGTCGCGCCGGGCGTTCCAGACGGCGCCCACGACGGGAGTGCGCACGGCCCCCGTCGCCCAGCGGAGGCGGGCGCCGGCCCGGAACGCTCCGGTCCGCCACGCGGCGGCCGCGGTCACCACGTGCGTCTGGTCCACGTCCGCCAGGTGCCAGGCGCCGCCGGGCGCATCGAGCCGTTCGCTGCGCCCGAGCGCGTAGGCGAGATATCCGGAGAGCCCGTGCCACGGCCGCTGTCGCAGCACCACCTGCGCGCCGAACGCCCGGCCCTCGCCGTCCTGCACCAGCGCCTGCGCCAGGCGCGGCGTCGCATCCGGGCTGCGCACCACCAGCGACTCGAGCGCGCGGGCGTAGCCGGTGCCTTCGACCCACAGCTCGTCCGACGGGCGCCAGACGACGCCCGCGCAGGCGTGCCACGCGCGCTCTGGGCCGAGCCGCGGATCTCCGAACACCGCGCTCAGGTCCATCGGGTCGGCGTCCTGGTGGACGTACCCGGCGGACGCGCGGAGGGACACGCGGGGCCCCAACGTCCAGACGGCGGCGAGGCGCGGCTCCGGGACCCAATCCAGCCTCGCCCCGCCGATCGGCACCGCCCCCGCCAGCGGCGGAAGCACCGCGCTCACCTCCGTCGCCACCGCGCCGAGCCGCAGCCCCGCGGTGAGCTCCACCGGACCCAGGCGCGCTTCGCCTTCGCCGAACAGCCCGACGTCCGCGGCGCGCACCCGCCACGAATCGAACGCGAGCTCGTCGGGCGGAGCCTGGCCGAACACCGCGGGATCGCCTTCCCGCGGCGGGAGCTTCAGCCCGCCCCGCCGGTCCGCCGAGGTGTCCGAGACGAGCAGATCCGCACCCAGCGCGAGCCTGGCCGACGGCGCGAGGTCCGTTCCGTATGACGCCCGCAGGCCGGCGCTCCAGCGTTCGAACCCGAGCTGCGCCGTGGCGCCCGCGGCGGTCTGCCGCACCCGCCGCGCGTCGCGGCCGAAGGACGGCGTGACCTGCCAGCCCGCGTCTTCGGCCGCGTCCGAGCCGCTCCAGGTGAGCCCCACGCGGAAGGTGTCCCGGTGCTCCGTGGAGCTGCGGGCGAGCGCCGGGTCCGCCTCGCCGAGCGCGAGGCGCAGGTCGTCCCCCGAGGCCAGCGCCACCGCCTCCACCTGGTCGCGGTCGCCCAGAGGGAGCGTCACCTTGGCCTGGCCGTCCCAGCTCCGGGGGAACGGGAAGCGCTCTCGGGCCTCCGGCGCCAGCAGGGGTGACACCACCGCGTCCAACCACGACGCGTGCCCGGCCACCCGCGCCCCCGCGCGCCCCGAGCCCAGGCTCACCGCGCCCCACGCGTCGGTGCCGTCGGTGACCGCCTCGCCGTGGAGACCATCCGGCACCGGCGCGCTCCGGAGCAGCACCAGTCCACCCAGCGCCCGCGACCAGCGAGCGCCGTACCCGGCCGGGACGACCTCGGCCCGAGCGACGAACGCCGGGACGACCAGCGAGCGGCTTCCTCCCAGGTGATACAGCGACGGAAGCTCCAGCCCGTCCAGCAGCACCCGCGTGTCGGCGCCGGCCGTTCCCCAGACGGCGAGGTCGCCCTGGCCCGGCGAGGCGCGCGCCATCCCCGGGGCGCTCTGGAGTCCGACCAGCGCGTCCCCCTGGCCGCCGGGAATGTCCTCCAGCTCGTCCACGCGAAAGGAGGTCGCTCCGGGGACGGCGAGGCGGTCGGCTCGCACGATGGTGCCGGCGTCGGGCTCCTCCGCAGCCGCGGCGGACCCGGCGGCCAGCGCCAGCAGGAACCACCTCACGGGACGTCGATCTCCAGCGCGAGCACCCCGGCGCCCCGGTCGTGCGGAGGCAGCGTCGAGGTCTCCGTGCTCTCGCCCTCCGCCCGCGCGACCAGCTCCCCCCGCAGCCGGGCTTCGACCGTCCAGATCGCCGCGCCCGCGCCGCACAGGGACGGGGTGTCCACCAGGACGCGGTAGTGACCGCTCGGCGGCGGCCGGGCCCAGACCACGTTCTCGCGCCGGCGACCGTCGATCACGCAACCCGCGTTCGAGTCGAAGTCCAGCACCCCGCCCGCGAGCCACGCGTCGGGCGGCGGGGGCGGAGCGCCGGGCGGAGGCGGCTGCCAGGAGTTGATGTTGCGCGCCCAGACCTCGTTGCCCGCCGGATCCACCACGTGGAGGTCGAGATCCGCGTCGGTGTCCCAGGCGAGGGAGAAGACCAGCTCGCCGCCGAGCGCGCCCGCCGGAAGGACGTTCAGCTCCGTCTCCAGCGCAGGCCCCGCGCGCCCGTCCGCGCCGGTCGCCCGCACGCGCAGCGTCCAGGTGCGCACCTCCGCGAGGGGCGAGAGGTCCGCGCGCGCGGTGAACGTGAGCAGGTCCGGCACCGTCGGATCCGGAGGCCCTGCCGGCATCACCCAGTGCCCGCGATCGCCGTCCAGGCCCAGGAGGACGCCGCCCGCGGCGGGTTCGAGCGAGCCGCTCACCAGCAACGACCGGGTCCCCGCCGGCACCTGGCTGCGGCTGAGGTACAGCGTGGCCGCGCTCGGGCCGCCGGAGTCGTCCTCCATCTCGCCCGGGACGTACTGCGCGCCCGGGACCCGGAACGCCGCCTCCAGCCCGGGGTCGATCGAGGCGCCGCCACACGCGGCGAGGAGCAGCATGGCCGCGACCGGCGCGCGGCTCAAAACGCGACCTCGGCGCGCGCCACCAGCGAGTCGCTCGCCAGCCGTGCCGGAGCGCCGTTCGCGGCGCGCCCGAGCAGGTTGTCTTCGTGGTCCAACTCCAGCAGCACCCTCGCGGTGCCGCGCCAGCTCCACGAGGCCGCGAAGGCCCAGGTGCTCAGGCTGGAGTCGAGCGGCACCACCTGCGCGCCCTGCGCGTCGCGGGCGTCCGCGTCCGGGGCGTAGCGGTCGAAGCGCACGCCGAGCGCGAAGCCCGCGGGGAGCCGCTGCACGGCGCCGGCGGCGAAGCCCAGCTCCCTCACGTCCCGCGAGCGCGCCACCGGATCGGCGATGAACAGGCCGCGGTCCAGGTTGGTCGCCCAGATGGCCTCGGCCGCCAGCTCGAACCGCCCCAGCGCCGGGACCGGCACGGAGAGCTGGAGGTCGCCTCCCAGCGCATAGCGGCGAAAGCCCTCCGACGGCGTCGCGGGGGTGCCGGCGATGACCTGGATCTCGCTGAGCTGGACCACGCCGTCCTCGTTCACGTCGCGCCAGGTCACGGTGTCCTTGGTCGAGGGCGTTCCAGGGTGGAACCCCACGCCCTCCAGCCCGGACGCGGCCACCTCGATGTTCACCGGACCGATGGTCCCGGCGACGGCGAGGCGCCCCACGACGTCCTTGGCGGCGTTCGGATCCAGGGCCGGCAGGGCGCGCTCGCCGATGGGCTCGCCGTTCATCACCGCGACCTGGTAGCGCAGGAACCGCCAGGCCCCCTGGAGCCGGACCCCGAGGTCGTACTCCCCCGGAAAGAGCGCGCGGGCCACCCGGCTCTCCTCCAGGAAGAACCGGTCGCGAGCGTTGAGGCGGACGTCGTAGCCGAACGGGATCCGCAGCAGGCCCGCCGAGAGCATGGCGAGCGGCGGCCCCTCGGAGGGCCATCGCGCGGAGACCTCGGCGTCGATCAACCGCAGGGCCGGCCCGGAGACCGTGTTGCCGTCCACCTCCACCGACGCCGAGAAGAGCCCGCGGGTGACCCCGGCATGGAGGCGCGCGCGGCGGACGAGGAAGCGATCCTGGTTGAGCGGCGCGCCGGTGGAGGGATCGAGCTCGTCCACGGACGCCTCGCTCCACGCGACCGCGTCGGCCTGGACGTACCCGGAGACCTCGAAGGTGGTGGCGGGCGGCTCGGGAGGCCCCCCGTCCGCCAGCGTGGCGGCGAGCGCCGCCGACACCGCCGCGAGCAGGCTCATTGAAGCGGCGGCAGCCCACCGTCAGGGAGCAGGAGCGGCAGCACGGGGTTCTTCTCGATCTGCTGCGCCGTGGTGCAGGCGTTGATCAGCTCCAGGTGCGTGGTCGGGTTGGTCACGCACGGCGGCCGGTCTCCACCGTCGGTGCCGCCGTCGGGCGGGCCGTGCCCTCCGCCGCCGCACGCGGACACCGCGGACATCGCCAGGATGACGAGGAGCGCGCGCATGGGTCACCTCGCCTCGCAGAAGCCGGAGCGGCACTTGCCGGCGCCGCACGGCGTGTCGTCCGTACAGGAGATGCAGGACGCGGAGGCGCCCCCGGTCTTGCTCTCGTAGGAGCAGCCGCAGGGGGCGGCGGGGGCGTAGACGGAGAGGTCGCCGCCCTCGTAGGAGCGGTTGACCTGCATCGCGCACCCGGGCACCAGCCCCTTGGAGATGATGATGTCCATGGGCTGGAAGTCCGGGGCCGGCGACGCGGCCCTCCCCAGGAGCAGGTCGATGACGTAGCCCGCCAGCGGGTTCACCGGGACGCCGGAGCCGTCCACCTTCGTGAGCCACACCGTCGGCGACCAGGGGACGTAGTGCCCGTCGCGGACGTTCTTCTTGTCGTGGGCGGTGGAGGTGGAGTCCGGGTAGTAGGCGTAGCTCTGGTGGTACGTCTGGAACGCCAGCGAGGTCAGCGTGGCGCGGTTCCCGTCGTAGATCTCCGCGCCGAGGATCCCGATCGCCTTCTCCGGCGCGACCGAGTTGGTGACCGAGCTGAGGACGTCGCTCGACTTGTCCAACCGGACCCCCTTCCACTTCGTGGCGGGCACGGCGATGGCGGCGGCCCACGCCAGCAGCGTGCTCTTGGTGGTCGTCCGGATGAACAGCTGCGCCTCGTCGTTCCAGGGGTCCACCAGGCCTTGCGCGCCGAAGCCGAAGACGAAGTACGCCTCCTCGGCGGTGATGGCCACCTGGGAGGACGCCTTGGGGACGACCATCACGTACGCCTGGATCGGCCCCTGGAACTGGGCGACGTCGGGAGGCTGGGGGCTGGGGTTGCACGCCGAGACGAAGAGCGCGGAGTTGGCGAGGTCCACGGCGTGGCCCGCGGGATCGATCACGCAGCTCGGCGAGGCCGAGGCCGGCGTCCACGTGGGGTCTTCCGCGGTCGAGGGGACGTAGAAGGGGTTGGTGGTGATCTTCACGCCCGTGTACATGGCCTCGATGTTGGTGCACGACCCCGAGGTCACGTAGACGAGCGTCATGGGGTTCACCGCCGACTCCCGGAGCGCCTTGCCCAGCGCCTTGATCAGCGGCTCCTGCGTGTCGCCGATCTGGAGGTAGAGCGGGTTCGGCAGCGAGGCGCAGTCCACCGCCGCGAGCGCCCGCGCCGGGGACAGCAGCACGGCGGCCGACGTGAGAGCGACCAGGGTACGCATGGGGCCTCTGGGTAGCCCCTCCGGCCGCCGCGGACAAGCAGTGGCGACTTCGTGTCAAGTATGCTTTCCATCCGGAGCCATGCGGCTGACCAACGGCCTCAAGCGAGCGCGGCTCGACCGCGAGCTCACCCAGCAGGAGCTCGCGGAGCGCGTGGGGATCTCGCGGCAGAGCTTGAACGCGCTGGAGGCCGGGCGGGTCGTGCCGGGGACCGACGTGGCGCTCGGGCTCGCGCGGGAGCTGGGCCGGCGCGTGGAGGCGCTGTTCAGCCTGGAGGACGGTCCTTCGGTCGACGCGGTGTTCGCGGGCAAGGCGCCGGGAGAGGGCGGGCGGCTGGCGCTCGCCGAGGTCGACGGGCACTGGGTGGCGCGCGCGCTCGGGCCCGGAGACCCGGCCGCCGCCGACGGCCTGCTGCGGCGCGGGCAGGTGAGGCCGCTGGGGTCGCTGGACCGCGCGCGGAAGCGGCTGGTGGTGATGGGGTGCGCGCCGGTCCTGGGGGTGCTCGCCTCGCGGCTCGGAGAGGACGCCGCGCTCCCCATGTCGTGGGTGCGGGGCTCCAGCGGGGCCGCCATGAACGCGCTGGCGCGGCGCGAGGTGCACGTCGCCGGGATCCACCTGCGCGACGGGGTGACGGGGAGCCAGAACGTCCTGGAGGTGCAGCGGCGCTTCCCGGAGCAACCCATGCTCGTCGTCAACCTGGTGACCTGGGAGCAGGGCATCGTGGCGGCTCCGGGCAACCCGCGGCGGCTGCGAAAGGCGGCGGACCTGCTGCGGCCCGGCCTGCGGCTGGTGCGGCGGGAAGCGGACTCGGGAGCCGAGAAGCTCCTCGCCGACGCGGTGAATCGCCGTTCGGGGAGACTCGCGCCCGCGGCCCCGGGCGAGATCGCCGCCGGCCATTTCGAGGTGGCCCAGCGGGTGGCGCTGGGGGTGGCGGACGCGGGCATCGCGATCCGGGCCGCGGCGCTGGCCTTCGAGCTGCCGTTCATCCCCCTGGCGGAGGAGCGATTCGACCTCGTCATTCCACAGCGGCTGGCGACGGACGCGCGCATCGAGCGCCTGGTGGACACGCTGTCGCA
>DASRBA010000369.1:0-5300 GCA_035637895.1 Myxococcaceae bacterium
CGCTCTCCGCGGTGTCCGCCACGGTGCGGTCGTACGCGTAGGCGTACGCCTCGGAGAGCGACACCCGCCCGTCGCCGGACCGGTCCGCGTCGCCGCGCAGGCCGCTGGCGAGGTGGTGGGTGAAGTAGCTGCCGGCGATCAGGTCCGACTCCTGCGAGTCCTCGTCCGAGGCGCTGGAGGTGAGGATGACCAGGCCCTGCGCGTCGGTGCTGGCGTCGGATTGCACCTCGAAGGCCGGCGCCCTCCGCACGCCCTTGGTCCGCACCACCGCCCCGGACCGGCAGGCGTCGAAGATCCCCAGCCGGATGTCGGCCGGCGACGCCGCCAGCCGGGCCTTGAGCGCGTCCAGCGGGAGCGCGCCGTCCCCCATCCGGAGCGCGCCGTCCTTGGCGTGGCCGGAGAAGTAGACCAACAGCGCCGTCCGATCGCCGCTCCGGCGCGCCTCGGCGGCGCGGGCCTCCAGGGAGGAGAGCGCGCTCAAGAAGTCGTCCGCGCGCGCGTTGAGCAGCAGCGTGGCGTCCTCCGGGCGGACGCCGCCCAGCCGGGTGAGGATCTCGTGGATCTTCTTCGCGTCCTGGGTGGCGTAGACCAGCGGCCGGGTGTCCTTGCCGCCCTCGTCGTTGCCGGCGATCAAGGCCAGCCGCCGGAGCTGCTGCGCGGGCGCCGCCTGGGAGAGGGCCAGGGCGGCGACGATCAGGAGGTTCCGTGTCATGGCTTCTGCACCGTCCGGGAGAACTGTTCGCCGGGGACTCCCTGGAGCGGCGCCATCCTGGACAGCTCCCCACCGGCCGCCTGGTACGCATTCCTCGCCGCCTCCACCGCCGCGGAGACCTGGAGGCGGTCGTCGGAGAGGATGACGATCACCCGCTCCGCGCCGGACCCGGTGAACTCCAGGCTGTCCGGCAGGTAGACCATGGCGGAGGCGTTGGGGGCGGGGAGGCTCTCGCCGCGCTGGGGGTAGATGGACGTCACCTCGCCCTGCTGGTCCACCGAGAGCACGGTCACGTACCGGTGCTGCACCGCGCGGTAGCCGATGCGCACGCGCTCGCCGGGGCTGAGCAGGGCGGGGGCGCTCTCCGGGGCGTCGCGCTGGGAGGCGCCGTTCGGGCTGGCGATCTTGAGGGCGATCTCCGGGCCGCCCTTCACGTGGTTGCGTCCATCGGGATCCCCGGAGAACACCCGCCCGGCCATCACCACCACCAGCACCGCCGCCGCCGCGGCCATCGCCGGCGCCATCCAGCGCCGCGCCAGGGGCGCCCGGTGGGAGCGCACCGCCCGCTCCACCCCGGCGGCGAACCGGTCGAAGCTCACCGCCGCCTGGAACTGGGCCTGCTCGTCCTCCAGGCCCCGCAGCTTTCCGCGGCAGTCGTCGCAGCCCTCGGCGTGGGCGCGGACCTGCTGCGCCTCGTCGCCGCCCAGCTCGCCCGCGCGGAGCTGCCGGAGCTTCATCAACCCCACGTGCGCGCTGCTCATGCCGGCCTCGCTCATGGCTGCCACTCCTGGACGCCGCTCTCCGCGGCGAACTGCTGCAGGCGTTTGCGGATGGTGGGGACGCTCCGCCCGAGCGCCTCGGCCACCTCCTCCAGCGTCATCTCGTCGACGTGGTAGTGGACGGCGGCCGCCTGCGTCTCCGGGTCGAACCGCCGCAACAGCCGCCGCACCTCGTCCCGCTTCTCCATCGCCTGCGGCCCGCCGTGCGCCTCGGGCCTGGCCGCCTCCTGCCGCTCGAACCGCTCCCGCCAGCCGGCCTTCTCCGAGCGGATGGCGTTCAGGCAGTGGTTGGTGGCGATGCGGAGGAGCCAGGTCAGCGGCGAGGCCTCGGCGCGGAACCCGTCGAGGGTGGTGAGGGCCTTGGCGAACACGTCCTGCATCGCATCCTCCGCCGCGGCCCGGTCCTTCAAGAGGTAGAGGCAGCGGCCGTACACGCTGCCCCCGTACTTCTCGTACAGCTCGCGCAGGGCGGAGCGGCCGGGTTCCTCCCGACCGCCCCGGATGAGCTGCAACGCTCTGGACGTTGCGGTCACTCCTGCACGCTCGCGTCGGTGCTACAGGTTGGCGTACTCGGCGCCCTGGATGGCGCAGTTGGCCGACTCGGTGCCGTAGCCGGCGGTCGTATCGTAGCTGACCGCGACGAACTGGCTCAGGAAGCTGGTGTCCCAGCACTCGTTCCAGGTGGCCTGGTTGGCGCCCAGGTCGCCGCCGGAGACCTGCGCATCCGAGCGGCCCGCGCCGGAGCTCAGCCAGCGGGACTTGATGGTGAAGTTCTCCAGGGTGGTGCCCTCGGCCGGGTTCATGTTCTTGCGCACCCCGAACTCGAAGCCGCCGCCCACGCCCGGCACGGAGAGGTAGGCGTAGTTGGCGTTGACGGTGCCGCCGGTGTCCTGGTCGCGCACGCCCTCGAAGCGGGCCACCACGGCCACCGCGCCGTGATCGTTGTTGTCGTTGCCGTAGCCGATGATCACCGAGCCGATGTTGTCGTCGTGGTCGGGCAGGGTGGCGGCCGCGTCCCAGTCCAGCAGGAAGCTGCCGTGGCCCTTGTCGTCGGAGGCGGCGGTGTGCGTGCCGCCGAGCACCCGGACGAACGCGGTGTCCGGCGCGTCGTTGGCGCGGCCCTCCAGCGCGTACGCGTAGTCGTTGCCCTGGGTGTTCACCACCGTCAGCTGGTAGGTGTTGCGGCTGAGGGTGTCATGCCCCGGGCCCCACACCGCGGTGTTGCCGGCCTGGCTGGTGGGCGGGTTGTCGGTGATCGCCTTGAGCAGGCCCAGGACGAACAGCGTGCCGCCGTTCACCGTGCCGGTGGCGGAGCGGGTGAGGACGTAGCCGTCCGCCAGCTGGCCCTGGAGCGCGGTGGAGGTCTTGGCGTTGCTGACCTCGCCCTGCGCCTGGAGGCCCTGGGAGCTGCTCTGGGGGAACGGGACCTCGACCATCTCCTTGGTCGGCAGTCCGGCGCGGAAGTCCCGGCCGCAGGCGGTGGCCAGCAGCGCGGTGGTGGCAAGTCCGAGGATCTTCTTCATGTGAGGGGTATCTCCGTGTGTGCTCGCTGGAACGTCGAGCTTGCGGCTATGGACCCAGCGGGCCTGGAAAACAGAAAGCCCACCGGAACTGCCCGTGTTCCAATGGGTTTTCGTGACCCGCCGCCCGCCGCCGCGACGTGCTGGTGGGGATGAGCGCGGACGCGGTCGCCGCCGAGTTGGCGAAGGAGTAGACAGCGGGCGTGCTCCGCCTGCTGCCGCTCGCCGTCGCGCTGGGTGCTTGCGCTCCCATCCCCATCCCCATCACGCCGCCGAACCTCACGGCCACCCAGGACCGCGCCATCCGGAGCACGCTCTCCGCCGCCTCCAGCACCGCCTCGTCGGTCAGCATCCCCGCTCGCCCGTGCCCGGAGCACTACGCGCGCTCCGAGCCAGGCGAGCAGTGCAAACCCATCCCCTGCGGTGGCCAGTGCCGGGAGGATCAACGCTGCGACGAGACCGCCATCGTGCCGCGCTGCGTCGAGAAATCCCCAGAAATCGCCGGGCCCCAGTCTCATTAAATGAGACGGAAAATATGTGCGACCGAGAATCCCAATGTGGGTCTTAGGGGTAGAAGGTAGTAGTACCTTCAGTTCCAGGAGGATCGCATGGGTGGCTTGCTCGGTGGCCTGATGGGTGGTGGCGGTGGAAATCCCCTTCAGTCGATCATGGGGTTGTTCGGCGGCGGCGGCGGCGGCGGAGGTGGCGGCGGCCTTGGCGGGATCATGAAAATGGTCATGCCCATGATCCAGAAGATGATGGGCGGGGGCGGCGGCGGTGGAGGCGGCGGCGGATTTGATCCGATGTCCATGTTCAAGGACCTGTTCAGCGGCGGTGGCAAGGGCGGCCCTGCCGGCCTCCCCAACATCACCGGGGAGTAGCAGCCGAGCAGGCGTCCACGGCAGGGGTCGCCGCGCGCCCACTCCCTCCCTAGTTTGGGGGAATGGAAGCGCGGCACCCGAACCACCCGGGCGACATGGGGACGGATGCTTCTCTCGCCGAGGCGAAGCGTGAGCAGGGCGAGCTGAGCGCGCGGGCGGTGGCCATCCAGAAGCTGACCGAGGCGGGCGTGCCGTTCGTCGTGGGCGGCGCGTACGCCTATGCGCATTACACGGGCATCTACCGCGACACCAAGGACCTGGACCTGTTCCCGCGCCGGGCGGACGCGCCTCGGGCGCTGGAGGTGCTGGCCGCGGACGGCTGGCGCACCGAGCGCACCGACGAGGTCTGGCTCTACAAGGCGTTCCGGGGCGAGTGGTTCGTGGATTTCATCTTCTCCTCCGGCAACGGGGTGGCGGTGGTGGACGACGAGTGGTTCGCCCACGCCCAGCCCGGCGTGGTGTTCGGCCAGCCGGTCCTGATCGCCCCTCCCGAGGAGATCATCTGGTCCAAGGCCTTCGTGCTGGAGCGCGAGCGCTTCGACGGCTCGGACGTCATCCACCTGATCCGCGCCGCCGGCCCGAAGATGGACTGGGAGCGGGTGCTCCGCCGCTTCGACCGGCACTGGGAGGTGCTGCTGGCCCACCTCCAGCTCTTCCGCTTCGCCTACCCGACCGAGCGCAGCACCGTGCCGCGCTGGCTGATGGTGGAGCTGCTCTCGCGGTCGCTGCGGTCCGTGCAGGAGGGCGACTGGCCGGGGAAGATGTGCCGCGGGAACCTGATCTCGCGGGTGAACTTCGAGGTGGACATCGCCAGCTGGGGCTACCAGGACGGGCGCCGCTGGGACGAGAAGGCGCGAGCCGGGGGAGCCCATGCCGCGGGATCAGACCGCGAAGGTCCGGCTGGCGGCCGTCGCTGACCTCCACTGCCGGGAGGACCAGCACGGGCGGTTCCGCCAGTTGGTGAAGCAGGTGAACGACGAGGCCGAGGTGCTGGTGCTGTGCGGCGACCTCACCGACCACGGCAAGCTCGCCGAGGGGAAGACGCTGGCCGAGGAGCTGTCCGCGCTGCGCGTCCCGGTGGCGGCGGTGCTGGGCAACCACGACCACGAGAGCGGGCATGCGGACGAGGTGATCGCCGAGCTGTCCAAGGTCGGCGTGCACTGCCTGGACGGCGATCAATTCATCTTCGACAAGGTGCTGGGCATCGCCGGCGTGAAGGGGTTCTGCGGCGGCTTCGGCAACGCCACCCTGCAGGCCTTCGGCGAAGGGCCGATCAAGCAGTTCGTGGGCGAGGCGGTCTCCGAATCGCTCAAGCTGGAGGCGGCGCTCTCCCAGCTCGACACCCCGCGCAAGGTGGTGATCATGCACTACGCGCCGATCCCCGAGACCTGCACGGGGGAGAACCTGG
>DASRBA010000370.1:0-9496 GCA_035637895.1 Myxococcaceae bacterium
AGAGCCTGAGAGCCCGGGAACCGCAAACCCTTTTGCAACTTCCACCCGCGACTTCACGCGCGCGCCCCGGACAATCCGGGTCGGAGGGATCCGCCTTGAGCCGCATCACCGACGCCGTCAAGACCATCACCGCGGACGGGAAGGTCACCACCGACGAGTGGATGACCAAGTTGATGCCGGAGCTGAAGGACCTGCCCAAGCGCGCCTCCCAGGACACGCACGCGCTGGCGGAGCTCTTCGCGTCCGACCAGTTCACGCTGGAGGACGGCGCCCGGTCGGGGCTGCGCGGGGCGCTGCTGGACTTCGGCTACGACGCGCCGGCGCAGCGGCCTACCGGGAAGTCCCCGATCCAGTTCCTGGACGACCTGGTGAAGAGCAACGTGGGTGAGCCGGACGCCGAATTCAACCGGCTGGCGGAGGCGACCGGGAAGAACAAGGACGAGGTGACCATCGCCGTCCTCAACGGCGGGTTCGACGTCACGCACGACGAGCTGGACGGAAAGCTGTGGACGAACGCGGGGGAGGTCGCCGGCGACGGGATCGACAACGACGGCAACGGGCTGGTGGACGACGTGCACGGCTGGGACTTCGCCCAGCGCGACGGGGACGTGAAGGGGCTGGAGCACGGGACGCACGTGACCGGGATCGCCACTTCCGGGACGGACCGGATCAACTCCATCACCAACCGCGTGTTCGACGACGACCTCGACGGGAAGGAGATCGCGGAGGCCATCGACTACGCGGCGGCGCACGGGGCCCGGGTGATGAACATGAGCTTCCGGGTGGACGAGGCGGAGAACCTGAAGCCGATCGTGGAGGCGATGAAGCGCCACCCGGAGGTGCTGTTCGTCAAGAGCGCGGGGAACGATGGGAGAGACCTGTCGAAGTACAACCCCGACACGTACCTGGCGCGGCAGCAGCTGCCCAACCTGGCGGTGATCGCCGCGGCGGATCCGGACGGGACCATCGCGGACTACTCCAACCGGGGAGCGCCGTTCGCCACCCACGCCGCGCGCGGCACGGGCGTCTACTCGTCGGTGGACGGCGACCAGTACACCGAGATGAGCGGGACGTCGATGGCGGCGCCCACGTTCGAGAACGCGGTGGCGAAGATGCTGCTGCTGGACGACAAGCTCACCCCGGAGCAGCTCAAGGGGATGCTGGCGGACACCACGGACGTGTCGCCGCAGTGGAAGGACCTCACGGCTTCGGGCGGCATCATCAACGCCGGCAAGGCGATGCAGCTCGCCGCGCTGACCGGCCTCGTCCGCGGCGGCGCCGACGCGCAGAAGGCCGCCGATCAGATCGGGCTTGCCCCGGGCGCCGAGCGGGACCAACTCCTCGCACTGGCCGCCAAGTACGCCCCCGCGTCCGCCCCGGGCCCCGCGCTGCGCGCCGCGTAGGAAATTCGCCGCGCGGCATCCCCACCGGCTTGCTGGGATGACCGGCCTGTCCGCCTTTGGTCGATTCGATGTCCGGCTGGACCCGTGAGGCGGGCAGTCTCGGTCGTTGACCACGACAACGCCGGCGAGGAGAGAAGCGTGGAGACGCTCAACGGCGGCGAGACGTTCCGGGTGTCGCCGGCGCTGGCCCTCCAGCTCAGCGAACAGGTCCAGACCGCCGCCGGCGCCCTGCGGCTGGACGGGATCTTCATCGACGAGGGGTTCGGGACGCTGGATCCGTCGATGCTCGGCGTGGTGGCGGACGCGCTCCAGTCGCTGCCGGTCAACGGGCGGATGGTGGGCGTCATCACACACGTCGCGGAGCTCCCCGGGCGGCTCCCCGGGCGGATCAAGGTGGAGCGAGGTCCGGACGGCCCGCGGGCAGTCGTCGAGAGCTGAAATGCATCCAAAAAGCCGGGGGCTGTGTCCCTGGGGCTGAAGCCCCGGAGATCCCTGCCATGCCCATCGACGGTTTTTCTCCCTTGCGCATCCAGAGCTTTCGGGAGCCCTCACCACCACCCACACCGCCCGCCGCCCCCGCCAACGCGCCGTCCCTCGGCGCGCGCGATCGGCTCGCCCGCCGGGACAGCGCCTTCGAAGGGACGGCCCGGCTTCCGGCCCGCGTCACCCCTGATCTCCGGCCCATGGGCCCCGGCCCTTCCATCCCGCCGCTGTCCCCGGAAGAGCAGCAGGCGCTGGGCTCCGCGTTGCCGCCCACCGGCGGCCCGCAGATGCCCTGGTCCCGCAACGACGGTTACCCCCAGCCCACGGCGCTCGCCGGCACCATGATGGCCCGCGCGCGGGAGCAGGGCCTGCTCAGCACCTCGCAGGTCGATCGGAGCGCCTCGGTCGCCAACCGCGCGGTCCCGGATGCGCAACTGCGGCAGCTCTCCGCTGGCGACGTCGGCGCGATGGCCAGGGAGGCCGGCGTCCCGGTCGAGCGGCTCGACCCGGGCCAGCTCCAGCAAGCCTCGCGGCTCATCAACGGCGCGACCACCCCGCAGGAGCAGCGCGACCGCATCGCGCTGTCGCTGAACAACCTCTCGGTGGCGGCCGGCGGGCGGATGCCGGAGCTCAGCCGCCAGGACATGCAAGCCATGCTCTGGGCGGAAGCGAAGGTGCCGGGCCACGCCGTCGAGGGCCTCTCGGACAGCGCGCTGCGGGGGGTCTTCAGCCAGGTGACCCAGGCCACCAACCATCCGGGGTCCCACGAGCTGACGGTGGGCGATCACACCCTCGACCTCACGGTGGGACAGGACGGTTCGCTCCAGCACACCGAGACGAAGCCGCCGTCGTTCTGGTCGCGGCTCGGCGGCGCGCTGGCGGCTCCGTTCGTGGCGCTGGGCACGCACGTCCTGAAGCCCGCCCTGGACAGCGTCCTCGGCGTGGTCCACGACGGGCTCTCGGCCTTCGGCATTCACCCCACGTTCGGGCCTCCCTACCCGACCACTCCCGAGGCGCAGCGGCAGGACGAGGCCCGCATCCACCAGCAGCTCGGCCAGGCGATCGACCAGCTCCCTCCGTGGCAGCGCGAGGTCCTGGACCAGGTCCGCGGTCTCGGGGTGAGCGACTCGGACCTCTTCCGCGCCTCGCACGTGGTGGTGAGCGACGGGGGCCAGCTCTACGACCGGTGGCGCGAGCTGGGCGCGACGCCTCGGTCGTCCTCGCACTACCCGGACGTCCACGAGCAGCAGTACGAATTCGAATTCCCCGGCATCGGCCCCATGCTGTTCGGCCTGGACGCGCGCGGGAACACCTGGTTCCAGTTCGAGGCCCACTCCGGAGCAGGCGTCAACCCGGATCACCTCTGGGACTACTTCAAGTACCGGTTGTCCGGGCTCCAGGTCGGCCCGGCCGGGACCTCGCCCCATACCGACTCCAACCCCCTCAACGTCAGCTACCACGGCTGATGCCGGTCAGCGCAGCAGCAGCGCTGCGCGCGAACCGCCTCACGATCCAGACCACGTAATGATCTGGTGCGAGGGGCGTCTCTTCTTCTGCCCGAAGGAGGGAAGCATGTCGAAGAACATATTCATCAGCTACAAGTTCTCGGAAAAGAACTGGAAGGACAATGGGCTGCAGTTCTTCAACGCCCATGAGGGGAGGGCCCAGGCCACTCCGGTGACCATCGAGGCTGGGGAGATCGAGGCGCCGACGAAGGCCAAGATCCAGGACGCGATCACGGCGAAGCTGAAGAGCGCGGCCGCATTGCTCGTCGTGGTGGGAAATCAGGGGCTGAGCGACTGGGTAGAGTACGAGGTCGGAGTCGCGCTCACTCTAAACAAGCCGATCGCGTACACGCGGCATCCTCAGTCCAGCGGGGCCCTTCCGTCGAACGCGCAGAACAACCCCAAGGTCCGGCAGATCGACTGGAGCCAGGAGGCGATCGCGGGCTGGGTCGCGAGCCTCTGAGCCTTCATCGCTCCGCGCACCGCTTCCACGCCGCCTCCAGCCTCGCCGCCCGCGCCTTCCCCGCCACCTCCAGCAGCGGCCGATCCCGCCGCCACCGCTCGCGCTCCGCCGCCCCGGCGCGGTCCCAGAACGCCTCGCTCGCCTCCACCACCTCCCGCCCCAGCGCCAGCGCGCCCCCGAGCGCCACGTGCGATTCCGGCGTCCGCAGCCCGGACGGCGACGACGCCAGCGCCCGCAGCGCCATCACCGGCGTCACCGCCCGCTCGCGGAAGCTCGCCGGCCAGTCGAAGCGGCCCGCCACCCCGCACAGGTACGAGAGCCCCGCCGCGAACACGTGCGCGTCCTCGATCGACCGGAACGGCTTCAGCGCGTCCTCGTAGCCATCGCCCGGCAGCGCCGCCGACTCCGGCACCCGGACTCCCGAAAACCGGACCACCTGGTGCGAGATCTCCGGCGCGAACGGGATCTCCCTCGGCGATGCCTCCAGCGTCACCCCCGGCGCCTTCGCCGGCACCCGCACCACCACCAGCCGGTTCCGCCCGCCTTCTCCGCTCCCCGCGCTCGCCACCACCAGCAGCACGTCCGCCTGATCCGCGAGCGTGGCGAACACCTTCACCCCATCCACCACCCACTCCGCGCCCTCCCGCCGCGCCGCCGTCTCGAGGTCCCGGGGATGGACCCCGCGCGCCTCCGTCGCGCACAGCGCCGCCATCCCGCCCGCCGGCAGCCCCGGATCCAGCACCCGCAGCGCCTCGCCGTACCCCGCCACGAACGCCCACCCCAGGCGATCCGCGTACACCCCGCCCACCGCCGCCGCGTCGATCGGCGCCAGCCCCTCCGCCCTCACCCGGTGCGCCTCCCAGTACTCCCGCGCGCTTCCCGCCGCCGTCACAGCCGGCGGCCGAACCAGCGCATCCATCGACCGATCTTTGTAAATTCCCATTCCTCGAACCCTGGTAACCGGCACCCCGGCGACGGGATAATCACATCACCGGAGGCTCCCCATGACCGTCCGTCCTGCAGATTCCACCGTTACCCCGAAGACCACCACCGCGCCGGCCGAGACGAAGCAGGCCGCCGAGGCCCCCAAGGCGGAGGCCCCGCAGCAGGCGAACCAGGCCGCGGCGGTGCCGGACTCCTTCAAGGCCAAGAGCGGCGGCGGCCTCGGCTTCCACATCCCCAGCCCGGGCGACATCTGGCACGGCATCACCAACATCTTCGACAAGGCGAAGTCGGTCGCCAACGACGTCTTCAACGGCGCCAAGGACCTCGTCCAGAAGGGCACCGACGCGCTCAACAAGCTCGTCACCGAGGACATCCCCGGCTACGCCCGCAGCGTGAAGGACGCCGCGATCAACGTGGTGCAGAACGCGGGCGGCCAGGCCGGCATCGACTTCCTCAACGGCGTGGGCAAGGCGCGGGAGAAGCTGGGCATCGACCCGCCGGCCCGCGGCCTCAAGCCCGAGGAGATCACCGAGCTGAAGAAGGTGTTCGGCGACACCGTCGACTACAGCCAGATCCGCGTCCACGACAACGTGAAGGACGGCCTGGTGGGCAGCAGCCGGGCGATGACGCTGGGCCGCGACATCTACATGCCGGGCGACCGGACCTCCGACCCCGGCTACGCCTCCACCCTCACCCACGAGATGACCCACGCCTGGCAGTTCCAGAACGGCGGCCCGGACTACGCGGCCAAGGCGCTGGAGGCGCAGCTCACCGGCGACGGCGAGGGCAACCTCAAGGGCTACGACTGGGAGGCGGGGATCAAGAACGGCAAGGACTGGAAGGGCCAGAGCCCCGAGCAGCAGGCCGAGCTGATCGAGAACGCCTACGACGCCGGCTGGTTCAACGACCCGTCCAAGCCCTTCATCTACAACGGGACCGACTACACCGACTACCTCAAGAAGGCGGTCGACCAGCTGCGCGCCGGCCAGGGCGCGCCGTAGCGCGGTGACGTAGACTCCGGCCATGTGCCGGAGCATCCGAGTCCTCCACAACTTCGACCCGCCCACCACGCCCGAGGAGATGGCCGCCGCGGCCCTCCAGTACGTGCGCAAGGTGAGCGGGCTCCATCACGCGTCCCACCACGACGAGGCGGCCTTCGACGCCGCGGTGCGCACCGTCACCGCCGCGACCGAGAAGCTGCTCGCCGCGCTCCACAGGGGCGCGCACGTCCGCACCCGCGAGGGGGAGCGCGAGAAGGCCCGCGCCCGCTGGAAGCAACGCGAAGAGCGGATGGCCCAGGCGGCCTCCGCCCCGGCGCCCGCCGCTAAGACCGCAGCTCGACCAGGTCGACGAAGATGATCTCCTGAGGCGCGCGGATCTTCTCCACCACCTCGTCGGCCGGCTTGTGGTCGAGCTGGATCTTGCAGCACGCCGCCTGGCCGCCCTCGAAGACGGTGTTCTCGATCTCCTGCGCGTTGATCCCCGCCTGGCGGACCTCGTGCAACACCCCCGCCAGCACGCCCACCTTGTCGTGGTGCCGGACGATCAGCTGCCACCTGGCGCTCGTCCTCCCCGCCACGTTGACGCAGTTGGGCACCTCGCCCTTGTGGAGGAACGCGTCCACCATCCGCACCGTCTCCAGCGCGATGGCGTCCTGCGCCTGGTCCGTCGACGCGCCGATGTGGTGGGTGCCGTAGACGTTGGGGAGCTGCGCCAGCTCGGAGACGAACTCCGCCTCGCCGCCCTTGGGCTCCTTGTCGAACACGTCCACCGCCACCCGCAGGCGCCCGGCCTTCGCCTCCTCCAGCAGCGCGGCCTGGTCCACCACGTCCGCGCGCGAGCTGTTCACGAACAGCGCCCCGTCCGGGAGCGCGGCCAGCACCGCCCGCGAGATGAGGCCCTTGGTGTCCGCCCCGCCCGGCACGTGCACCGACAGCACGTCGGCGTCGCGCGCCAGCGCCATCACCGAATCCGCGCGCTCGAAGCCCAGCTCCACCGCCCGCGCGTCGGAGAAGCTGCGCGAGTACGCCCGCACCTTCATCCCGAACGCCAGCGCCCGCCGCCCGGTGTGGACCGCGATGGAGCCCGTCCCCACCAGCCCCAGCTTCCGCCCGTACAACCCGCGCGCCTTGGAGAACACCTTCTTCTGCCACTTCCCCTCGCGCAGCCGCGCCACGTTGTCCGGGATGCGCCGGTCCATGGCGAGGATGAGGCCCATGGTCAGCTCGGCCACCGCGATGGCGTTCTGCCCGGGGCAGTTGGCGACGAACACGCCGTGCTCGGAGGCCGCCTTCACGTCGATGGTGTTGACGCCCGCGCCCGCCCGGATGACCAGCGACAGCCCCTTGGCCGCCTGGAACACGGGGGCGGGGACCTCGGTGCTGCGGACGACCAGGATGGAGGCGCTCTTGGCGGCCTCGGCGAGCTGGTCGCCCTTGAGGCCCGGGGAGAAGTCGACCGTGAGCCCGAGAGCGCGCAGGCCCTCCAGGTGCTTCTTGGGGAATTCGTCCGCGACGAGGATGCGCATGGGGGCGCACCCTACACAATCAGCTCTAGCCGCGCCGCTCGATCGGCCACCGCAGGCGGATCCACGCGTCCAGGCTGTAGCGCCCGCCCCCGATGAGCGCGGCCGCCACCATCGGCGCCAGGTAGAGGATGGCCAGCTCCATCCGGTGGATGGGGTCGCTGCGCTGGCTGTAGAGCGCCACCGCCATGGTGAAGGCCGCGGCGGCGGCGGCGTAGCGCGTGGCCAGCCCGGCCGCCACCAGCAGCGCCCCGGCGAACTCCGCCAGCGCGGCGCACCAGGCGAAGAAGAGCGGCGCCGGGAAGCCCATGTTTCCCAGGGTGGCGACCAGCCCGGACGCCCCGCCCAGGAACACCTTCGAGTAGCCGTGGAAGAACGCCAGGCAGACGCCGGAGGTCACCCGGACGATCAGCCAGCCCACCTCACCGCGAACGGTCCCCATCCGGGCTCCGACGATGCCACACCACCGCGCTCAGTCCAGGGCTCAGCGCAGCGCCTGGAACGCGAAGATCAACCCGGACAGCCCCAGCACCATCATCGCCACCAGGATGGCCCACTCCACCCGCCGCGGCCGGTGCATCGCCCGCGCGCGCAGCGCCTGCCCCCGCGCCACCGAGACCTCCCGCAGCGGCCCCGCGGAGAGCGCCTGCGCCTTCGCCCGCGCCTCCAGGTCCAGCGGCAGCCGCAGCAGCACCTCGCACGCCCGCCCCGCCAGAAAGCGCACCCGCGGCTCCTCCGCGCCCGCCCTCGCCTCCACGTAGGCCAAAAGCGCGGGCGCCGCCGCCGCCGGGGCCAGCCGGTCCGCCAACTCCAGCACCTTGAGCTGCACCCACCCGTCCCGCTCCTGCTCCAAAAGCCGCCCCAGCGCCTCCGCCACGGACGCCTCCGGCTCCTGCCCTAGGTACTCCGCCAGCCGCTGCAGGCTCGCGTCCTGGCGCAGCACCGCCTCGTCGAAGGTGAACCCCTTCGGCTCCGGGTCGCGGAGCTCCGCGGCCACGTGCTGCGCCAGCGCCTCGCCCTCCTCGCTCATGGCTCGGTCATGCCTCGGAGCTCTCCTCCTGCGCCTCGCCGGCCGAGTCGGGCGCGGCCAGGTGGGTGGTCCCGTTCCCGCGCCGCAGCCCCAGCGACTTCATCTTCTTGTAGAAGTGCCCGCGCTCCAGGTCGAGCAGCCGCGCCGCCTCGGTGACGTTGTCCTTGGTGTGGTTGAGCGCGAAGAGGATGATCTCCCGCTCCGCGTCCTCCACCTGGTCCCGGAACGGCCGGTCCACGCGCCCGCGCGGCGACGGCGCCTGGGGCTCGGCGGCCTGGGCCGGAGCGGACGGCTGGGGCGAAACCATCGAGGGCGCCGCGCTCTCCGGGGGGAGCGGGGGCGGGATGGCCACCGGCATTGGCTGCGGCTGCGGCTGCGGCACCACCGCCGCCGGCGCGCCGCTCCGCCGCGGGAGCAGGTTCTCCGCCTCCGGCCCGGAGACCACCGGCCCCTCGCAGAGGATGGCCAGCCGCTCCACCAGGTTGCGCAGCTCGCGCACGTTGCCGGGGAAGTCGTGCGAGGCCAGCACCATCAGCGACTCCCGCGACAGCGTCATCCCCTTCTTCCCGTTCTTGGCGCACGCCTCCTTGAGGAAGGAGCCGGTGAGGTCGGGGAGGTCCTCCTTGCGCTCGCGCAAGGGCGGCGAGTGGAGCTGCACCACGTTGAGCCGGTAGTAGAGGTCCTCGCGGAATTGGCCGCGGGCGATCTCCTTCTCCAGGTCCTTGTTGGTGGCGGCGATCACCCTCACGTCGACCTTGATCGTCTCCGCGCCGCCCACCCGCTCCAGCTCCCCCTCCTGGAGCACGCGCAGCAGCTTGGCCTGCATCGCCGGCGGCATGTCGCCGATCTCGTCGAGAAACAGCGTGCCGCCGGAGCACTGCTCGAACTTGCCGATGCGCCGGCGGTCAGCCCCGGTGAAGGCGCCCTTTTCGTGCCCGAACAGCTCGCTCTCCAGCAGGTTCTCGGGAATGGCCGCGCAGTTGACGGCGATGAACGGCTTCTCGCTGCGCAGTCCGTGGAGGTGCACCGCGCGGGCCACCAGCTCCTTGCCGGTTCCCGACTGGCCGGTGATCAGGACCGTGGCGGTGCTGGGGGCGGCCTGGGCAATGGCGCGGATGACCGGCAGCATGGCCGGGCTCTCCG
>DASRBA010000371.1:0-4709 GCA_035637895.1 Myxococcaceae bacterium
CAGCGAGCGCGTGAGATCCTTCCAGTAGGTCGCGTCGTGGTAGACCTCGCGCAGCGACCGCTCGTCCATGCCGTGCAGAGTTTCCGCGAGGTCGTGCACGACCGTGTGCATCTCCTCGGGGATCTCGTCGCGGTCCTCGACGATCTGGGTCTCGAGGTCGATGACGTTCACGAGCAGCAGCGCGTGGTGCGCGGTGAGCGCGCGCCCGCTCTCGCTGATCACGTGCGGCATCGGCACCTCGTTCTCGCGGCACGCCTCGGCCAGCGAGTACACCACGTCGTTGGCGTACTCCTGGATCGAGTAGTTCACGCTGGCCGCCGTCACCGAGCGCGAGCCGTCGTAGTCCACCCCCAGCCCGCCGCCCACGTCCAAGAACCCCAGCGGCGCGCCCTGCTTGGAGACCTCCACGTAGAAGCGCACCGCCTCGCGCAGCGCGTTCTTCACGCTCCGGATGTTCGCGATCTGGCTCCCGAGGTGGAAGTGGAGGAGCTCGAAGCAGTCCAGCATCCCCGCCTCGCGCAAGAAGCCGATCGCCTCCATCAGCTCCGACGACGAGAGGCCGAACTTCGACCGGTCGCCGCCCGACGCCTCCCACTTCCCCGCGCCGCGCGTGGAGAGCCGGACGCGCATCCCCAGCGTGGGCCGGATCCCGGTCCGCCTCGAGATCTCCGCGATCAGCGGGAGCTCCGACGGCTTCTCCACCACCAGGACGACCTTCCGCCCCAGCCGCGACGCCAGCAGCGCCGTCTCGATGTACTCCTCGTCCTTGTACCCGTTGCAGATGACCAGCGAGTCGTCGTCATCCAGCAGCGCCATCACCGCCAGCAGCTCCGGCTTGCTCCCCGCCTCCAGGCCGTACCCGTACCGCTTCCCCGCGTCGACGATGGTCTCCACCACGTGCCGGTGCTGGTTGACCTTGATCGGGTAGACGCCCCGGTAGCTCCCCTTGTAGCCGTGCTCGGCGATCGCCTTCCGGAACGCTTCGTTGAGGTGGATCACCCGGTGGCGGAGGACGTCCGTGAACCGGATCAGCAGCGGCAACCCGATCCCGCGCCGCCGCACCTCGTCCACCAGGTCCTTCAGGTCGAACGCCGCCGCGCCCGGACCGTCCGGGTGCACGCACACGTTCCCCTTGTCGTTGATCCCGAAGTAGCCCACTCCCCAGGAGCGGATCCCGTACGTCTCCAGCGAATCGGCGATCGTCCAGCGTTGCTGGGGCGTGGGTGCGGCCATCGTGCGTTGGCTCCTTTCCGCGCCCCACCACGCGGCGCGGTCCAAGAGAGAACGCGCGAACTATAAGGATTCCGTCCCGCGCACAACAGATCGCGCACTTCGAATCTCGCGGTCACCCCGCCGCCGCGATCGCCTCCACCTCCGCCGGAGCCGAAGCCTCCTGCTCCGCCGGCCCCAGCGCCGAGAGCCACGCCAGCAACGGCTCCACGCGCTCGATGGCGTGCTGCGTAGCGGCGCGGTCCCGCCGAGCCAGGGAGGCGCGGAGCCCCTCCACCCGGTCCAGCAGGTCGTCCGCGACCTGGCCCCACCCCGCCTCCAGCGCCTCGGGCGCCCGCAGGTGGGCCGCCGCCGCGAGCACCTCGTCCATCAGGCACCCCGGATCCCTCATCGCGAAGGCGATCAGCCCGCACCCGGCATGCCGCGCCGCCGGCGCCGGACAGCTCGAACCGTGCGGCGACGCCGGCCGCCCCAGGTCCCCCGGGTCGATCGACGCCAGCACCCGCCGCGCCACCGCCTCCAGCGCCGAGGCCGCCAACCCCGTCTGCCGCCCTCCGCCATCCACCCGCGCCCCCAGCACTCGCGCCCGCTCCATGAGCTGCTCGGCCTCCCGGGCCCGCAGGCCGGCCGCCTGGCCCAGCTCCATCGCGAACCGCTCCGCGTGCGCCACCGCCTCCCCCAGCGACCCGCACTCCAGCGCATCCAGCAGCGCGGCCCCCAGGTGCACGGCCCGCCGCGCCGCCCGCTCCGTCCCATCCAGCGGCCCGGCGCTCCCCTCCCTGAACGACCACGTCCTCGCGATCGACGACGCCAGCGCGTGCATCCACTCCCGCGCCTCCGCCAGCGCGCACGCGTCCTTCTCGCTCCGGGCGTCCTCCAGCGCCTCCGCCGCCCGCTCCAGCAGCGCGCCGTGGAGGAAGGCCGGCCGATCGCGCCGGGCGCCGGCCATCTGACGGAGAGAAACCACCAGCGACTGGGCTCGGAGGATGGCATCCCGGTCGCGGTGGAGCGCCACCGCTTCGCGGACCTGCGCCGCGCGCCGGGACAGCGGCAGCGCCGGGCGCTTCGAGCGGGGGGCAAAGGTGATGACCTGGACCTGCACGGGGGTTGGCTGGGTCATGCCCGCCAGACACCGCCGGGGGTTTTCTCGTGCAAACCCGTCAGCCGCTACGCCGCGCGTGCCGACGCCGGACCGGACAGGGAGCCGAGGAGCCGGTCCCGCTCCCACTGCGCCCCGGCCTGCGCCTGGCGGATGGCGACGTACAGCCGCTTCGCGGCGCTCGTCACCACGTCCACCTCGACGTCGTGCCTCGCCTGCGCCGCCAGCAGCTCATGCGTCCGGTCGCGCAGGGAGATCGCCTGGGCCGCCTGGCCGTCGCCGCCCTGCGACAGCGCGGTGGCCAGCTCGGCGCCGATGGCCGCCAGGCCGCGGTGGCTCCCGCGCCGGAAGGCGTCCGCCGCCGCGTCGCCCCCGCGGACCACGGTGGCCAGCCGCTGCAGCGAGGCGGCCTGGTCGGTGGAGAGGGTCTGCGCGCCGCCGCCGTGCTCGGCGAAGAGCTGGCGGACCTGCTTGCCCGCGGCCCTGAGCTCCTTCGCCGCCTGGGCCGCATCGGCCGGCTCGGCGGCCAGGCCCAGCGCGGAGGCGGCGTTCGCGACCCGGCGCAGCGCGCCCACGGCGTCCGCGCCGTTGGCGTTCCGCTGGGAATGGTCCATGAGGATGGGCAGCAGCTTCGCGGCGGCCTGCCGGGCGCCGTCGTCGTCCGCCACCTGCAGGCTGCGGACCATCTTGTCGCTCAGCGAGAACGCCTCGTTCGCCCGCCGCCAGTCCTGGGCGCTCCCGGCGCGCGCCGGGGTCTCCGCGCCGCCCTTCGGCAGCGGGAGCTTGGCCCCGTTGTCCGAGAACTTCTGCGCCGTCTCGACGCCCTGCGCGAACAGCTGGAACCGCGAGGCGGCCGACCGCGCCGCGTCCCCGGCGGACCCCAGCACCTTGGCCGCCGCGTTCCACAGCATCGACGGGTTCGAGGCCCGCCGGAGCTGCGCCGACAGCTCCATGCCGTCCAGGGTGCGGGACGTGGCCCCGGCCATCCGCCCGGCCAGCTCCGCGCCGCGGCGGCGGAAGTTCTCCATCGCCCCGGGGGCGGCCGGCTTCGGCGCGGCGGCCGCGGCCGGCATCTTCACCGTCGCCGACCCATCCATCGGCGCGCGCGGGGCGGGCGCCTGGATCAGCATCGTCGGTTCGTTCTTGCTCGACGCCTTCGGCGGGCGCTGCGGGGGGACCTGCGGCTGCTGCGCGGTCCTCGGCTTGTCCGCCGCCGGGAACTGCTGGGCGGCCGGCAGCTTGATGGTGGGCCGCTGCTCGAAGAGGTCCGCCTTGAAGCGCAGCGGAGCCCCGGCCTTCAGCGCACCGCGGCGAAGCTTGTCCTGGGCCTGAGCCTGGGCGCGGTCGCCCTGGACGTCGACGGCCTCACCGCGCGCGGCCGCCGGGCGGTCCTGGACCGTCGCCGGGCGTCGGGCGCTGGGAGGAGGCGCGAAGGGATGGATTCCAACTGGGCTCATCGGCTTTCAGCACGCACAGACAGGCCCCCCCGTTACCGCGTGCATTTCGCCCGAAATTCAGCTCGATTTACAACGCGCACCCAGTGATTCCGACCCTTTAGCCGGAGCTGCGGAGCCAGGCGGTGATGCTCCCGTCCATCCGGCTCTTCGCCTCCCGGATCAGGCTGGAGGCCTCCGAGACGCTGACCTTGAACCGCTCCCGCAGGGTCTTCTGGGTCAGCTCCAGGAGCCGCTTGCGGGTGGCGGCGATGCGCCGGGAGATGGTGCTGCGGTGCGTCTGAAACAGCGGGGCGATCTGCTCGAAGTTGAGCCCGTCCACGAAGTGGTAGCGCAAGAGGACCCGCTCCTCGTCGGTGAGGGTCTTCGCCGCGTCGCGGAAGGCCTCGGACAGCTTGGCGGCGTTCTTCTTGCCGATGACGGAGAGCTCCGGGTCGCTCCGCGGGTCGGCCATCACCTCGATCTCCAGCGGCACGTCGCGCTTGGGCGGCGGCTTCAGGTTCAGCGCCACGCGGGTCGCCGCCACCTTGGCCCAGGACACCAGCGGCCCGGCCCCGGCGTAGTCGGACAGGCGCGCCGCCTGGCCGCGCTCGGCGAGCAGCAGCCGCTCGCGCAGGCGCTGGTGGACGTCGTCGACGAAGTCCTCGGTGCGGCCGATGCGCCGGGTGGAGGCGGCGGCGGGGCGGAGCACGCGCGCGTCCAGCACCGCCATGGCGGCGCGGTCCCCCGCCAGCGCGGCGCACGCCAGGTACAGGTCGGCCACGTGCAGCTGGGCCGTCCACTCCGGCTCCAGGGCGCGCGCCCCCACCTTCCGGGCGAGGTGCGCGACGAACACGTCGTCCTCCACGGCCAGGTCCGGGTACGCGTGCCGGGCGGCGCGCATCGCCTGCTGCAACTCCTCGTCGAGCGCGGTCAGGTTCGGCGTC
>DASRBA010000372.1:0-20928 GCA_035637895.1 Myxococcaceae bacterium
ACTTCAGCCGCGCCATCTCCAGCAGCGCGGCCACGTTCACCTCCAGCCGGTAGTCGTCCGCGAAGGTCTCGCAGATGCTGAAGACCAGGTCGGTGTGCGAGCGCTCGATCTGGTTGAGCACGTCGCGCACGCTCTCGTCCACGCCGATGGTGACCGGCTCGTGCCCGTTCTCGCGCAGCGCCGCCGCCAGCTGATCGACCACCGGGTCCGGCGAGTCTCCGGAGGGCAGGTAGTGGAGGATCGCGATGCGGAGGGGGGGAACCGGCATTCCGCCCACGAACTTACTACTCGTCGAAGAACTTGTCCGTGTAGAGGTAGTTCATCGCCAGCGCGGTGACCAGCGTCGACAGCCGCGCCACGTACTCGCGCGTCTTGTCCAACTGGACGGTGAGCCCCAGCGCCGACGTCCGCGAGGCGAGGTGATCCACCAGCGCCCGCACCACCGACCGGCTCACCCCCGAGTAGTGCGAGACCGCGGAGATCAGCGACGCGCGCTCGGACCGCACCAGCGTCTCCGCCTTGGCCGTCCCCACGCCCGGCCCTTCGAACAGCTCGGAGAGGTCCTGGTCGAAGTGCTCCTGGAGCTGGAGATCGATCTGCTCCTCCAGCTCGCGCTGGCGGTAGTGGTCCAGCACCGTCTCCTCCA
Organism: Myxococcaceae bacterium; assembly: GCA_035637895.1. GTDB lineage: Bacteria > Myxococcota > Myxococcia > Myxococcales > Myxococcaceae > DASRBA01. The sequence continues at coordinate 647 of DASRBA010000372.1, forward strand.
TCTCGCTCACGTCCAGGTCCGGCTCCGCCAGCGCCACCGGCGGCTTCTCCCGGCCCAGCCGCTGCGCCGCCTGCTCCACGTAGGCCAGCTTCCTCAGCGCCGGCCAGCCCGCGTACTTCTTCTGCCAGTTGGAGTCCGGCGTCAGCCACACCGCGAACGTCTCCGCGAAGTCCTCGTCCGGGTGCTTCTGCGCGTACCAGCCGGAGATGTGCTTCACGTACCGCCGCGAGAAGGGCTTGGGCTTGTACTCCTCCTTGTACGGCTTCAGGTAGTCGCCGAAGAGCTTCCGCCAGTCCTCCGTGTCGTAGAGGCGGTAGGCGTAGTTGAAGGCGTGGCCCGCCTCGTGGCGCAGGTAGCGGAAGATCTCCCGATCGTCCTCCGCCCAGCCGCCCAGCTCCGCCTCGATGGAGGTGAGGCTGGGGTCCGCCAGGTAGAACGGGACGCCGATGACCGGCACGCCGGACGGGCAGCCCCACTGGTCGGACAGGTAGACCTCCGGCCGCATGGACAGGCCCTTCGCCTCCAGCTCCAAGTACAGCTGCTGGATCATCTTCTCCAGCCGCGTCCCGGCCAGGTGGAGCTGCAGGTCCTTGATGCGCGCCCGGAGCAGCTCCTCTCGCGGGATCTGCCCCAGCGTGACGCGCGCACGGTCCCCGGCTTCCGCGGGGGCCTTCTCGCGGAACACAGGCGCCGGTGCCGGCGGTGCAGGGGACGGAATCGGGTCCACGCGCTCCACCCGACTCTAATGAAGAACCCCGACCTGTCCACGCAGCCCGGGCGATCGATCCCAAGCCCTGGTGAAAACTGGATTTTTCAGGTCCGGCAGGGCTGTAGGCGCGCAGGGGCGCCCACCCCGCCTACTCGAAGACCGGGATGTTGGAGCCCTGGTCGTTGGACGTCGTTTTCTTCTTGCCCGGCCCGGTCTTACCGGTGGTCGCGGGGGTGGTGGCCTTGGCCGCCAGCGGCTCCAGCGCGACGTCCACGTTCATGCGGTCCGCGGCCTGGGTGGCGAGGTCCAGGTTCCGCGTGACGGCGTTGTACCCGTCCATCTTGAACGTGATCGCGTGGACCTCGCGGCTCAGCCGGAGGTCGACGGGCGTGGTGCCGTAGAAGGAGTCGCCCTGGAAGACGCTGGCGCCGGGCGGCGTGCTGGTCAGCTTCACCGCCACCTCCGGGGCCCGCTGCGTCTTCGGCGGATCCACGGAGATCACCTGCGTGGTGACCGGCTGCGCCGGGATCTGCGGGGCGCCGGGGTCCTTGCGCAGGCCCATCATCACCGCGCCGCCGGCGACGAACAGCACCACCGGGATGGCCAGCAGGGCCAGCTTCTTGCCCATGCTGGGGCCGTCCTCCCCGCGCGGGGTGTAGCCGCGGGCGGCGGGCGATTCGGGGGCGGTGATCTTCACGCCCGGCCGGGTGATCGCCAGGTCCGGCGCCACCACCACGTTGGACGGCCCGCGGCCGGAGCGCGAGGACGGCGCCGAGGAGCCGCGCTTGGACCTGCCGGGGGAGCCGCGGCCGCGCGATTCGGAGCCGCTGCCGGTGTCCTTGTTGGGGCCGCCGCCGCCGGTGGGCACGGCGTCCATCACCTCGTCCGGCACGCCGCGCAGCGACCCGTGGAGGTCGTCCAGGAACTCGTCCGCGCTCTGGTGCCGGTCCTCCTTCTCCTTGTGCAGGGACTTGCGGAGGAACTCCTCGATCGCCTTGGGTATCGGCGCGCCCTGGCGCTTGGTGCTCACCGGCGGGAGCGGCTGGGTGAGCGCGGCGGTGAGCGCCTTTCGCACGGTGTTGGCGCCCCACGGCGAGCCGCCGGTGAGGGTGAAGTAGAAGACGCCGCCCAGCGAGTACAGGTCGCTCCGGGCGTCCACCGTCTCGCCGCCCGCCTGCTCCGGGGGCATGTACTGCGGCGTGCCCAGCACCTGGCCGGTGGAGGTGAGCTGCTCCTCTTCCTCGGTCTCCAGCGCCTTCACCAGGCCGAAGTCGAGGATCTTCACGTGGTCGCGGCCGTCCACGGTGGAGATGAGGATGTTGTGCGGCTTGATGTCCCGGTGCACCACGCCCATCTGGTGCGCGTGGGAGAGGCCGCGGGCCGACTGGTCGATGATCTCCACCGCGCGGCGCAGGGTGAGCGGGCCGTCGGCCTTCACCAGTTGCTTCAAGCTCTGGCCGTTCACCAGCTCCATCACGAAGTAGCAGGTGCCTTCCTGCGCCCGCCCGAAGTCGAAGATGGTGATGATGTTCGGGTGGTTGAGGCGGGAGGCGGTCTCCGCCTCGCGGCGGAAGCGCTCGAAGAACTGCGGCGCGGCGGCCAGCGACGGGTGCAGCGTCTTGAGCGCCACCTGGCGCTTCACCGCGGTCTGGGTGGCGAGGAAGACCATCCCCATCCCGCCGTGCCCCAGCACGCTCTCGATCTGGTAGCGCCCGTCCAGCACCTTGCCCAGCATGGGCGCGGGGCACGGATGGTCCGGGCCGGCGGTGCTCCCGCAGTGGGGGCAAGGGGGATGGGACGGCATGAGGGGGCGAAGTATAGGCCCACGCCACCCCCGGCGTCAGCGTCGGTGGAGGCAAAGTGCTCGCCTGCTCACGCGGCGAGCGCTCGCGGCGTGGTAGAGGCGGGCGCGTGAGCCTGCTGGTCGGGACGGACATCGCGCTGCGCTACGGGCCCAAGGTCCTGTTCGAGGATCTGGAGCTCACGCTGGGGCCGCACGACCGCGTCGGCCTGGTGGGCGCCAACGGGACCGGCAAGTCGTCGCTGATGAAGATCCTGGGCGCGCAGCTGCAGCCCGACTCGGCGTCGCTTGCCTGGCGGAAGGGGACGCGGGTCGGCTACCTGCCGCAGGACCTGGTGCAGGCGCCGGAGGGGACGGTGATCGAGAGCGTGATGCGCTCCGTCCCCGGGCGCGACGCGCTGCTTCTGGAGCTGGACCAGGTGCAGCGCGCGCTGGAGGAGTCGAGGGACGAGGCGGAGCAGATGGAGCTGTCCGAGCAGCTGGCGGACCTCCACGTCCAGGTGGACGAGTTCGAGTCCCGCTTCGGGCGGCGCCACGCCGAGCAGATCCTGCTGGGGCTGGGGTTCCGGAGAACGGACCTGGACCGGAAGGTGGCGGAGCTGTCGGGCGGCTGGCGGATGCGCGCCGCGCTGGCGGGGCTGCTGCTCCAGGACCCGGACCTGCTGCTGCTGGACGAGCCGACGAACCACCTCGACGTGCCGACGCTGGTCTGGTTCGACGCGTTCCTGCGCGCGTCGCGGCACGCGCTGGTGCTGATCAGCCATGACCGGGAGCTGTTGAATCGGCAGATCTCGAAGGTGTGGGCGCTGGAGGTGGAGGGGCTGCGGACGTACCCGGGCAACTACGACGAGTACAAGCGGCAGCGGGCGGAGGAGCTGGAGCAGCTTCGCGCGCGGGCCGAACGGGTGGAGCGGAGGAGGGCGGAGCTGGAGGCGTTCATCGAGCGCTTCGGCGCCAAGGCCACCAAGGCGCGGCAGGCGCAGTCGCGGGCGAAGGTGCTGGAGAAGCTGGAGCAGGTGGAGCTGGTGAAGGAGCGCGGCACCGTCCACTTCCGCTTCCCGGAGGTGGAGCGGAGCGGGCGGGACGTGGTGCGGCTCCAGGGCATCTCCAAGCGCTTCGGGGAGAACGTCGTCTACCGGGACCTGAGCGCCACCGTGGAGCGCGGGCAGAAGGTGGCGGTGATCGGCGCCAACGGGGCGGGGAAGACCACGCTGCTCAAGCTGATCGCCGGGGAGCTGGAGCCGGACGCCGGCGAGGTGGCGCTGGGGCACCAGGTGTCGGTCGGGTACTACGCGCAGCACCACGGGGAGACGCTGGATCGGAGCTCCACCATCATCGACGAGCTGCGGCGGACCGCGCCGTCCATGGGCGACCCGCAGCTGCGCGGCGTGCTGGGCGCGTTCCTCTTCTCCGGGGAGGACGTGGACAAGAGGGTCGGCGTGCTCTCCGGCGGCGAACGCGCGCGGGTGGCGCTGGCCAAGCTGCTGCTCCGCCCGTCGAACCTGCTGCTCCTGGACGAGCCCACCAACCACCTCGACCTCGACTCGGCCGAGCGGCTGACCGAGGCGCTCAAGGGGTACGGCGGGACGCTGGTGTTCGTCTCGCACCACCAGGCGTTCGTGAACGCGCTGGCCACGCACGTGTGGGACGTGCGCGACGGCGGGGTGACGGTGTACCCGGGCAACCTCGCCGAGTACCTGGAGCGGCAGCGGCGCCTGGCGGAGGCGGCCGGTCCGTCGCAAGCGGAGGAGGCTCGCGCGGCGGGCGACGGGCCGATGAGCGCGAAGGAGCGGCGGCGGCTGGAGGCGGAGGAGCGGCAGCGGCGGAGCGCGGTGGAGGGGCCGCTGAAGAAGCAGGTGGCGGCGCTGGAGGCTCGCATCGCGGAGCTGGAGGCGCGGGCGAAGGAGGAGGAGCAGAAGCTGGCGGACCCGGCGCTGTATGATGACTTCGCGCGGGCCAAGCCGCTGGTGGACGCGCACCGGCAGACGCAGGCGGAGCTGGAGGGGGCCATGGCGCAGTGGGAAGCCGCCAGCGCGGAGCTGGAGCGCGTGCGGCAGCAGGCTGCCGCGGAGTCCGCGCAGTGACCCAGGCGCTGTGCGCCCATCACCCGGAGGTCGCGTCGACCTTCACCTGCGACCGCTGCGGGCGGTTCGGGTGCGCCTCGTGCGAGGGTGGCGGCGGGCTGTGCACGGAGTGCTTCGTGCGGTCGTCCGCGGGGTCGTCGTCGGCGCTGGCGAAGGTGGGGCTGGCGCTGGGGATGCTGGGGACGTGCACGCTGCTGCCCGGGGTCGCGGCGCTGTTCATCGGTTTCGTCGAGCGGCGGCGGATCGCCGAGGGCCGCTCACCCCCCACCGGGCTGCCGCTGGCGCGCGGGGCGATCATCCTCGGCTGGGTGAGCATCGCCGGGATGGGCGCCGTCGCGCTGTGGGCGCTGTCGCGCGCCCTGGAGGGATGAGGCCATGCGTTACTGCGTGAACCCGGAGTGCCCGTTCCAGGTGAAGTTCGGCCGGCCGGCCGAGTACCAGGACACGGCGTCGGCGTGCAGCGACTGCGGGTCGGCACTCGGTGAGGTGATGGCGGCGGCTGCGGCTGCGGCGGCGGGGGCATCTCCGGCCGCGGCGCCCTGGCCGGCGGATCTGTGGCGGCGGGTGGCGGTGAGCGCGGCGGTGCTGGCCGCGGTGGTGGCGGGGAACGTGCTGCAGATGCCGGGGCTGGTGCACGAGCAGGGCCCGTACCGGATCAAGCCGTCGATGACGCTGCTCTCGGTCGGATGGTCGCCGTTCCTCTGGGCGATGCTGCTGGTGGAGGTGGCGGCGACGCTGATCCCGGGGTGGCGGCGGCTGCGCGAGGACGGCGTGGAGGGCCGGCGGCGGCTGTGGCGCGTGGCGCTGGGGATCGGGCTGGCGTTCGCGGCGCTGCAGTCGGTGACGTCCATCCAGTCCCTGGAGAGGGCGGGGGCGCTCCAGGGGAATTCCGTCACCGCTTCTTCGTCATGGTCCTCGCCGATGTTGATGCTGGTCCTGCTCGGGGGCTCGCTGTTCACGGTGCTGGCGGCGAGGGTGGCGAGCGACGCCGGGTTGGGGGCGGGATTCGCGCTGGTCGTCCTGGGCGGACTGATCTCCGACGGCTGGGTCTGGGTCCTGAAGCTGCAGCGGCTGGCGGACATGGAGGAGGGCCCATTTTTGGGCGTGGCCTTCCTCGGCGCGGGGGTGGCGGGGGCGGTGTGGCTCTTCCGGCGGGCGGAAGGCCGGCCGCCGCGGGCCGCCGCGGAGCCCGCGGAGCGTCCGCGGGCGCTCCCGTTCCCGGTGGCGGGCGTGCTGCCGTTGCTGGTGGCGTCCGGGCTCCTCTTCGGGGTGCTGGGGACGCTGCAGGATCTGATCGCGCCGCTGCGGGGCGGCCTGGACCTCCTGCTCAAGAACACGGCGCTGCTGGCGGTGGCGGAGGCGGTGATCGCGGTGAACGTGGCCATCGCGCTGGGGGTGTGGTGCCACCGCCCATCGAAGGTGGCTGCGGCATGGGCGCGTTGGACCGGCGAGCCGGGAGCGCCGCTCGACCTCCAGCGGGCGCAGGTGGGGGCGCGGGTCCGGGCGCTGCTGCCCGCCGCCATCGGCTGGAACTGCGCGCTGGTGGCGCTCTTCGTGGCGCCGGCGCTGATCGGGATCGGCGCGGTCGCACAGGTCCTCAACCTGGCGTCGCTGGTGATCGGCGTCTCGATCGCCCTCGACCTGATCGAGGAGACGCGCGCGCGGACGGCGAGCGGCGATCTCGCCACGGCGTGGACCTTGATCCGCCCCTACGAGGTGGAGCCCGCGCTGGAGGCGCTGAAGGCGGCCGGCATCCCGGCGCACGCGCGCGGGCTGCACGCCCGGGCCACCCAGCAGATCTGGGGCGTGCTGCTGCCCATCCACATCCTCGTCCCGCCGGACCAGGTGGAGAAGGCGAGGGCGGTGCTCCTCAGGCAGTGACCCTGGTGACCCGGAGCTCGAACTCGGCCGGTTGACGGCGGACGACCTCGGCGCGGAGGTTGAACGCGCTCAGGTTGTCCACCCCGCCCTCCAGCGACCCGGCGATGAAGTCCGGGGACTGCGACTGGCAGACGTAGACGAGCTTGAACTCCCCCCTCCCCAGCCTGGTCACCGTCACGGCGACGCCGGTGGCGCTCAGGCTGACGAACTTCGGCAGCTGCATCACGAACCGCTCCACGCCCAGGGAGATCACCAGCGTGCGCGTGATGCGCCCGAGGATGGTGGTGAAGTAGCGATCGGTGAAGCGCTGCCCGAGCTTGCGGTGGGCCGACTCGCGCGGCAGCTGCGGATAGACGTGCCGGGCCGCGACGTCCAGCGCGGCCAGGAGCACCGGGTTGGGGTAACGCATCTCCGGGCGGTCCGGGTTGTACCCGGCGGCGCGCAGCTCCTCTTTGAAGGCGCCCTGGGGCTGGAGTAGGCGGACGAAGAGCGCTTCGAAGACGCTGGCGTCCGTGGTCGCATCGGTGCTCACTGGGGAACGGCGAGCCTACCGCAGGCCGGCTGCCACCATGGCGCTCCGAGTCAGAGCGAGGTCTTCCCTATAAGCCTTACAGGGCCCATTGAACGGACAGCCTGGATTTTCTTCCGGGACCGTTGGGGGCTTTCACCCAAGTCCTCAAGGACCGACGTGGCTCGACGGGCATGCTCCGTGCATCCTCGCGCCACCCATCATGAGCTTGTTGGCTTTGGCCAGGCCTGGCGTCGAAGCGTACGCGATCGAATTCGCGGCAGCCCTTTCGCCCGTTCTCGCGCGATTGCCCGCGGAGGACGTGGCCGAGATTCGCCGCCGCCTCGGGCAGATCGCCGAGGTCGCCGGGCACGCCGGCGGGATCGGCTTCATGGTGCTCGAGGGTCTGGGTATCGCGTTGCGCCTGGAGATCGGGAGCTACGTGGTGAGCTACTCGGTCAACGACTCGAAACGAACGCTGACCGTGGTGAGCGTCGTATCCCTCGAGTCGAGGTAACGCGCGAAGCGCTACGGCCCGCGCGGTGGCCCCGCGGTCTTTTCCATCCCTGCTACCCCGCCTGCCGCTTCCGCCGCTCCTTCCGCGACGCCTTCGGATCCTCCTTCGCGAGCGGCGATTCGCGCTGGGTGGCGTCGAGGTCGGGCGGTCGCTGGAGGGCGCCGGGCAGGGGAGTGCCGGCGGGAGCGGGTTCGGTGAGCGAGAGCGTCTCCAGCTGGCTCTCGTTGGGGACCGCCGGGAGGCGGATGATGAAGGTGGCGCCCTCGCCGGGCCGGCTGGTCACCGAGATGCCCCCGCCGTGGCTCTTGATGATCCGCTGGCAGATCGCCAGCCCCAGCCCGGTGCCCTTCTCCTTCGTCGTGTAGAAGGGGATGAAGATCGACTGCTGCTTCTCGTGGGGGATCCCCGGCCCGCTGTCGGACACGTGCAGCTCGATCACGTCCGCTCCGCGGAAGTCGCCGAACCGCTCCGGCTTCAGCGTCTTCATCGTGATCTTCCCTGACGCCTGGCCGATGGCCTGCACCGCGTTCTGCACCAGGTTGATCAGCACCTGCTTGAGCTGCTCCGCGTCCCCGTTGGTCTTGTTCAGCGCCTCCGCCAGCTCCAGCTTCACCTCGATCCGCGGCGGCAGGTCGTTGTGGATCAGCTTCACCGTCCGCGTCACCACCTCGTTGAGGTCGGTGGGCCCGAAGCTCTGCTTCAGCGGCCGCGAGTAGTCGAGGAACGCGGACACCACCCCGTTGAGGCGGTTCACCTCCTCCACGATCACCTCGAGGAACTCGCCCTCCTCGCCGGGCAGCTTCTTCGGCTCCAGGAACTGCGCCGCGCCCTTGATCGCCCCCAGCGGGTTGCGGATCTCGTGCGCCAGGCCCGCCGCCATCTCGCCCAGCGCCGCCAGGCGGTCGCGCTCGCGCATCTTGTCGTAGATCTTCGAGTTCTCCACCACCGTCGCCACCCGTTCGCCGATCTCCAGGATCTGCGCGATTTCGTCCGACGCGTACGCCTCCGGCACCCGTTCGTCCCACAGGTTGAGGAAGCCGATCACCCGGTCGTTCCCCACCAGCGGCACGCAGATCCCCGCCTTCACCTGCACCAGCGCCGCCCGCTGCTCCGTGAGGCGCTTCAGCTCGTCCCGCATCCGCTTCCCGCCGTCCGTGAGCTGCGCCCGCGCCTCCTCGATCCGCCGGTCCACGTTCTCCAGCAGCACCGCCTTCTGCCCGCCCGCCACCGCCGCCAGAAGTCCGCGCGCCGCCGCCGAGTCCAGGAAGCTGGCCGGCTGCGGCCCCCGGTGATCCAGCAGCCGGTAGCCCGGCCGGTCGTCCGCCAGGAGGTAGATGGAGGCGTGCGTCACCCGCCGCGTCTCGTGGAAGGCGGCGAGCACCAGCGTGGCCAGCTCGCTCACCTCGATCACGTTCGCCATCCGCGCCCGCAGGTTCGCCAGCGCGCGCAGCAGCTCGTACCGCTCGCGGAAGAAGATGGCGATCACCCGCTCCTCCAGCTTCGGCCGGAGCGGCTCCTGGAGGATCATCACCACGAACGTCGCCACCACCGTGTTGAAGAGGAACAGCGACGTGTTCCCCTGCACCCAGACGGTGAGCGCGCTGAACACCAGCGCCAGCACCAGGGCCAGGATCGTCTGCGACGCGATCTTCCCCAGCAGCTCGTGCAGGTCCATCAGGCGCAGCCGCAACAGCGTCTGCGCCAGGAAGAAGAGGTACAGCGTGGTCACCGCCGCGCCCAGCGGGGGAAACGGCACGTCGAACCGCGGCAGCAGGTCCAGCGCCGCGAAGAGCAGGGCCGCCCCCGCGCCCAGGGCGAGGTAATTCAGCCGCACCCGTTCGATGCGCGACTCGTGCTGCCGCGCCCGCGCCACCAGCAGCCAGACGGAGACGGAGAGCGCCCCGAACACCCACACCGCCAGGGCCACCTTCGCCCACAGGTTGTTCGCCAGGGGCGTGACGCCCACCGCCAGGCCGAACACCGCCGACAGCAGCGCCACCCGCCGCCCGTTCCTCCCAGACCGCGGCGACACGCCCAGGAATTCCAGGAAGAACCCGAGGGCGGCCGAGGGGACGAGCGCCCCCAGGATGAGCATGCCGCCGTGCGAGATGCGCTGGAGGGCGTACCCGGTGGAGGCGACGAACAGGTGCTCGAAGAAGTGCGCGAGGTAGAATCCGCCTACGGTGAGCGCGAAGGCGGCGTACAGATTGGTGACGCGCGAGCGCTCGGCGCGCAGCAACATGGACACGCCCAGCGCCAGCCCTACGATGGAGGCGAGCAGATCGCTCTGGGTGCGAATGTCCATCGGCGATCGTCGATTCTACCCGGTGTTCTCGCAGCCGTGACGACCACTCCACCCTTTTGCCGCGCGCTCGCCCTGGCGCTCGCCCTCCTCGGGCTGTCGGCTTTCGGTCAGACCGACGCCCCGGCGGCGCCCGCGGCCTCTTCGGCCACCGCTCCGGCCACCCCGGAGCCGGAGCTGCACGGGGCGCCGCAGGTGACCACGCCCGGCGCGCCGCCCGAGGCCACGCTGAGCCCCAGGCCCGAAGCCGAGAAGTCGCCCCTCCCGCCCGGCTTCGTCGTCGTCTCCAACCCCGCCTTCCCGGAGCCGGCCGCGCCCCCCGCGCCGCCGCCCGTCAACCGCGGCCGCCGCTTCACCGAGGCGGACTTCCTCCCCCATTTCACCGGCCCGCTCGCCGAGGCGAAGAAGGAGTTCGACCTCGGCCACTACGCGAAGGCGCACCAGCTCCTGGGCGACAAGGGGGACGCCAACCCGGTGCGCTACCTGCGCGCGGTGGCGGCGCTGCGCGAGGGCGACGCCGCCTACGCCGCGCCCGAGCTGGCCTCGCTGGCGGGGAGCTACCAAGAGGTGCGCGACCGCTGCCTCACCCACGCCGCCATCGCCTACGAGCTGATGCAGGAGTGGGACGAGGCGGCGGACCTGTTCGGCCAGGTGCCGAACACCTCGCGCCTGTACACCGACGCCCGCTTCGGCCTCTCCCGCGTGCGCGCGCGCCAGGGCAACCTCCCCGGCGCCATCGCCGCGCTCGACCCGCTGGCCCAGCTCCCGCCGCCTCTGTGGGGCCGGGACGTGGCGGCGGAGGCGCTGATCGCCACCGGCGAGCTGAAGGCGAAGATGAAGGACAAGGCCGGCGAGCGCGAGGCCCTGTTCGCGCTCTGGTCGAAGCACCCGCTCTCGCGCCTGGCGGACCTCGCTCAGCGGCGGCTCAACGGCGCCAAGCCGTCGCTGGAGGCGGTGGTCGCCCGCGCGGAGGTGCTGGTCGAATCGCACCGCAACCAGCAGGGGATGGCGGCGCTGGACCCGTACCTGCCGCAGCTCAAGCTCCCCGCGCCGCTGGCCTGCAAGGCGCAGTTCATCTACGGCAAGGCGCTGCGCAAGGAGCGGCTGCACACCAAGGCCATCGCGGTCCTGCAGCCGGTGGTGGACGCCTGCACCAAGGACCCGGACCTGCGCGCGCGGGCGATGTACGTGCTGGGGTCGTCCCGCTCCATCGTGGACATCCCCCACGGGCCCAAGCTGTACGAGCAGCTCGCCGCGGACTACCCCACCCACGCCTTCGCCGACGACGCGCTGTTCTACGCCGCGGACCTGTACGTGAAGAGCGGCAAGCTGGACGCCGCGCTCCAGCGCCTGGACGAGGTGGGCAAGAAGTACCCGCAGGGCGACTTCGCCTCGGAGGCGATGTTCAAGGCGTTCTGGATCCACCGGCGGCAGGGCGATTCGGAGAAGGCCCTGCGCGTGCTGGGTCAGATCGAGACGACCTTCGCGGACGCCGAGGAGTCCTACGACGTGGAGCGGGCGCAGTACTGGCGCGCCCGGATGGCGCTGGACGCGGGGAAGAAGGAGGACGCGGCGGCGCTGATGGAGAAGCTCGCGCTGGACCACCCGGCGACCTACTACGGGCTGCTGGCGCGGTCGCGGCTGGACGAGCTGGACCACGCCCGCTTCCAGAAGGTGACCGCCCAGGTGCTCTCGCCTTCCGACGTCGAGGCGCCCTGGCCGCTCTACGGCGGCCCGCTGGGCCGCGACCCGCACTTCGTCACCGGGGTGGAGCTGGTGCGCCTGGGCTTCGGCCCCGCCGCCTCCGAGGAGCTGATGGGGGCCAACCGCGCCGCGCTCCCGCTGGAGACCACGCGCCTGCTGGTGCTGGCGCTGGCCGCCGCCGGGGACCAGCGCGCCGCCCACGCCATCGCCCGCGTCTCGCTCCGGCGCGACCTCTCCGGCCGGGTGACGCCGAAGACGCGGCCCATCTGGGAGGTCGCCTACCCGAACGCCTTCCGCGACCTGATCGAGCGCCACTGCAAGGCGCAGGCGCTGGAGCCGGACCTGCTCCAGGCGCTGATGCGCGAGGAGAGCGCGCTGGACCCCAAGGCCCTCTCCTGGGCCGGCGCGCTGGGGCTCACCCAGCTCATGCCCGGCACCGCCAAGGCGGTTGGCAAGCAGATCGGGCTGGCGAGGGTCAGCGAGAAGGACCTGCTCCAGCCGGACCTCAACATCCGCCTGGGCGCGACGCTGCTGGGCGGGCTGGTGAAGAAGTACGGCGGGAACCGGGCGCCCGCGCTCGCCGCGTACAACGCCGGCGCCAACAGCGTGGACGTCTGGCTGCGCGCCAACGCCGGCCGGGCGCTGGACGAGTGGGTGGAGGAGATCCCCATCGCGGAGACCCGGGGCTACGTGAAGCGCGTGCTGCGCACGTACAACACCTACGAGCTGCTCTACGGGCGCGGCGTCCCCATCCAGCGCGTGATCGCCAACCGCGACATGAAGGCGCCCCCCGCCCAGCGCTAGTCCGGGCTACACTGCCGGCCCGTGGGCGATCGAACAGCGCTCTTGCGGAGCTTGCCGTCGATCGACGAGCTGCTCTCGCAGCCTTCGTACGGTGAGATCCTCGGCGGCCACCCGCGCGCCCTCCAGCTCCACGCGGCCCGGCTGGCGGTGGACCGGGCGCGGGCGCGGCTGCTCCGCGGCGAGGAGCGCGCCTTCGACCGGTCCGACCTCCAGGAGGCGGTCCGCGCGCTCACCACCCCCAACCTGCGGCGGGTGATCAACGCCACCGGCGTGGTGCTCCACACCAACCTCGGCCGCGCTCCGCTCGCCGCCCGCGCCGCCGCGCGCGTGCAGGAGGTGGCCCGCGGCTACTCCAACCTGGAGTACGACCTCGACGAGGGCGAGCGCGGCAGCCGCTACGCGCCGCTGCTGGACCTGCTCGCCCAGCTCACCGGCGCGGAGAGCGCGGTGGTGGTGAACAACAACGCCGCCGCGGTACTGCTGGTGCTCTCCGCGCTGGCCCGCGGGAAGGAGGCGGTGGTCTCCCGCGGCGAGCTGGTGGAGATCGGCGGCGGCTTCCGCATCCCGGACGTGATGGCGCAGTCCGGGGCGAAGCTGGTCGAGGTCGGGACCACCAACCGCACCCGCCTGCAGGACTACGAGCGCGCCGTCACGCCCGACACCGCGGTGCTGCTCAAGGTCCACCGCTCCAACTTCGCGGTGGTGGGCTTCACCGAAGAGGCGGCCGGCAAGGACCTGTGCGCCCTGGCGCGCGCGAAGAACCTGCTGGTGTTCGAGGACCTGGGCTCCGGCTCGCTGGTGCCGCTGGAAGGGGAGGGCCTCACCGCCGAGCCCACCGTGCGCGACGTGGTGGCATCCGGCGTGGACGTGGTCTCCTTCTCGGGGGACAAGCTGCTCGGCGGGCCGCAGGCCGGAATCATCGTGGGGAAGAAGGCGTTGATGGCCCAGGTGAAGGCCCACCCGCTCAACCGCGCCGTCCGCGTGGACAAGATGACCGTGGCCGCGCTCGAGGCGACGCTGGAGCTGTACCGCGAAGAGAGGCTGGCCGAGGTCCCCACCCACCGCATGCTCACCCGCCGCCCGGACGACCTGCGGCCCCAGGCGGAGCGGCTGCAGACGCTGCTCGCCGAACGAGGCGTCCAGGCCTCCCTCGAGCGGACCACCTCGCAGGTCGGCGGCGGAGCGATGCCGCTGGCGGCGCCGGTGTCCTGGGCGTGCGCGCTCTCCGGGCGGCCGGCGCTCCAACTCCAGGAACGGCTGCGCTCCTGCGATCCGCCCGTTATTGCTCGGGTCTCGGACGAGAAGCTGCTTTTGGACGTACGATGCGTGGAGGAGGAAGACCTCGTCCGGTTGGCCGAGGCCGTGTCGTCAGTGAAGTGAGGGTCTTTCGCACGTGATGCTCAACACCGCTGTCCTGGTCCTGAACCGCCACTACCAGCCCGTGCACGTCACCAACGTGCGCCGGGCGCTGTCGCTGCTCTACCAGGGCGTGGCGAAGGCGATCGACGCGCAGTACCGCCTCTACGAGTTCTCGGACTGGGCGCAGCTCTCGGCGGAGACGCACGACTCGGTGTCCACGGTGAGCCGGAAGATCCGCGTCCCGCGGGTGGTGGTGCTCTCCGCGTACGAACACCTCCCGCGCGGAAAGGTCCGCTTCTCCCGCCTCAACATCTACGCGCGCGACCACGACACCTGCCAGTACTGCGGCAAGCAGATGGCCCGGAGCGAGCTGAACCTGGACCACGTGGTGCCGCGCTCCCAGGGCGGGAAGACCAGCTGGGAGAACGTCGTCTGCTCGTGCGTGCCCTGCAACCTCAACAAGGGCGGGCGCACGCCGGACCAGGCGGGGATGAAGCTCCTCAAGAAGCCGGTGCGGCCGCGGTGGACCCCGCTGTTCCGCGGCGCCGCGCGCCGGCAGACGTACCGCGAGTGGCTGCCCTTCCTCGGGCCGGCGGACGCCTCGTACTGGAACGTCGAGCTGCTGGACGAGTGACGGCCGGGCGCATCTCCCACCTTCCCTGACGCGTACCGGGCCGTACGGCTCCCGTACCGGCGCGTGCGCCGCGCCGCGCACAAGTCCGCGATGTTCCCGAGCAGCCCCCGGGCGATTTCCTTGCACCGCGCGGCTGGTTCCACGGCAAGATCGGTCCGGGCCGCACCCCACCTGGGGAGGGAGCAGCACCATGCGCACATCGACGTTCGCCGCGTTCACCATCGCGGTGGTGGTTGGATTCTCGTTCGCCGCCTGCAACTGCAACGGGGGAGGCGGAAACGACGGCGGCGATGACGGCGGCAACTGCGCCAGCTCCGGAACCGCATGTTCCACCACGACCGGATCCACGCCGTGTTGCGGCGGGGCGACGTGCGAGACGAACGGCGGCACCAGCGGCACCTGCGGCACGTCGGTGTGCAAGAACCCGGGCGACTCCTGCCAGGTCGCCGGCGACTGCTGCGGCGGGCGCAACTGCATCAACAACATCTGCAGCAACTCCACCTGCACCGCCACCGGGAGCGCCTGCACCTCCGGGACGGAGTGCTGCACCACCATCTGCAACCAGACCTGCCAATCCATCCCCGGCCAGGGAGGGTCCTGCAGCGTCCTGGGTGAGCCGTGCAATCCAGACGCGGGGGCCGGCGGCGGCTGCTGCTCCGGCGTGTGCCTCGGCGGCGCGTGCAGCCCACAGTTCTCCTGCCGCGCGTCGAACGACATCTGCACCAGCAACAGCGACTGCTGCTCGCTGATCTGCAACAAGCAGGGCGGCAACTCGGTGGGCACCTGCGTGAACCCCAGCGGCGCGACCAGCTGCGGCGTCTCCGGCGACCCGTGCGACCCGGCCGGCTCCAAGTGCTGCACGTTGGCCTGCACCAACCTCGGGACCGGCACCACCATCTGCCAGCCCACGCTGGGCTGCCGCGTCCAGGGCGACACCTGCGCGGACACGAACGACTGCTGCGGCCTCACCGCCAACGCGGACTGCACCACCAACCGCTGCACCAACGGCACCGCGTGCCGGCCAGCGGGCGACCTCTGCGGCAAGCCCACGATCCTCCTCCCCGACGGCGGCGTCGCCTGCGCGCCGGACGGCCAGGGCGGTTGCTTCACCACGTCGTCCGAGACCAACTGCTGCAACGGCCACAAGGTCAACGGCATGGAGACCGTCTGCCGCGTGGACCAGGGCGGCATCCCGCGGTGCTTCGGCGGCCAGAGCACTCAGTGCCCGAACGGCTACACCGGCCAGGCGCCGTGCTGCATCGACACCGGCAACTACTGCGACTTCCGCGACGAGTGCTGCAACGGGGCGATCTGCGCCGTCGGCGCGGACGGTGGCCGCCAGTGCTTGACCAGCACGTGCAAGGTCACCGGCACCACCTGCACCACCACGGGTGAGTGCTGCACCGGCCTGCTGTGCCTGCCGGGCTCCGAGATCGGCACCTTCTGCCAGCCCCCGCAGACCCAGCCGGACGGCGGCCAGGTGGACGGCGGCTGCGGCCTGGGCAACGGGTCGGCGTGCACCTCTCCGTCGCAGTGCTGCTCGCGCATCTGCGACGCCACCGGCCACTGCGGCACGCCGAACCAGTGCTCCGGCTCGGGCGGCGCCTGCGCGGGCTCCGGCGACTGCTGCGCGGGCCTGGTCTGCAACCTCCCCGCGGGCAGCACCAACGGCACCTGCGGCGTGCCCAGCGGCAGCGACGGCGGCACCGGGGGCTGCCTCAACACCGGCCAGACATGCTCCGCGGGTGGCACCGCCTGCTGCGCGGGCCTGACCTGCGTGAACCCCACCACCTACCTCGCGTGCGACGGCACCACGTCGTGCGCGTGCGAGGTGGTGCTCAACTAGCGCGGCGCGCCACGCCCGCGAGGGCCCGGCCGCGCGCGTCATGGCCGGGTCCTCCACGCGACACCGCGCGAGATCTCGCTCGCGCGGCGAGGGGCCGTAGTACACTTCGGCGCGGTGTGAGGGTCCGCCTGGGGGGGCCTGTCCGGAACCTCCCGTTCCACGTTCGGAGTCGACGATGCGCGCTTCGCTGGGCATGGTAGGGGTCGCGGCGCTTGCCGTGGCGTTCTCGTTCGGTGCTTGCAACTGCCCGCCGCCGAACCCCGGTCCCGACGGCGGCGACGACGGCGGTCAGGACTCGGGCCAGGACGCCGGCCAGGATTCGGGCTTCGACGGCGGGCAGGACGGCGGTTCCTGCATCGCGCTGGGCGATCCCTGCTCGGCCTCCGGCGGCCGGGCCTGCTGTACCGGCGGCACCTGTAGCGGCGGCACCTGCCAGCAGACGTGCGCCGCCTTCGGCGCGACCTGCTCCTCGCCCTCGCAGTGCTGCTCCGGCACCTGCGGCTCCGGCAACACCTGCGTCTGCCAGCAGGTGGGCGCCGCCTGCCTGAACGCCAGCGACTGCTGCACCGGCATCTGCAACGGCACCTGCCAGAACCTCCCGAACGGCACCTGCAAGGTGACCGGCCAGCAGTGCGGAAACGACAACGAGTGCTGCTCCGGCTCCTGCGACACCGGCTCCTGCGTGGCCGTCCTGGGCTGCCATCCGTACAACGACGTCTGCACCTTCGACGGCCAGTGCTGCTCCTTCCAGTGCACCATCCCCACGGGCGCCACCGCCGGCCGCTGCTTCCAGGCCTCCGGCGGGTGCGTGGGCGCGGGCAACCCCTGCAGCCGCAGCTCCGACTGCTGCAGCCGCGTGTGCGCGGACTTCGGCAATGGCCAGGCCTGCCAGCCCACCATCGGCTGCCGGCCCCAGGGCGACAACTGCACGCCCGCGGGCGACCCGCAGGCCTGCTGCGGCTCCGCCACGTGCCAGACGGACCACACCTGCAACAACGGCACGGCCTGCCGCGGCGCGGGGATGATCTGCGGCAAGCCGATGACGCTGCTGCCCGACGGCGGCCTGGGCCCGTGCGCCAAGCTCCCCGGCACCAACACCTGCTACACGACGAACCAGGAGACCAACTGCTGCGACAGCGTGAAGATCGGCGGCAACGAGTACATGTGCCGCGTGGACGTGGGCGGCGTCCCGCGCTGCTTCGGCGGCCTCAGCGGCAGCTGCCCGTTCGGCTACACCGGTGACCCGCCGTGCTGCATCGCCGCGGGCAACTACTGCGACTTCAACGACCAGTGCTGCAACGGCCTGCCCTGCACCGTCGGCGCGGACGGCGGGCGGCAGTGCGTGGACCCCGGGGCCCAGTGCCGGCCGCTGGGCAACGCCTGCGACGGCCCCAACCAGTGCTGCACCGGCACCCAGTGCCTGCCGGGCTCCGAGATCGGCATGGTGTGCCAGGTGCCCCAGGACGGCGGCACCACCTGCAGCGGCAACGACGCCGGCTGCACTTCTCCCGCCACCTGCTGCTCCGGCTACTGCACCGCCAACCACTGCGGCCCGCCGCCGCCGTGCGTGTCGCAGGGCGGCAATTGCAGCTCCAACGCGGACTGCTGCGCCAACCCGCCTTTGACCTGCGTGCTCGGCTCCGGCACGACCGGCACCTGCCAGCCCAACACCGGCGGGTGCGGGCTCATTGGCCAGGCCTGCACCTCCGCCGGCGGGTGCTGCAGCGGCCTGTTCTGCGCGGACCAGAACGCGACCCTGTGCACCTCCAACTTCACCGGGTGTAGCTGCCAGGTCATCATCGGCTCCAAGGACCCAGGGACGCCGTAACCCCGCCCGGCCGTTCGTCCACCAGCCACCCGTCCGGGCCCGCAAACGTGGCTCGCGGGTGTCCGTCGTCTACAATCCTCCGCGAGCCTCTTCCGTGAAACCCGGCAACCCGGACAACGTCATCGACCTCCACCGCGCGCGGGCGGGGGAGCGCCCCGAGGAGCGCGAGGGCCGGAACCTGCCGCGGGTCCAGTCCCCGCACACCCCCGCGCCCCCCGGCCTCCAGCGCCGCACCCGCCCGCGCCGGATCATCGCGGTGGGGGGCGGCAAGGGCGGCATCGGCAAGACCATGGTCTCCGCCAACCTGGGGATCGCGCTCGCCCAGGCCGGCCAGCGCGTCCTTTTGGTGGACGCGGACCTGGGCGGCGCCAACCTGCACACCGCGCTGGGCGTGTCGCCGCCGCAGCTGACGCTCTCCGACTTCGTGGGCCGCCACACCGACAAGATCGACGACGTGGTGGTGGCCACCCCCGTCCCCAACCTCCGGTTGATCGCCGGCGCCTCCGACGTGTTGGACGCCGCCAACCCGCGCTACCAGCAGAAGGTGAAGCTCCTGCGGAATCTGCAGGGCGTGGACGCCGACTACCTGGTGCTGGACCTGGGGGCGGGCACCGCCTTCAACACGCTCGACTTCTTCCTCATCGCGGACACCGGCATCCTGGTCCTCCTCCCCGAGCCCACCTCGGTGGAGAACGCCTACCGCTTCGTCAAGGCCGCCTTCTTCCGCAAGCTCCAGTACCTGGAGGACCAGTACGGCATCGCCGCCCTGGTGGAGGACATGCTCTCCACCCGCGAGGGCGCGGTGCGCACCCCGTTCGAGTTCGTCTCCCGGGTCAAGGCGCAGGACCCCGGGGTGGGGGAGAGCCTGGAGCGGGAGCTGAAGGACTTCCGCGTCCACCTGGTGGTGAACCAGGCGCGCACCGCCGCCGACCTCAACGTGGGCCAGGCGGTGGTGTCGGCGTGGAAGAAGTTCTTCGGCCTGGAGATGAGCGTCCTGGGCGCCATCAAGTACGACGACGAGGCCTGGAAGGCGGTGCGCCGGCGCCGTCCGGTGCTGCTGGAACGGGCCGATTGCGATGCGGCCCAGGGCATGGTCAAGATCGCCGAGCGACTGCTGTCGCTCGACGGACGTCTGGCCGTGCCGCTGGCCCCGGGATCGCCATGAAGCCCTACCAGGAACAGAACTACTACGAGCTGCTGGAGGTGACGCCCAGCGCTTCGATGGCGGAGATCCGCGCCGCGTACGAGCGGGCCGTGGAGACGTACAGCGCCGACTCGGTGGCGATCTACGCGCTGGAGAACCCCGCCCAGGCGGACGAGCTGCGCGACAAGCTCCGCGAGGCGATGGAGATCCTCACCGACCAGGGGCTGCGCGGCGACTACGACCGGATGATCGGCCTGCCGCCGCGGGCGCAGGCCGAGGAGGCCGCCGCGCCCGCGCTGGCCGCCGCGGAGCTGATGGCGTCCTCGGAGGCGCTGCACTCCACCCATCCCGAGGTGAAGGTGGCGTACTTCCCGACGCCCTCGCCCGCGCCGCCGATGCACGCCCCCGATCCCGCCCCGGCGGGCGAGACGGCGCCGCGGCAGCGGATGAGCGCGCGGGAGATCGAAGGGGCGCCCTCCATCGGAGAGCAGGAGGCCATCGCCACCGCCGAGGCGGCCATGGCCAACGTGGCGGCGCGCGCCCGCGAGGTGCCCCGGCCCAAGCCGCTGGAGATCCCGGCGGACGCGGAGTTCTCCGGCGAGCTGCTGCGCCGGGTGCGCGAGTCGCGCGGGCTGACCATCCAGCAGATCGCGGACCGGACGCGGATCAGCGCCCGCCACCTGGAGAACATCGAGGCCGACCGCTACCCGGCGCTCCCGACCCAGGTGTACCTCCGCGGCATCCTGATGAACCTGGCCCGCGAGCTGGGCCTGGACCAGGGGCGCGTGTGCAAGAGCTACATCGCCCTGGCCACCGGAAAGAAGTCATGACCACCCGAACGAAGGTTGACGGTTCGCCCCGCCGACCCTAAGAACGGGATCAGATGACCGAGGAAGAACGGGTCAAAGCGATGCGCCTCGCCCGAGCCATCGCGTCCGACATCTCGCTCTACAACGAGCAGAAGATCATCAAGGGCATCGAACAGGACAACCTCTTCGAGGTCCTCAAGGACGAGATCGCGGAGGGGCGCGAGCTGTACAAGAGCCGCGTCAGCCAGGAGCTGTACACGACCACCAACTTCTTCGACCGCGCCATCGTGGACATCGTCATCCGGTCCAAGGCGCACGTGAAGTCGAAGATCTGGTGATCCGCCGGCACCGG
>DASRBA010000373.1:0-2605 GCA_035637895.1 Myxococcaceae bacterium
GAGATCTCCGAACCGGAGATCTCCATCGACGACGCCTTCGCGGAGTGGGACAGCTTCGAGAAGAAACCCGCCGCCCCCGCACCAGCGCCGCCCGCTCCGGCCCCCGCCCTGGCGCGCCGCCCCAGCGGCCCCCTCCCGAAGGCCACGCCTCAAGACAACGCCGCTCGACGGAAGGCCGCCTCTCCCTTCCCGATCATGTCCGTGGCCGAAGCCGAGTCCGCGCTGAAGGCCGCCCAGGCCCAGCAGGCCGCGGCTCCCGCCCCGGCCAAGCCACCCCAAGCGCCGGCCCCTGCCGCCTCCACCCCGGCGCGCCGCACCACCGGCTCCTTCCCAGCGGCGTCTCCTGCGAACCCGAACCCGGGCTCCGCGCCACCCGCCGCGCCCGCCCAGCCGCCCGCGCCGCGCGCCCCCCTCCAGGGCCGCCCGGCGGTGCGGCCCTACCCACCGTCGCAGACGGAGGGCCCGACGGAATCCTCGATGCCGACGCTCGGTGGCCCACCCTCCGACAAGCCCAAGCCGCCCAACGGCGGCAGCCACTAGATGCCCGGCCCCAACGACCAGCGGCGCGCCCGCGCGATCCAGAACCAGTTCCGCACCTGGCCGGAGATCACCAACTTCCCCGCGTTCTACGGCCAGCTCCTCGCCCCGGTGGAAGCCACCTACGGCCCGCTGGACTCGTCACAGCTCACCCCGCAGGTCCCCTTCTCCGAGGGCGGCCCGGTGAACCTCGCCACCGTGGGCCGCGACCGGCGCCTCCAGTTCGTCACCTACGTCACCTGCGAGCTGGCCTGCTACACCAACCAGCGCCCCTCTCCCGTCGGTCCCTTCGAGATCCTCGTCACCACCAACGACGAGGGCTGGGCGCAGACCATCCTCTCCGCGCTGGGGCGCCTCTCCTTCGACGACGAGCTGGACCAGGGCCACAGCGTCAACGTCGGCCGCATCGTCGGCCCGGGGTCCTCCCTCCAGGGCGTGATCTTCGAGCGCTTCTCCACCACCAAGATCGGCTCCCGCCACTACTCCATCCTCCGCGCCATCGGCATCACCCGTCCCGAGATGGAGTGGTGCCTCCGCTTTTCACCGGTGGCGCTGGTGAAGCGCTACAAGCAGGCCGGGCTCTACCCCAACAGCGACGCGCGCCGGGCCTCCATCCCCCTCTGACGCGACCGGCGCCACCCCGGCGTGTCTTTGTAGGGTAGCGGAACCAGAATCGTCACATTGAGGGATGATTCCCGAAGAGGCCCGGATCGTGCTCCTCCGGTGCCTCTTCGAGTTTCTGGTATCTGGATCGCCCCATCTGCATCGCGTTCATGTGCGGCGCGGCCGGTTGAGGTAAAGGGCCGCATGCCTCACACCTGGGACCCCAGCTCGCTCTCGCCGCAGCAGGCGCTCCAGCGCCTCGTCGAAGGGAACCGCCGCTTCCGGGACGCCTCCGCGGAGTCGCGCGCGCGGGCGTGGAACGCGCGGCAGGCGGACGAGGCGCAGCGGCCGTTCGCCATCGTGCTGGGGTGCTCGGACTCGCGGACGCCGGTGGAGATCCTCTTCGACCAGGGCTTCGGCGAGCTGTTCGTGGTTCGCATCGCCGGCAACGTGGTGGCGCCGTCCGGCATCGGCTCCATCGAGTTCGCCGCCGCGCAGTTCGGCACCCGGCTGGTGGTGGTGATGGGCCACACCCGCTGCGGCGCGGTCACCGCCACCGTACGCGCGCTGCAGACCGGGCTGGGTCCGGAGTCGAAGAACATCCGCGCCATCACCGACCGCATCGCCCCCCACGTGCAGGGGCTGGTTCGGCCGGGCGACGCGGACGACCTCATCCGCGAGGCGGTGCGCGCCAACGTCCGCGCCTCGGTGGACCACCTCCGCCACGGCAGCACCCTCCTGGAGGAGCTCGTCGTGGCGGGGCGGCTGGCGGTGATCGGCGCCGAGTACGAGTTGGAGACCGGCGCGGTGAGCTTCCTCGACTCGCTCTAGCGCGAGGCGGGGCGATCACTGGCAGGTGCACGCGCCCCCGGCGCAGGGGCTCTGGGTCGCGGTCTGGCAGGTGAAGCCGCTGCAGCAGTCCGTGGAGCTCGCGCAGGGGTCGTCGTGGCGCTGGCACGCGCGCGGTGGGAGCTGGTCGCTCTGCACGCACGACGTCAGATCGAAGAGCATGAAGGCGAGCGCCTTCTCTTGCGCCGTCATCGGGCCGCCGGCGCAGTCGTGCGGGAAGACGCCGTTCGCGCCGGGGAAGATGAGCGCGAACGGGGTCATGTGATAGTCGCTGTACGCCACGCGCCCGCACTGCGTCGCGCCGTAGTAGGGCGTGTTGAACGTCAGCTGCTGCACCGAGAAGCCGCCGTCGGCGGTGGGGTTGAGCGCCGACAGCCACGCGCTGGTCGGGCCGCTGCCAGTGCCTGCCACGTCGTGCCGCGTCTGGGTGACGTCGAGCTTCCCGAAGGTGGTCGAGACACCGGCGTCCCAGAGCCAGTCGGCGAAGGCGGCGCCCTTCGGGAAGGACCGGTCCACGTCCACGGTGAACGGGTTGGGCGGGTTGTGGGACTGGTTCGGATCCGGTGCCCAGTAGGCGGTGGAGGGGAATGGCGGTTGCGCGTACGTCATCCACACG
>DASRBA010000374.1:0-8807 GCA_035637895.1 Myxococcaceae bacterium
TGCCACGGGAAGGGGCGGGTCCGGCCGGAGCTCACCGTCGGCCTCTACGAGCCGGACTACCTGGTGCAGCGGATCCGCTGGCTGCCCGGCCGCGACTCGCGCCAGATGCCGCCCATGTACCTGGACCGGCTGGTGGATTCGGACCTGCGGAACATCGTCACCTACCTGGCCGGCGAGCAGTCCGAGCGCATCTTCAAGCGCAAGCGGAAGGGGTCCACGTGAGACGCGGAGCGCGCATGTCCGTGAAGTCCTGGTTGGCGATGGCGGCGCTGGGCCTGGCGGTCGGGTGCGCGGGCGCGAAGCCGGCCGCCAAGCCCGCGGCGCCGCGGGCGATGGCGGAGCCCGTCAAGGCGCCGGCACCGGCTGCGGAGGGCTCCGCGCCGGCCGCCGAGTCACCGGCTCCCGCGTCGGGCACGCTGTTCGACCGGCTGGGCGGGATGCCCGCCATCGAGGCCGTCATCGCCGACTTCCTGGGCAACGTCGCCGCGGACGAGCGGATCAACGCTCCCTTCGCGGTGTCGGACCTCAAGCTCGTGCAGAAGCGGCTGGTGGAGTTCGTCTGCGTGGCCACCGGCGGCCCGTGCAAGTACGGCGGGCGGGACATGAAGGCGGTGCACCACGGGATGGGCGTCACCAACGCGCAGTTCGACGCGCTGGTGGGCGACCTGGTGAAGAGCCTGGAGAAATTCAAGGTCCCGGAGCGGGAGAAGTCCGAGCTGCTGGGCGCGCTGGGGCCGCTCAGGGAGCAGATCGTCGAGGCGGAGTAGCGCCGCCGTCCGGCCCCTGCGCGCGGTCGCGCAGGTCGCGCGCGATGGCCAGCAACTCTCCAGCGCCGAGCGCGGGGTCCAGCGCCGCCGCCTGCTCCAGCTCCGTCACCGCGCGCGCGTAGTCGCCCTTCTCCTCGGCCATCAGACCGGCCTGCTGGTGCATCCGGGCCTGCTTCTGCGGCTCGGTCAGCTCCTTCGGCTTCGGCGGCGGCGGAGGCGGGGGCGGATCGAGCACGGCCTTCAGGCCGTCCACCGCTCCAGGGAAGAACCACGCGCCGCCGGCCAGCAACAGCAACGCCGCCGCGGCCCCCGCCGCCACCCAGCGCCCCGCGCGCCTCCAGCCGATGGGCGTGGCCGGTTCGGTGTTGGCGCCCTCCGGCTCCAGCGTGTCGCGGTAGTCGCGCCAGTCGGGGAGGACCTCCGCCAGCAGCGCGGCCAGGCGCGCCTTCCCGTCCTTCCAACCGTGCGCGGCCCGCAGCCCCTCCAGCGCGGAGAGCAGCTCGCGCGCGGAGCCGAAGCGGCGCGCGGGGTCCACCGCCAGCGCGCGCAGGATGACCACCTCCGCGTCCGCGGGGAAGCCGGACACCAGCGAGCCGGGCGCCGGGATGGCGGGGGGCTCGCCGGTGGCGCGCGGCTTCACGCCCGTGGCCAGCTCATAGAGGATGGCGCCGGCCGAGTAGACCGCGGTGCGCGGGTCGGGCGGGCGCGGGTCGGCCGGGTTGCTCCCCTCCAGCTCCGGCGCGGAGTAGATCGCCACCGCGCGCGACCCGGCCAGCTCCAGCTCGCCGAAGTTGGTGAGCTTCACGTCCAGCGAGTCGAAGCTGATGACGGCGTTGGCTGGCACCAGCGTGGGGTACACCGCGCCCGGCAGGATCGCCGGCGCCGCCTCCGCGTACGCGAGCGCGTCGCACAGGCGCAGGCCCAGGTGCACCGCCAGCTCGGCGCCGGGCGGGACGTGCCGCTCCCGCGCCATCGCCAGCAGCACGTCCAGCGCGAGGCCCTCGGTGAAGTCGACGGCTACGTAGTACTCGTCGCCGACCTTTCCGAAATCGAAGGCGCGGGCGATGTTCGGGTGGTTCAGCTCGGCGGCGATGCGCGCGCGTTCGGCGAACGCGTCGGTGAGGCCGGCCTTCACGCCGGCCGGGGTGAGCCTCTTGAGCACGCAGGTGCGCTCGAAGCCGCCCGGTCCAGCGAGGGCCGCCTGGTGCGTCTCCACCAGCTTGCTCGACGGGAGCGCGCGGAGGAGGCGGTACTTCCCGAAGGTCGTCTCCGGGTCGCTCACTTCCCGTTGCGGTGGAAGGTGCGGTCGATGTCGATGGAGAGGTTGTACGTCGTGATCCAGGTGTTGGTCAGGTAGAGGCCGGTGGAGAACCCGTCGCTGGAGCAGGAGACCAGCGAGAGGGCGAACGCGCCGGCGGGGACGTTCACGCCCTGGTTGAAGGTGGTCGAGACCGTCTGCTGCACCGCCCCGTCCACGTAGATCTTCGAAGGGCCGTTATCCATGTAGCCCTGGAGCACGATGGTCTGCGCGCTGGGCGAATTGAGGAAGAACGTCAGCGGCCCCACGCAGACGTTGGCGCACGTGCTGGCGCCGGGCCCCGACGCCTGGCTCAGGTTGAAGATGCCCTGGTTGCTGAAGATGACCTCGCCGAAGCCGGCGTTGGCGGTGGAGATGGTGGCGCTCAGGTCGATGGAGGTCGGCGCTCCGCACGTGAGGTGCCCGGCGCCGAAGGCCCCGCCGTAGCCCAGCACCGCCGGGTAGGTCCCCTGCATCGACGCGGTGAAGAGGTCCTGCCCGTTGATGGTGAGCGCGCCGGTGATGGTGGTGCCGCCGCTGAACGTCACCGGGGTGGTGGCTGTCCCGGAGAACGTCCCGGTGGGTCCCTGCGGTCCGGCAGGGCCCGTGGCCCCGGTATCACCCTTGTCGCCTTTGGTACCCTGACACGCCAGCGCCAGCAGCGCGCATGGCATCACCATCATCCGGAACACCGGTCGCATCGTCGTTCGCCTCCTGGAGGTTCGGGGCGGGTTGTAGCCGCTTCCATGCCTATAGTCGCGCCCATGGCCTCCGAGGAGGACGCGCCCAAGCTGGAGGAGCTCCAGCACCTGTTCCAGCTCAATCGCCTGGTGGATGACGCGCTGGAGGAGAGCCTCAAGGCGCGCGAGAACCTGGCCCAGACCTTCCGCCGCCTCTTCCCCCGCCTCCTGGAGCGGACCGGGGCGCGCGCCGCGGCGGTCACCACCCGCGGCGAGGACCTCGTCGAGGAAACCTACGTGGGCGGGTCGTGGGGGGACCGCTTCCCCGGCGATCTCCTGCGCGAGCACCCCGCCGGCCTCGCCTCCCTCCCCGAGGGCACGCTGGTCTCGCAGGCGCTGGACGTGGCGGGGGTGAAGGTCGGCACCATTGGCCTGCTCTTCGAGGGGGACCGCTCGTTGCGCCGCGAGGCCGCCCGCCTGGGGAAGATGGTGGAGGTGGTGGCGGAGGAGTTGGACACCGTCCTCGTCTCCATCCACACCGCGGCGGAGAAGCACAGCCTCATCCTCCAGTTCAACCAGCTGCTGTCCAACCCGGTGTTCGAGGTGGGGATGGACCAGGCGGTGCTGTCGCTGGCGCAGCGGGTGCGGCTGCCGGGCTTCATGCTGGTGTACCGGGACGCGGTGCAGCGCGGGGTGCTGCACTACCGGGTCTACCGGGACGGCCACCTCCACCAGCACTCGCGCGAGCAGCCCTTCCACGAGCTGGACGAGCTCATCGCCCGCCGCGGGGTGGCGCTGGTGCGCGCGGACAACCAGGAGCTGAAGGCGCTGGCGGGGCCGTCCGGGCGCTCGGTGGAGGCGGTGCTGATCGCCGGCACCGCGAACGTGGAGCCGCTGGGGAAGATCCTCGTCTGGTCGGAGACGGACGGCTTCTCCGCCTTCACCATGGACCTGATCCGGGTGATGGCCTCCACGCTCACCCAGCGGCTGCTGGACTACAACCGCGAGCGCATCCACCTCTCGCAGTTCTTCTCCGCCTCCGTCATCGACGAGCTGCTCAAGGACCCGCGCTACGCCCAGAAGTACCTCACCCCGCGCGACGAGGAGGTGGGCATCCTGTTCGCGGACATCAACGGCTTCACCCGCATCTGCGAGGTGGTGCTGGAGTCGCCGGCGCGCATCGGCCGCTTCGTGGACCGCTGGTCGGACGAGGCGGTCCGCGTGCTGTGGAGGCACGGCGGCGTGTTCGACAAGATGGTGGGGGACTGCGTCATCGGCCTGTTCGGGCCGCCGTTCTTCCGCGCCAGCCGGGTGGAGCGCGCCGAGGCCGCCGTCCGCGCCGCGCGGGAGATCCAGCAGCTCACCGCCGACATGAGCTCCGACCCGGAGGTGGTGCGCCTGTCGGAGCTCGTCAAATTGCCGGGCCTGGGCGTCGCCATCGGCGTCAACCTGGCGCACACCTACTGCGGCATCTTCGGGCCCAACCAGCAGTACACCGGCTTCTCCACCGGGATGAACTCCACCGCCCGCCTCCAATCCCTGGGTGGGTTCCGCGAAATCCTGGTGATGGAGTCGGTGAAGGCGGCGCTCCAGCAGAGCCAGGACCCGGTCCTCCAGGGCCTGGAGTACGGCCAGCTCACCGAGACGCCGGTGAAGAACGTGGCGCAGCCGTTGCGTCACCACCGCCTGATCTCCAGGGGCTAGGCGCGAACGCCGCCAGCGTCGGGCCTTCGAGCTCCCGTGACGGCAGGGCGCTAGGCGATCTCCCGCACGCCCAGCCGCCGCATCATCGCGCGCACCGTCCCGCCCGGGTCGGAGGACCGGCCGCGGCCGACGCTGCCCAGGTAGCGGGCGGCGCGGGTGGGGCTGCCGCCGGACCGCCGGAGCGCCGCCTCCAGCGCCAACGTCTCCAGGCGCGCCACCTCGTCCTTGAGGTTGAACGTGCCCGCCGACACGCGCCGGCCGATCTCCTCGGCGGAGACCACCTCCGCGCCGCCCGTGCGCGGCGCCGGCTCCTCGCGGCTGAGGATGCGGCGCGGCAGGTCGGAGAGGAGCAGCTCGTCGCCGCCGCGCTTGTAGACCAGCGCGCCGAAGACCACGTTGCGCAGCTCGCGGATGTTCCCCGGCCACGGGTAGGCGGCGAGCGCCGCCAGCGCGTCCGGATGCACCGCCCGCACCGGGCCGCGCGCCGATGCGCCCGGCTCCTCCTTGTAGAAGCGGGCGATGAGGTGCTCCACCAGCACCGGCAGGTCCTCGATGCGCTGGCGGAGCGGCGGCAGCTCCACGGAGACGATGGCCAGGCGCTCGTAGAGGTCGGCGCCGAACGCGCCGGTGGCGATCAGCGGCCGGAGGTCGCGGTTGGTGGCGGCGAGGATGCGGAAGTCGACCTGGCGCCACACGGACTCGCCCAGCCGGCTGACCACCCGGTCCTCCAGCACGCGCAAGAGCTTCACCTGCAGGGGCATCGGGGTGTCGTCGATCTCGTCCAGGAACACCGTCCCGCCCTCCGCCGCCACCAGCTGGCCGTCGTAGCGGCGGACCGCGCCGGAGAAGGCGCCGCGCTCGTAGCCGAACAGCTCGCCCTCCATCAGGTCGTTGGGGATGGCGGCGCAGTTGACGGGGACGAAGCGGCCGCTCCGCCGCGCCGACCACTCGTGGATGAGGCGCGCGGCCACCTCCTTGCCGGTGCCGGTCTCGCCGGTGAGCAGCACCGGCATCGAGGTGCGCGCCGCCAGCGCCAGCTGCTTGAGCACCGCGCGCGAGGCGTCGCTCCGCCCCACGAAGCTGGGCGGCGCCGCCGGCTCCGCGTCCTCCGCGCCCAGCTCCGCCAGCCGCCGCAGCAGGCGCGCCGGCCCGTCCGGGGCGGAGAGCGGCACCGCGTCGTAGGCGCCCGCCAGCACCGCCACCCGCGTCGCCTCCGCCGAGGGCGCCCCGTCCGTCACCCAGATCCACCGGGCCGACGGCGGGCGCGCCGGCGGCGACTCCGAGCGCACCACGTACGGCAGCGCGCTCCCGGCCGGCGCGCGCCCCGGCCTGAGCTGCACCGACTTCAGCTCGGCGGCGAGCCGCGCGTCGGGGGCGCGGCCCATCCAGTGCACGGCGAGGGGTTCCTTCGGCTTCGGCGCGGGGGTCGGCATGATCGATTGCGCCCAGGCGTAATCGATTCCGGCCAGCGCGACCAGCCCTGGAGCGGGCCCGGCTACCGCTTGCAGGGCATGTACAGCCCCGCCTGGGCGTCCACGGTCACGTAGATCCGCAGGAAGTGCTCGTGGGGGAAGATGCCGGTGACCTCGCTGCGGAACACGGTGGCGCGGACGCAGCCCAGGTCCTGGGAGAAGGACAGCTCGGTGGAGAGCTTGTCCTTGACCGCGGCCAGGCGTTCGGACACGTCCACCCGCATCGCCGAGCGCGCCTGGTCCACCAGCGAGTCGTGGTCCACGGCGATCTTGAGCTTCACCAGCTCGCCCGCGGTGCCGGGGGTGATGTCCAGGTCGGGGACGGTGATCTGGTTGTCGATCACCCTGGGGTGGCCGGCGAAGAAGATCTCCCCGTCCATGTCCAGCTTGGTCCCGGCGACGTTCGCCTTCCCGCCCAGGAGCACGCGGATCACCACCTGGTCCTCGGAGGCGTAGACCTGCGGGTGGTACATGTAGAGGTCCGGGTGGCTGGTGGAGAAGAAGAGCTTCCCCTTGATCGCCTTGTCGATCGACGCGGAGAGTTCCTCGTAGCGGGCGGCCACCGGCACCACCACCGTGAACGGCCCGGTGGGGAGCGACGCCACGTTCTGCAGCAGCGGGAGCTTCAGGTTCGGCAGCGGCGGCGTCCCTCCGTCGGCCGAAGGCGTCCCCGCGTCCGCCGCCGCGCCGCCGTCCGGCGTCCCTCCATCCGACGCCTGGGACGACGTGAGCAGGCTCTCCGCCGGCGTGCACGGCAGCGTGACCGCCGGCAGCACCACCGCCGCCAGGTCCTTCTCCACGCCGTCCGCCAGCACGGTGGGCCCGGCCTCCAAAGAGACGATCTTCAGCTCCACGCACGCCACCTGGTCTCCCACCGGGAATTCGATGGGCTTGGCGATCCGCGCGAAGGCGTTGAGCACCATGGGCCGCAGGTCCATCCGGAAGTCGTCCAGCGCCTTGGAGAGGAGGTCGTGCAGCTTCTCCTCCACCGCCTTGTTCACCGTGTCCAGCGACGAGGACGCCTTGACCGTCACCTCGGTGGACTGGAGCGCCGCCTTGAAGTCCGCGGTCACCACCGGCTCGCCGTAGATGGTGACGGTGATGGGGATCAGCCGTTCGCCCACGAAGTTGGTGCGGGCGTTGACCGTCACCCCCACCACGATGCGGCCGCGGTCGAACTTGAGCGACACCGGTTCGCGCTGCCAGGAGTAATGGAGCTTCTGTCCCGCCACCAGGTCCACGTCCCCGTCGCCCTGCTTCGGCAGCGAGGACGCCAGCGCCTTGGTGAGCCCCTCGCGGAAGATGGTGGCGTGCACCACCACCCGCGACGGCGGCGGGTCGGACACCGGCCGGCCGGCGCCGGGCGGCGGCGGCGGGCGGACGTGCCCGCCGGGACCACCGCAGCTCCACAGCGCCAGCGCCGCCGACGCCGCGACCGCCGACCACCGCAACCAGGACCTGGACCGCCGCACGGGCACCCCCTCGGGTCGAAAGAGCCGCGCATGATAGGGGCTGACCCGCCGCCCCGGAACCGCGCCGCGCGGCCCGTATTCCACTGCGCCGCTCCGAAATGTGCTTCGGCGGGCGCGCGGCCCGCCACCCACGAGGCCCAGGCGCCACGCCCGGTTGCGGGCTGGCCGGGCGGATGCACTGGAAGGCGGCTCCAGGAGGTACACGCCATGTTGCAACTCATCTTCGACAACCCGCTCGAGTCGCTGGGCTACGGGGCGCTCGCGCTCGCGCTGGGCGCGCTGCTCCTCGTCCTCTCCGGCGCCTGGGTCATCGGCGAGCAGGAGTCCGGGCTGGTCATCAAGAAGTTCGGCCGGCCGCTCCCGCCGGGCCGGCTGATCGCGCTCAACGGCGAGGCCGGCTACCAGGCGCGGATGCTGTCCCCGGGCTGGCACTTCGGGCTGTGGCGCTGGCAGTACAAGGTGGCGCGCATCCCGGTGGTGCAGGTGCGGCCCGGCGACATCGCCCTGGTGGTGGCCAAGGACGGGGAGTGCATCCCCTCCGAGCGCATCCTCGGCAAGGAGGTGGACTGCGACCGGTTCCAGGACGCGGAGGACTTCCTGCGCAACGGCGGCGAGCGCGGCCGGCAGGTCGCCTTCCTCACCGCGGGCAGCTACCGGATCAACCCGGCGCTGTTCGAGGTGATCACCGCGCGCAACGCGGAGGCGCACGGCCTGGACGCGTCCGAGCTGAAGGTGCGCGACATCACCCCCGACCGGGTGGGCATCGTCACCACGCTGGACGGCAAGCCGCTGCCGGCGGGCGACCTGGCCGGAGGCCCGGCGCCGGCGCACGACAGCTTCCAGCGCGGGCAGGCGTTCATGGACGCGGGCGGCTTCCGCGGGCTGCAGGAGGACGTGCTGCTCTCCGGCAGCTGGAACCTGAACCCGTGGTTCGCGAGGGTGGAGGAGATCTCGATGACGGACATCCCCATCGGCTACGTCGGCGTGGTGGTGAGCTACGTCGGGCGCGAGCACCTGGACCTCTCCGGGGCGGACTTCACGCACGGGGACCTGGTGGAGAAGGGGCGCAAGGGCGTCTGGATCGACCCGCTGCTCCCCGGCAAGCACCCGCTCAACACCCAGGTGATGAAGGTGGAGTTGGTGCCGACCACCAACATCGTCCTCAACTGGGCGGCCCGCACCGAGGCGCACAAGTACGACGAGAAGCTCTCGCCGATCACCGTGCGCTCCAAGGACGGGTTCTCCTTCACGCTGGACGTGTCGCAGATCATCCACATCGGGATGAAGAACGCGCCGCGCGTCATCTCGAGGGTGGGGTCGATGCAGAACCTGGTGGACCACGTGCTGCAGCCGACCGTGGCCAACTACTTCCGCAACTCGGCGCAGGAGGTGACGGTGCTCGACTTCCTCTCGGC
>DASRBA010000375.1:0-8902 GCA_035637895.1 Myxococcaceae bacterium
GCTGCCGGACAACCTGACGCTGGCGCTGGGGACGGGCGAGGTGGCGGTGCTGGAGCTGTCCAACGCGTACGCCACGCTGCAGTCGATGGGGAAGTACGCGGAGCCGATCCAGATCGTGCGGGTGACGGACGCCAAGGGCACCGTGGTGGAGGAGCACCAGGCGGTGTTCGAGGAGACGATGCAGCCGGCGGTGGCGTACCTGACGACGTCGCTGATGCGGAGCGTGGTGGAGGAGGGCACCGCGATGCAGGTGCGGGAGCTGAACCGGCCCGCCGCGGGGAAGACCGGCACCGCGTCCGAGTACCGCGACGCGTGGTTCTCCGGGTACACGGCGGACCTGGTGGCCACCGCGTGGGTCGGGTTCGACGACCACGCCTCGCTGGGCGGGAGCGAGACCGGCACCGGCGGCCACGCCGCGCTCCCCATCTGGCTGCGGTTCATGAAGGAGGCGGAGGACCAGCTCCCGGTCCGCGACTTCGAGGTGCCGGCCGGGGTGCAGCAGGTGCGGATCGATCCGGTGACGGGGCTTCTGGCGGGGCGGGCGGTGCCCGGGCGGCTGGAGTCGTTCCTGGAGGGCACCGCGCCGACGGCCGAGGCGCCCCCGCCGGGGAACGTGGACCCCAGCAAGTTCCTCTACGAGGACGGGCGGGGAGGCGGTTTGTGAGCCGGTCGCGGGCGGGCGCGTTCGCCGCGGCCGCCCTGCTGGGTGCGCTGCTCCTGGGGGCGGCGCCGGCGCCCGGCGTCCAGGGCGGCGCGGTGGAGAAGCTGGCGCTGCAGCTGGCGGGGGAGATCGCGGGGCGGACGGCGGAGGGCCCGCTGGCGGTGCACGTGAGCTCGCCGAGCCCCGTGCTGTCGCGCGCGCTGGCGACGCTGATCGCGGCGGAGCTGTCCCGGAGGGGGCTGGGCGGGATGGTGGTGGACGCGCCGGACGCGGTGCTCGCCGAGGCGCGGGCGAGGGACCAGGGCGCGCGCGCGCTGGCGAGGGTGAATGCGGGGCTGGAGCGCGGGGCGCTGGCGGCGCGAGGGGACCTGCTGGGGACGTGGGTGAATTTCTGGTCGGGGCGATCGCCGACGCGGCCGCCTCAGCCGGCGGCGGTGCTGGAGGCGTCGGCGGAGGCGGACGCGCATGCGCTGGCGCTGCT
This sequence comes from Myxococcaceae bacterium, assembly GCA_035637895.1. Classification (GTDB taxonomy): domain Bacteria; phylum Myxococcota; class Myxococcia; order Myxococcales; family Myxococcaceae; genus DASRBA01. Next base: position 1,143 of record DASRBA010000375.1, read on the forward strand.
GGCCGCGCCGGTGACGGCGCCGATCGCGACGGCGGTGACCTCGAGCGGGGGGACGACCCCGGCGCCGCCGGCGAAGGTGCAGATCGCGTCGGCGGTGCTGGCGAAGTTGCCCTCGGCCATCATGGCGCTGGCGGCGGGGGACCTGGATCGCGACGGGGTGGATGAGGTGGTGGCGGTCACCGAGGACGAGGTGGTGGTGATGGGGGCGGACGGGCGGGTGCTCGCTCGGCGCGACACGCGGGCGCTGCCGGCGGCGAGCGCGCCGGTGCGGGATCCGATCGCCGCCGCCGCGGTGGTGCAGGGGCAGGTGGCGTACTTCGACGCGCGGAAGGCGAAGGGGGAGTTGCTGGCGTACGGGGGTGGAGCGCTGAGGGTGGTGCGGGAGCTGGAGGATGTGCCGCTGGCGAAGGGGATGATCTCGGGGAGGTGGGTGCCGGGGGAGAACCTCGTCGGGGTGGAGGCGCGGCAGTGGAATGCGCCGGGGCCGTTCCACTCGCTGGCGCTGTTCCAGGGGGCGCGGACGGATGCGGTGGCGGTGTTCCCGGGCGGGACGGGGCTGTGGGTGCACGGATTTCCGGGGACGGGTGGCGGGGAGGGGCTGTCGGGGATCGGCGCGGGGACGGCGCTGTTCGACGTGGACGGGGATGGGACGCCGGAGCTGGCGACGACCAGCGCGGCGTACGCGCCGGAGGTGGAGGAGCTGCGCGTCTACGTGGATGGGCCGTGGGGCGCGCCGCCGAAGTGGCAGCTGGCGGTCACGCGCGGGCGGGTGATGGCGGCCGCGGCGGCGCACCTCGATCGGGAGCGCGCGCAGCAGCTGTTGCTGGGGACGTGGCTGCCGGACGGGACGAGCGAGCTGCTGGTGATCCGGAGGGTGGCGCCATGAACGCCCGTGCCCTGGCGGTCGTGCTGCTCCTGGGTTCGACCGTGGCGGGCGCCGCGGGACGCCCGCGGTACGGCGGCACGTTGCGCATCGCCCTCGCCTCCCCCGCCGCCCAGGCGGAGCTGCTGAACGTCGATCGCCCGGAGACGGCGGCGCTGGCGGCGCTGGTGGCGCCTCCGCTCTGCCGGCTCGACCCGCAGCGCGGCGTCATCCCCACCACCGCCGAGCTCACCCACCCGCAGCCCAACCGCGTGCAGCTCCTCGTCCGCGCCGGCGGCCCGCGCCGCGCCGCGGACCTGGCCGCGCGCTGGAACAGCCTCTCGCAGCCGGGCGCCTTCTCCCCCTACCGCGCGCTCCTCGCCCCGCTGCGCGGCGTGACCGCCACCGCCACCACCATCGACGCCGCCCTCGCCTTCCCCTGGCCCGACCTCGACCGCTCCCTCTGCCACCCCGCGCTCGGCCTCGCCGACGGCGGCCCCTACACCGGGCCCACCTCGCGCGTTCCCTTCTCCGCCAACCCCACCTTCCCCGAAGGCCGCCCCTTCCCGGACCGCCTCCAGCTCACCACCGGCGACGAACGCCGCGTGGCGCGCTCTTTCGCCACCCGCCAGGTGGACCTCCTCTTCGGCGCCGCGCCGGACGACGCGCAACCCTCGCCCGCGCCACAGACCCCCGCCCTCTTCGCCACCTACCTCGTCTACCGCTCCGCGCACGCCGGCGCCGAGCTGCGCACCGTCCTCGAGCAGTCCGTCGACGCGCAGGACCTCGTCCAGCGCTTCGTCACCGCCCCCGCGGTCCCCATGACGCAACTCCTCCCGCCCGCGCTGATGGGCGCCGCCGCCGCCACCCCTGCCGCCTTCTCCGGCCCCGCCCCGCGCGCGCCCGGCCGCGAGCTCACCCTCGTCTACGACGCCGCCCTCGACGAGCACCGCGCCGTCGCCGAGCGCATCCAGGTCCGCCTCCACGACCGCGGCTACCGCGTCGCCCTCAAGCCGGTGCCGCGCGCCGAGCTCGCCTCCCGCTGGGCCTCCGGCGACTTCGACCTCCTCCTCCAGTCACTCCTCCTCCCGCCCGCGCCGGCCGCCGCGCTCGCCGTCGCCATCGAGCTGGCCGGCCGCCACGACCTCCTCGCCGTGGAGCTGACCGCGCTGGGCGCCGTCGCGGACGCGGCGGCCCGGGACGCGCGCGCCCGGGAGCGGGCGGCGGCCCTCCGCGCCTCCCTGCCCCTCCTCCCGCTCTACGCCCGGGCGCCGCAGGTCTCCGCGTCCTCCAACATCCAGGGCCTGCGCGCGGACGCGTTCGGGCTCCCGATGCTCGACCAGCTCTTCCTCACCCAGGACTGAGGCCGCGATGCGCCTGAAGACCCGCCTCCTCCTCTCCTTCGTGCTCCTGGCGCTGGTGCCCATCGCCATCGTGGTGCCCACGGCGCGCGCGCAGCTGCGCTCGACGCTGGAGCGGGAGCTGGAGCAGCGGATGCAGGCGGCGGAGACGGCGACGAACGCGGACATCGTCCAGCGCAGACGCGACGTGCGCGAGACGATGGACCGGCTCTCCGACAGCGAGGCGATGGAGCGGTTCGTCAAGGAATTCCACGCCAACCTCACCCCCAGCCGCCTCTCCGCCACCGCGCAGCAGCTGATCCGCATCCGCCTCCTCTCCGTGCTCTCCGTCCTCGACGAGAAGGGGGTGACCGTCCTCTCCGGCCACCTCCCGGCCCGGCGCGGCGACCCGGACCCGGACCTGTTCGCCGTCACCAAGCTGCAGGATCCGGAGCCGCAGGTGGTGCTGGTGGAGGTCCGCGGCGACGCCGGCCTGCAGAAGATGCCGGCGCTGGTGACGGCGCGCCCGGTCGAGTACGGGGCGCTCAAGCTGTGGGTGGTGGGCGGAGTCCTCCTGGACAAGTCCGTCGCGGATCACCTCGCGGATCTCACCGGCACCAGGGTGGACATCGCCTCGGCGGGCGCCTCCTACGCCACCGGTGGCAAGGCGCTGCCCCCGCTCATCGAGCGGGCGGTGCCGCTGGCGCCGTCGTCGGAGGTGACCATCACGCTCGCGCTCAGCCGCGCCACGGTGGCGGAGGCGGAGCGGGTGGTGCTGAAGGCGGTGCTGGTCTTCGCGGCGCTGGGCGTGTTCCTCGCGCTGGTGCTGGCGCTCTGGCAGTCGCTGGTGATCACCCGGCCGGTGGAGGCGCTCACGGAGGGCGCTCGGCGGGTGGCGGCGGGCGACCTGGGGGCGAAGGTGGAGGCGAACGCGCAGGGCGAGGTGGGGGCGCTGGTGGAGACGTTCAACCGGATGACGTCCGACCTCCGGCGCACCACCGACAACCTGGTGGCCGCCGAGCGCGTGGCGGCGTGGCAGGAGGTGGCGCGGCGGCTGGCGCACGAGATCAAGAACCCGCTGACGCCGATCCGGATGTCGCTGGAGACGCTGCAGGCGGCGAGCGCGGAGAACAACCCCCGCTTCCCGTCGCTGTTCAAGGAGAGCGCGGCGGTGGTGCTGGAGGAGGTGGACCGGCTGAAGCGGATCGTGGACGAGTTCACCCGCTTCGCGCGCCTCCCCAAGCCGCAGCTGCAGGACCTCGACCTGGAGGACCTGGTGAAGCAGGTGCTGACGCTCTACGCGGCGCCGCCGCCGGGCATCACCCTGGAGCCGGCGCTGGAGCCGGGGCTGAAGGCCCAGGGCGACCGCGACCAGCTCACCCAGGTGCTGGTGAACCTGGTGAAGAACGCGCAGGAGGCGATGCCGGGGGGAGGGAAGATCTGGGTCCGCGCCCGGTCCCGCGACGGGCAGGCGGTGATCGAGGTGGAGGACACCGGGCCCGGCGTCAAACCCGAGGACCGCGCCCGCATCTTCGAGCCCTACTTCACCACCAAGGGCGCCGGCACCGGGCTCGGCCTCGCCATCGCCGCGCGCGTCTGCCAGGAGCACGGGGGGATGCTGGAGGTGGACGGCGAACCCGGCAAGGGCGCCATCTTCCGCGTCACCATCCCCAGGCAAGCGGCGGCCGCGACGGCGGCGTAGGATCCGGTCTGGTCAGGAAGGGAGCGCGGTTCGCCACCTGTGGCGAGGCCGCCCGGCGCATCGTGGACCCCGATCGCCCCCTGAGCGGTGCGCGCCCCTTCAACCGGCGAAGAACTTCGCCAGCTCCCCCGCCACCACCTTCGGGGCCTGGATGTCCGGCGCGTTGTGGCCGACGTCCGGGAACGTCACCCGCCGAGCGCCCGGGATGGTCCGCTCCAGGAACCCCAATGCGTCCAGCAGGTACCTCGGGCTCTTCGCGCCACCCATCAGCAGCGTGGGGCACCGCACCTCCGCCACCCGCTCCGGGTGGTCGAGCAGCGGCTTCAACAGCTCCAGCTCGTGGGGCATCGTGGCCAGCAGTTGCGCCATCTCCCGCCGCAGCTCGCCGCGCACGAAGGGCCGGATGGGCGCCTCCAGCACCGCCGGCGGCAGCCACTGGGGTGCCCCCATCTGGAGCCCCTGCGCCAGCAGCACCATCGCCAGCACCGGCCGGTCGTTCGCCAGCGCCGCCTCGAACTTCGGGACCCACCACCGCGGGAACGGCGCCCCCACCGGCGGCTCGTAGAGCGCCAGCCGCCGGACGGGCAGCCGCGGCGCCAGCTGCAGCGCCGTCGCCGCCCCCCCGCTGTGCCCGAAGACGTCCCTGACCCCGGTGGCCTCCATCACCGCGGACAGGTCCTCCAGCTCCGCCTGGACGCCGTCCCCCGGACGGATGGGGCCCGTCATCCCGCGCCCGCGCCGGTCCACCAGCAGCACCGTGAACCGGTCCGCCAGCGCCTCCGCCAGCGCGCGGTAGTGCTTCGCCGCCCGCCCGCCGCCGTGCATCACCACCAGCCCCGGCCCCGCGCCGGAGCGCTCCCACCCGACCCGGGTCCCATCCCTCGACACCGCTGATTCCACGACCAGAGACCCTCCTTAGCAACGCTCAATAGCAATGCTAAGGAACCGGCGCTACAGTGTCAAACCGTGGGCCTGGACGCCGAGGTGGTGGTGCGCGCCGCGCTGGAGGTGCTGGACGCGGAGGGGTTCGACGGCCTCACCGTCCGCCGCATCGCCGAACGCCTGGGCGTGCAGAACCCCGCCCTCTACTGGCACTTCAAGAACAAGCAGGAGATCGTCGACCGGATGGCGGAGCGGCTCCTGCGAGGAGCGCTGGTGCCCGCCGGCTCGCCGCAGATCTGGGAGCAGTGGCTCCGCCTGGCCGCGCACGCCTTCCGTTCGGCGATGCTTTCTCATCGCGACGGCGCGCGGCTGATGGCGTCCGCGGACCTCTCCTCCGGCCCCATGCCCGGCTACCTGGACCGGGCCCTGGCCCAGCTCGTCGCCGCCGGCTTCCGCGACCGCGACGCGCTGATCGGCCTGGTGGCGATCTTCGACTACACCCTGGGCTCGACCTTCGAGGAGCAGGCGGACCCGGTCCGGCAGCGCCGGCCGCCCGAGGCGCCACCCTCGCTCGCCGCGAAGCTGGGGAAGAAGCTCACCCCGAACGACGTGTTCGACGGGGCGGTGACGCTCATCATCGACGGGCTTCGGCAGAAGCTGGGGCGCTCCGCCTCCCGCGCTTCTTCGCCTCGGCGGCGGGGAGCTGCCACTTCCCGGCGGCGTTGAGGTGCCGCGCCAGCAGGATGCACGTCCACATCCGGAACGGCCGCCACGCCTCCGCCGCCTCGGCGAACTGCTCCTGGGAGGGCGCTTGCCGCAGCCCCGCCGCGTCCGCGTACCCGTTCAGGACCCGCGGCTCCTCCAGCGGCAACCCGTCCCGCGGCGCCGCGCCCCGGAACAGCATGTGCGCCGCCGTCCACGGGCCCACGCCGTGGATCTCCTTCAGCTCCGCCAGCGCCGCCGCCTCCGGCATCGCCCGCAGCCGCGCCGCCTCCAGCTTCCCCTCCAGCGCCGCCGCCGACACCGCCACCGCGCGCTTCAGCTTCTCCTCCGGGATGCCCGGCACCGACCGCAGCTCCACCACCCGCCGCGGATCCGGCCCCACCCGCACCACCCGCCCCGCCACCCGCGCGTCGTCGCCGCAGCGCTCGGTCAGCGCCAAACGCATTCGAGCGGCCTGCGCCATCGAGATCCGGGTAGCGAGCACGCCCCACAGCCCCGCGTCGTACGGCGACGGCTTGGCCACGGTGAAGAACCCGGGGAACTCCCGCTGCAACTTCCCCAACAGCGGCACCCGGGCGCCCAGCGCCAGCCACGCCGCCGGGTCCGGCGCATCCAGCCCCAGCACCCGCCGCGCCACCGCCAGCGCCCGCTCCGGGTCCGCGCCCTCGCTCACCTCCGCCTCGAGCGCCGTCGCCGAGGACTGCCGCAGCGCCACCGCCGCCGGCTCCCACCCGCCGCCGTCCAGCCGGAAGGCGAGGATCAGCGGGTCGGCGAGCGCGGGCGCCATCCCGGCGCCGGGGATGAAGCCGCGGAGGAACTCGGAGGCGGCGGAGAGCTGAAAACCGGAGGGGACGGGAAGTGCGTGAGTGGTCATGCCGAGGAAGGTACGGCCCCCCTCCTGACACCGTCCTGTCAGCAGCCTTCAGGTTCCCTAACCTTCAGTAATACCAGGGGAACTTCTTCCAGTCCGGCTTCCGCTTCTCCAGGAACGAGTCGCGCCCCTCCCGCGCCTCGTCCGACCCGTACGCCAGCCGGGTCGCCTCCCCCGCGAACACCTGCTGCCCCACCAGCCCGTCGTCGATCAGGTTGAACGCGAACTTCAGCATCCGCTGCGCGGTGGGGCTCTTGCCGCAGATCTCCTTCGCCCACTGCAGGGCGGTCCGCTCCAGCTCCGCGTGCGGCACCACGGCGTTCACCATCCCCATCCGGTGCGCGTCCTCGGCGGAGTACTCCCTCCCCAGGAAGAAGATCTCCCGCGCGAACTTCTGCCCCACCTGCCGCGCCAGGTACGCGGACCCGAACCCGCCGTCGAACGACGCCACGTCCGCGTCCGTCTGCTTGAACTTCGCGTGCTCGCGGCTGGCCAGCGAGAGGTCGCACACCACGTGGAGGCTGTGCCCGCCGCCCGCCGCCCACCCGCTCACCGCGCAGATCACCGGCTTGGGCATGAACCGGATCAGCCGCTGCACCTCCAGGATGTGCAGCCGCCCCATCCGCCCGGGGTCGATGGTGTCCGCCGTCTCGCCCTCCGCGTACTTGTACCCGTCCTTGCCGCGGATCCGCTGGTCTCCCCCGGAGGAGAACGCCCACCCGCCGTCCCGGGGCGACGGCCCGTTCCCGGTGAGCACCACGCACCCCACGTCGGACGTCATCCGGGCGTGGTCCAGCGCGCGGTACAGCTCGTCCACCGTCCTCGGGCGGAAGGCGTTGCGCACCTCCGGCCGGTTGAAGGCGATGCGCACCGCGCCCACGTCCACCGCGCGGTGGTAGGTGATGTCGGAAAATTCGAATCCGGGGACCGGGCGCCACGCACCCGCATCGAAGATCTCGGAGACCATGGGCGCGCGCTTCTAGCATGCCTCCTTCGCACGGGAGGACCTGGAGGAGGCGACGCCCAGCGTGAGTCGCACATCGAGTCCGCCCAGGAGCTCACACTCGCCGAGCGCATCGGCTCGCGGAGATCCCTCGAGCCCAGCCCTTGACCTACGATGGCAACACATGGCGATCGACATCTCGCTCTTCACCCTTCCCTGCGGAGTCGAAGCCATCAAGGTGATCGGCGAGGACGAGATCACCAGGGAGGACGCGACGCTGCTGATGAGCAAGGTGGACCCGGGCGGTTCCCTGTACCGCCTGCCGATGCTGGTGCTCGGCCAGGAGACCCGGAGGCTGAGCCTGGAGGCGCGGAACCTCTTCTCCAAGCCTCCCCCCGAGGGCACGGTGCGGCCCTGGTGCGCGGTCGTGGTGACCA
>DASRBA010000376.1:0-21591 GCA_035637895.1 Myxococcaceae bacterium
TCCCGTTCCTCACCTTCGAGCAGAACGGCCCCGCCGAGCGCGTGCAGCTCACCTACGCTGCGGGTGCCTCCTACCCGATCACCGAGTCGTTCCACGCCGGGGTCGAGGTCTTCGGTGAGATCGACATGGTGAAGGCGGACCCCACGATGTCCTCGGACCTGCCGCACCACTTCGTCGGCGTCAACGCGAGCTGGACGTTTGCCAGGGGCTGGCTCACCGCGGGCACGCTGATCGGTCTCACGCACACCACCCCGAACTTCATGCCGAGGTTGATTTGGGCCGTCGCCATCTAGCGTTCTGCTGCTCCCTCTCGCTGTTCCTCCCGGCCCTCGCCGCCGCGCAGGAGGCCACCGTGCGCGGCAAGGTGGAGCTGATGGTCAAAGGCGCGGACGGGCAGCCGGCGCCGGCGGCCGACGCCTCGGGCGTGGTGGTGTACCTCACCGGCTTCACCCAGGACCCGCCGGACGAGGTGCCGGTGGTCCGCCAGAAGTTCAAGTCCTTCATCCTCCCGGACGGGCGCGGCGGCGCGTTCCGGGCGCTGCCCATCACCAAGGGGCAGTCGGTGGACTTCGTCAACGACGACGTGGAGCTGCACAACGTGTTCTCCACCTCGAAGGTGCGGGAGTTCGACCTGGGGAAGAAGGGGCCCAAGGACCGGGAGAAGATCCGGTTCAGCCAGATGGGCGTGGTGGACATCTTCTGCGACATCCACGAGCAGATGATCATGACCGTCCTGGTGCTCCCCAACCGCGCCTTCGCGATCACCGGCAAGGACGGCTCGTTCGAGATCAAGGGCGTGCCGCCCGGCGCCCACGAGGTGCGGGCGTGGATGCGCTGGGCGGAGCTGCCCAACCCGGTGAAGGTGACGGCGGGCCAGGCGGAGCCGGTGGTCTTGAAGATGGCGCAGACCAAGCCGGACGAGTCGCACAAGGACAAGCACGGCCAGGCGTACTCGAGCCACAAGGACGCGTACCAGAAGCTGATCCAGTCTCAGCCCAAGCCCGGGACGCCCTGACCAACGTGACGCTGACCATCCAGCGCAAGCTCCTGATCGCCTTCGCCGCCCTCAGCCTGGCGGCGCTCGGCGCGGCGGTGATCGGCACCAACTACGCCGTGCGGCAGGCGGCGAAGGAGAAGATGGCCGCGGACCTGGTGGGCGCGGTCAACGGGTTCAAGCGCCAGATCGATTCGCTGGAGGACACCCTCGCCCTGGCGGTGAAGGCGGGCCTGTCGCAGGCGGAGATCAAGCGCACCTACGGCGGGTCCAACGACGACCAGAACGCGGCGCTGGGGCTGGGCGGCGACGAGGACGAGGCGCTCAAGCCCGCTCACGAGCTGGCGCGGTCCGCGGACCTCAAGCTGCTCAAAGAGAACGACATCATGGTGCTGGTGAACGCGCGAGGGCGCTTGTTCTTCACGCGGGGCGACCCGGACGCGCTCAACCAGGACCTCTCCCAGGTGCCGATCATCAAGCAGGCGCTGGCCGGGGCGGAGGTGAAGGACCTCTGGTCGACGGCGTTCGTGCGCTCGGTGGAGGCCACGGCGGCGGCGAAGCTGCTCCCGGAGGCGCCGAGCCAGGGGCTCTACGCGGTCTACGCCGCCCCGTACACGGTGGACGACAAGATCTACGGCGCGGTGCTGCTGGGCAAGCAGGTGCGGGACGATCTGCTCAAGGGGCTGGAGGAGATGGCGCACGCGAGGGTGGCGCTGCGCGCGCGGGAGAACATGGGGGTCCCCACCGTCCTGGACGGCCACGAGCTGCCGGAGGAGGCCTGGCGCGGCGGCGGGCAGCCGGTGCCGGTCACGCTGAACGGGGTGGCCTACCTGGCGCTGGCGAGGGACGTGGAGCGGCCGGGAGGGCAGGAGGCGATGGCCACCGCGCTGCTCTTGCGCGAGGTGGACGCGGACGTGCGGCCCATCGTGGCGGCGTTCTGGCGGGCGCTGCCGGGCGTGGTGCTGTCCGCGCTGGCGATCTCGCTGGCCCTGGCGTCGGTGCTGTCGCGGCGGATGGCGCGGCCGCTGGTGCGGCTGGCGGACGCGGCGAAGCGGGTGAAGCTGGGCGATCTGTCGGTGGAGGTGCCGGTGGAGTCGAACGACGAGCTGGGAAGGACGGCGGCGTCGTTCAACGAGATGGTGGCGGGGCTGCGGCAGCGCGACCAGATCAAGGGCCTGTTCAAGCGGTACCTGGATCCGCAGGTGGTGGAGGAGCTGATCAAGCACCCGGAGAAGGCGTCTCCGGGCGGGGAGCGGCGCGACCTGACGGTCCTGTTCTCGGACCTGGTGGGGTTCACCACCATCAGCGAGAAGCTGGGGCCGGAGGCGCTGGTGGCGCTGATGAACGACTACTTCGAGGCCGCCTCGCACGAGCTGGCCGCGAACGGGGCCACCTTCGACAAGTTCATCGGCGACGCGATCATGTGCTTCTGGAACGCGCCGCTGCCGCAGGAGGACCACGCGGCGCGGGCGTGCCGGACGGCGGTGGGGCTGCTGCGGGTGGTGGAGGCGTTCAGCACCTCGCTGGACGGGTCGATGACCGGGCGGCTGCGGTGCCGGATCGGGATCAACTCCGGGCCGTGCATCGTGGGGAACATCGGGTCGAAGGCCGCGCAGGACTACACCGTGCTCGGCGACACGGTGAACCTGGCCTCGCGGCTGGAGTCGGCGGCGAAGATCTACGGGACGCGGTCGCTGGTGAGCGAGAGCACCATCCAGCAGGCGGGGAACGTCGTGGTGGTGCGGGAGCTGGACCTGTTGAGGGTGCGCGGGCGCGGCCAGCCGGTGCGCGTGTACGAGCTGCTGGGGTTGGCGGGCGCGCGCGTGCCGGCGGAGGTGCAGCGGTACGCGGACGGGCTGGGGCTCTACCGGCAGCGGCGATTCGAGGAGGCGCTGAAGGCGTTCGAGGCGTGGCCGAACGACCCGGCGTCGAAGGTCATGGCAGAGCGATGTAGGACGATGAAGGCAACTCCTCCACCCAACGACTGGTCGGGAGTCCACGAGGTCCATGGGTGATGTAGGGGCAACGAATACTTCCCAAGTTGAGATAACGGTAACGAGAGACCCTGTCTCCTCTCCTCTCTAGACCTACACGAAGGACTCACTCCAATGGTCCAGGCTCCATCCCTGACTCAGCCGAAGGCCCCGCAGCTCGTCGCCGAAAAGGCGCCAGCTCCGGAGGCCGCCAGCGCGAAGCCCGCTCCCGCTCCGGAAGCCGGCGCGAAGCCCGCCCCGGACGCTCAGCTGGGGGCGGTGAAAGTGGCGGATGGATTCCAGAAGCCGACGGTGAACGCCGTCCGGCCGCCGGTCGCGGAGGCCCTCGCGCCCACCACGGCGGAGCTCTTCAAGGACACCCAGCGCATCGGCACCCCCAAGTGGAGCGTCGACGTGGCCGACGCCATGACGGCCGGTGGGAAGCTGCAGACGCCCCTGAGCTACGGAGAGAAGGCGTCGTTCGTGGATCTCGTGCGCGGGCTGAAGATGCGCCCCCCCAAGCCTCTGGACGCGGCGCAGCCCACCCTGGACATGAGGCCGGAGCAGTTGGCGGCCTACAACGCCCTCTCTCCGCAGGATCGCGCGCGCTACGACCAGCTCCACGCGGAGGCCACGGCCAACCACCAGGACGGCCCCTACGGCACGCCGGTGGCCAGCCCCAGGTCATCGGTGAGCAACCTCCGCAGGATGCTCACCTCCGGAGAGCTGGGGAACTACTTCAAGGTGGAGGATTCCCTGGCCGGCGCCGGCGAGCAGGCCAAGACCGATCTCCACCAGTCGCTCTTCCAGGGCATCCTGGGCAACCGGGGCAACCGCGGTGGGAGTGACACCACGCTCTCGTACCTGACCCAGCTGACCGATCCGAACACCACGCTGCTGCCGGGCCTGGACCGCCAGAAGCTCGTCACCTCGCTGCTGCACGACATCAACCACCCCGAGGAGATCCAGCAGGGCGAAGGGACCATGAACTGCGGGGCCAGCAACGCCGCGTTCTTCGTGGCCACCAACAACCCCACCGAGTACGTGCGGGAGCTGTCGAGCCTGGCCACCAAGGGGGAAGTGCAGCTCGATCCGCTCGTCCACACGTTCAAGAACCTGTTCGCCGGCAAGGACGACGGCTCGACCATGAAGTTCAATGGTCAGATCGACCCGAACAGCAAGACGTCTCCCACGTCGCAGCTGTACGACGCGGCCTTCACGGCCAGCGCCAAGCAGACCACCACGGACAGCACCAAGCAGCCCGCCACGACCAAGCCCGGCACGGATGGGACCAAGCCCGGCCTGGACAGGACCAGGCCGAACCCGGACGGGAGTCAGAGCACCCCGTTCGGGGACAGGGTGGGCAAGCTGAAGAGGCTCATGGAGAACCGCGGCCGCGGCGGCATCAACGGCACCCAGATGGCGGAAGAGATGAGCCGGATGGGGTTCCAGTGGGACGCCGCCTTCATGCCCCCGGCGAACGACCCGTCGGTCACGCAAGGGCAGCGCGACGCCGCCCGCAAGACGGGCGAGGCCGTGCTCCAGAACGCCTCCCCCCGGGCTCCCGTCTTCGCGAACGTGAACGGCCACTGGGTGGGCGTGACCGACTACAACCCGCAGACCGGGGCCATCCAGTACTTCGACCCCAACCAGCACAAGCACGGCCAACCGCCGACCATCCAGACGATGACGGCCGACGACCTCTTCAAGGGCGCCAGCGACCTGGTGTACCTGCACGACTCGGCCTCCGGCGTCCAGGTGCCCGACTACATGCACAACACGGCGTGGAGCCGGAACGGCGGCGGCGGCTCCCCCACGACCGGCCTGGGGAGCGGCGGCGGAAGCGGCGGGAGCGGGCGGTCCGACGGTTAGTGGTGCTTGGCCAGCCAGGCCTCCACCACGGCCACGCGGTCCTGCTTCGCGGCGCGCTGGTAGTCGCGCCGCGCCTGTTCGCCGTAGCGGATGGCGGCCGCCTTCTGCTGGCCTGACGGCTGCCAGATCGTCCGCGCGAGGGCGAACTGGGTGTCGGCCAGGTCCACCGGATCCGTCCCGCGGATGGCCAGCGCGCGCTCCAGCGGCGCGCGTGCCTCCTTGAGCTTCCCCAGGCCGAGCAGTGACTGGCCGATGCCGTCGTACGAGTACGAGAGGATCTGGTTGTCCGCGGGCAGGATGCGCAGCTTGATGGCGAGCGCCTGCTGGTAGGTCGCCAGCGCCTCCTGGTACCGCCCCTCCTCCTGGTAGATGGTGCCCTTGATGTCCAGCGCGTTGGCGACGTTGACCGTGTCCGCGCCCATGCGCGCGCGGGCGATCCGGAGCGTCTCGTCGATGTTCTTGTGCGCCGAGGCGTAGTCGCGCCGCTGGATGTGGACCTGCGTCAGCGTGTACAGCCGCGGGACGAGCAGCGCGTGGTCGGGGCCCAGGCGCCTCCGCATCGAGGCCATCGCCTCCTCGAGGAGCCGGCTGGCGTCGTCCAGGCGGCCCAGCTTCGCGTAGACGGCGGCCAGGTTCCCCGCGGCGTTGAGCGTCCGGGGATCGTCGGGGCCCAGCTCGGTGGAGAGGAGCTGGCGCGCCTGCTCCAGCATGGTGGCGGCGAGCGCGTGCTGGCCTTCGAGGAAGTGGAGGGCGCCCAGGTTCACCAGGAGGTCGCCCTGGGCCTCCGCCTGGCCGCCCAGCCGATCCAGGATCGCCTGGGCCAGCGCGGCCCAGTCCTTGCCGCGGGCGAAGTCCCGGACCATGGAGGTGGCGAACACCGCCTCGGTGGCGGCTCGGACCTTGAGGGTGTCGGCCCGGCCGGCCTCGGCGGCGAGGACGGCGGCGTTGAGGCTCTCCACGGCGTGGGGGTGCTGTCCCGTCTTGTCGAAGAGGATGCCCTCCAGCAGCGCCGCCTCGGCTTCGACCGGCTTGTAGCGGAGGGCCCGCGCCTCCTTCAGGTCCGCGGTGGCCTTCTCCAGCGCGTCCTTGAAGAGACCGGCGTCGCGGAGCGCCTTCGCCTCCGAGAGCCGCTCCTTGAGGGCCTGGATGGCCTTTCGCGCCGCCGGATCCTCGGGCGGGGGGACCTCCTGGGTCAGGGCGGTGGCGTCGGCGCAGGAGCGCACGCTGGACAGGCCGCCGGCCGCGTCCACGCCCCGCTCCACCAGCTTGGCGTCGGCGGTGGTGAAGAGCGTGGTGAGGTACTGCAGCTCGTGGAGCCGGAGGTCCAGGCACCCCATCTTCAGCTGCATCACCGACTCCGACTGCTCGCCCCGGATCCGGGTGGCGGCGCAGGTGTCGTCGCGCATCGCCGCCCACTTCTGGGCGTAGTCATCCAGCACGTGCGCGGTGCGGGTGAACTGGGCCTCGCCGTCCGGCTGGGCCGCGAAGGCGCGCCGGACGGCGTCCTTGCGGCCGTCGTCCCAGGAGCCGGCCAGTGCGCGCGCTCCGCCGGTGCAGCGCTGCTCCGGCCTGAGCGCGAAGGCCGCGCCGGCCGCCAGCGCCCCCGCCACCAGCAGCGCGGCCGCCACCCGGAAGTTGGCCCGCCCCCGCAGGGAGTCTCGCTGGAGCGCCTCCAGGAACGCGTCCATGGTGGGCCAGCGCTGGTCGGGGTTCGCGGCCAGCGCGCGCCGGACGGCCTGCCCCATCCAGTCCGGGACGCCGTGGCCCGGAGGGGGCTGCTGGATCTTCCCCTGGTCGATGGCCGCGAGCCGCTCGTCGATGTCCTTGGGGGCGAAGGGGCGGACTCCGTAGAGGGCGTCGTAGAACGCCACCGCGAAGCTGAACTGGTCGGTGCGCTCGTCGGTGCGCTCGTCGCGGATCTGCTCGGGCGCCATGTAGCGCGGCGTGCCCAGGATGACGCCCTTCTGGGTGATCGGCCTGTCCAGGAGCGGCTTGGCGTTGGGGGCGCTCGGATTCAGGGTCCGGGCCAGGGACGCCTGGGGCCCCGAGAGCGACTCCTGCGTCGGGCGGGCCAGGCCGAAGTCCGCCACCCGCGCGCGCCCGTCCTTGCCGATGAGGACGTTGTCCGGTTTGAAGTCGCGGTGGATGAGCCCCACCGCGTGGGCCGCCGCCAGCCCCCGGCCGGCCTGGACGAAGAGGTCGCGCACGTCCTGCCAGCGGCGCTTCTCCTGCGCCAGCCACTGGCGGAGGTTGACCCCGTCCACGAACTCCATGGCCAGGAAGACGCGGCCCTGGAAGGTCCCCACGTCGTGAACGGCCACCACGTTGGGGTGGGTGAGGCGGGCCATGGCCTGCGCCTCGCGCATGAGGCGGAGCTGGAGGCGCTCCCGGCTGGTCTTGGAGTCGCCGCGCTCGGTGAGCACCTTGAGCGCCACCCGGCGGTCGAGCTGCGGATCGTACGCCGTGTAGACGGCCCCCATCCCTCCGGAAGCCAGGTGCCGGAGGATGTCGTAGCGGCCCACCGCGGCGCCGCGCCCCAGCGACTCGGTCTCGTCGTCGTCCCCGCCGGTGCGGCGATCGTCGAGGACGGGCTGCGTCGTCACCCCCTTCTTCTCGCGCCCCTGCAGGGGAGCGGTGGTGACGCGGTCCTCCACGCTCGCGGCCGAGGGCTCGTCGGATGGGGAGACGCTGCGGCCGGGCTTCTTCATCCGGCCCGAGTCTACAGGCACTCGCTCCTCAGGTGAGGCCACTCAGGTGCGCTTGAACGGAAACAGGGCAAGCGCGTAGGCCGGCGAGAAGAGCACCAACTCCGCCAGCGTCACCCGCAGGCCACGCCACGACAGGAAGCCGGCGCCGATGGGCGAGACCGGGATCGGCCGCCACGGCGCGAAGAAGCGCGTGAGATCGAACGGCCACAGCAGCGCCACCCCCAGGCCGCCGTCGGTGAGCGCGTCCAGGAGCGGATGCGTCGCCACCACCGCCACGCACCACGGGATGAGCCGGGGTGAGCGCACCGCGAGCGCCGCGGCCACGCCCGCCACCGCCGCGAACATGAACGAGTGGGTGGCGCCCCGGTGCCCGAACGGCGCCGAGTACGGGATGCCCAGCGTGAAGGCGACCACGTCCGCATCCGGCACCATGGACAGCGCCACCATCCCCAGCGCCTCCCACGACCACGCCCGCGCGTTCGCCCCGTAACGCGCCGCCAGCAAACCCATCGCCCCGTGCCCCACCAGGCTCGCCATCTCCCCGGCACGGTACCGCGCCCCGGTAGATTCCCGGAATGCTCGCTCGCGCCCTCCTTCCGCTCGCCCTCGTCTGGTCCCTCCACGCCTCCGCGCAGGAGGGCAACGCCCGGGCGGAGGCCATCGCCCAGGCCTCCCCGAACGCGAAGGCGGCGCTGGCCTTCATCGAGTCCCAGATCGCCCAGCTCCGCGACCCCACCTTGCGCGCGGCCGTGAAGGCGATGGTGTCCAACCCGGCGCCGACCTTCATGGCGCGCTGGCCGGACGCCGCGGCGCGCGCGAAGGCGCACGCGGCGCTGGTGAAGGAGGGCCTGCTGGATCCGGCGCACACCGCCCCCGACGCGCTGTTCCCGCCCCTGGCCGATCCGTCCAAGGCGCCCCAGTCGTTCCTGGCGGCCCCCGGCGGCGGCACGGGCGGACACCACAGCTACCCGGGCGGGCTGGCGGAGCACACCGCGTTCAACCTCCAGTCCGCCCTGGACCTGGAGGCCAACTACCGCAAGCGCTACGGCATCACTGACCTCGACCACGACCTGGTGATCGCCGCGCCCATCCTCCACGACCTGATGAAGGCGTGGTGCCTGCAGTGGAAGGCGGACGGCACGGAGCTGGAGCAGGCGACCATCGCGAACACGGCGTCCCACCACATCTTCATCCTCGCCGAGGCCCTCCACCGCGGCCTCTCCGCGGAGCTGGTGGTGGCGGTGGCCGCCGCGCACGACCCGCCCCACCTCGCCGAGGAGAAGGTGGCGGGGTTCCTCCGCGCCGCGGCGATCCTCGCCGGCGTGGATCCGCAGCAGCGCCGGTTGACCGCCCACGGCGCGTCCATCGAGGCGGAGATCAACCACCTCGCCGACCACGACTTCGTCATCTCCGAGCCGATCGAGCGGGTGGTGCTGGAGACGCTCGGGGAGATCGCCGGCCCGCCGGGCATGCCCGCCGCCGAGCGCCGCTGGCGCGCCCTGGAGGCGCAGTCGCGCGTCTCCTCGCTGGCGATCTACGCCGCCCTCCGCGCGCGCGGCGCCCCCGCCGTCCGCGAGCTCCTGCGCCCCAAGCCCTGACAGATTACGGGGCGGTCACGGCTGCACCTCGAAGGACACGACCAGAGACGCCGTGAGCCCTCCGATGGGGTTCCAGTGACAGCCGCGGGCCGGGCCCTCGCACGAGGTGAAGTTGGGCGCGATCGTCGCCACGACGGTCACGTGCTGCCGGCCCGGAGCGAGGTCCGAGGGGAGGAGCACCTCCATGATCCCATCCACCGGCGGCACGACGCGGGCGAGGTGGCCCAGGTTCGTGCCGTCGGTGTCAATGCCGGCGAAGGTCGGCCAGGTCGCCAGCTCGTACCCGGCCCCGAGCGCGATCTGGAGGCGCTGCCCGGCGTGGATCACCTCGCCCGGCGTCACCATCGGGACGCCGGTCAGGGTGTTGCCCATGCCCTCGATCTCGGCGACCACCTGCTCCGGGCCGGCGTTCATGACCAGGGACACGCTCCCGTCCACCGGGAGGGGCCGGGAGAAGGTGACGGAGGGGAAGATGCATCCGTCCGGCCTGAACATGGCGCCCTTCTCGACCGCGCCTTCGGAGACGCTCGCCGGGTTTCCGTTCGCGGCGGCGGTGAAGTCGTCGCCCAGCGTCTGGCAGCCCCTCTTCTGGGAGTCGTAGTCGAACGTCGCCTCGGCGAAGCCGCTGTTGATGTTCGAGAAGCGGAGCTCGAAGTCCCCCAGGGCGGCGAAGCCGGTCGGCGGCGGCGAGCACCCGGCGATCGCGGCGCCCACCGCGGCCGAGAGGAGGGCAGGTCTCATCCCTCCGGCCCCGTGCAGCGGACATACCAGCGCCCACTCAGAGCGGGAGCCGCGCTCCGGACCGTCGCGCGCGCTGCGCAGTGTGCAGCGGACGGCACACGCGCGGCCCCTACTTGAGCGGCCCCTTCGTCGGCGAGGGCCCGGTGGGGCCGCTGGTGAACTCCTGGCCCACCGCGGCGAGCGCCCCGCGTTGCCCCCAGTGGATGCGGGTGCCGTACCAGGGCTCGGCGGTGATGTCGCGGAACGGCTGCTGGAGCCCGTCCACGCGCTGGCCCTTGCCGTAGCGATCCGTGGCGATGACCACGCCGCCCACCTCGAGCGCGGTGGTGCTCTTGGTGGTGGGCGAGTTGGCGTGGCTGCCCTCGGCGACGTACGTCACCGGCCGGCCGTTCTCCTTCGGCGCGTCCGCCCAGGGGCGGGAGAGGAACCCGTCGTGCGAGCTGTACCGGACCTCGGTGGGCCGCTGCCCGGCGTCGAACTGGACGGTCATCCGCTCCCAGTCGCCTTCGTGGCTGAGGCGCCCGGGGCCGGGCCCGTGGTTGTACGGATAGAAGAACCAGTACGTCATCGAGTTGGTCTTCCGGTCGTACTGGTACAGCGAGGGCGAGCCGGCGGTGTTCCCGCGCCGCGCCGCCTCCGAATCCTTCAGGTCCAGGTAGAGGTTGTCCTTCTGCATGCCCCGCAGCCGCGAGGGGTCGATCTGCCCGGTGTCGAACCCGTCCGGCGTGCGGTCCGGCCAGAAGCTCTTGTGCTCGCGCACGCGCGCGTCGTGGATGAAGCTCAGCGGGTCTCCCGGCTTGTACTGCTCCGCCGGGTGCAGGTAGCGGATGGGCGCGTACTGGCGCGCCAGGGCCTGCACGTCGCTCGGGCTGTTCGGGTCGAAGCGGGCGGCGGACGCCTGCGCGGTCCGGGGCTGCGTGGCTGGAGCGCCGATCCTCATGCGTAGGTCATCGCCCGGCCGAGCCCTCGCGTTCCCGCAACTTCCCGGCAACTCCATCTCACCCGTTGAGAATGCGGTGCCCCGGCGCTCCACTCGCCTGCCCCGCGGCCGGGTCGGGAGTCAAAGGCGACGCCCGCTCGTAGCCCCGCACCGACGCCCGCTCGGCCCCCGAGCGCCCCGGCTCCAGGCGCCACTCCTGGGCCGGCGACCGTTCGGCCGGCTGGAGGGAGGGCCGCCCTCGCCTCGCGCGCCGCCAGGCCACCCCGGCCAGCACCCCCAGCGACAGCAGCATCAACGCCGAACCGCGCATGGGCCGGAGCCTCCTCACCAGGGGAAGATGCGCACGTCGGCGCCACTCGACCACCGCTCCGGGCACCGCGGCCCGGAGGTAAGGTCCGCGCGCCATGGACCTCCCCCTCACGACGATGACCTACGCCGCCGGCGGGCGGATCGCCCGCATCACGCTGAACCGCCCCGAGCGCGGCAACGCCATCACCCTCCAACTGCCGGTGGAGCTCGAGGCGTGCGTGGAGCGCGCCAACCTGGACCCGGCCGTCCACGTGATCGCCCTCTCCGGCAACGGCAACGGCTTCTGCGGCGGCTACGACCTGGTGGCCAGCGCCGAACGGCTGGCCCAGGAGGGCGGCGGCGCGCCCGCCGGCTGGACGAAGGGGTCGCCGGTGGACCCGGAGGTGGTCGCCAGGAACCACGACCCGCGCGGGACGTGGGACCCGATGGTGGACTTCCAAATGATGCGCCGGAACGTCCGCGGGTTCATGAGCCTGTTCCACTCCGACAAGCCGGTGGTGTGCAAGGTGCACGGCTTCTGCGTGGCGGGCGGGACGGACATGGCGCTGTGCTCGGACCTGCTGGTGATCGAGGACGCGGCGAAGATCGGCTACCCGCCGGCGCGCGTCTGGGGCGTCCCCACCACCGCGCTGTGGGCCCACCGCATCGGCCTGGAGAAGGCGAAGCGGCTGCTCTTCACCGGCGACTGCCTGAGCGGGGCGGAGGCCGTCGCCTGGGGCCTGGCCACCGAGTGCGCCCCCCGCGACCGCCTCGACGAGCGCTTCGAATCCCTCCTCCAGCGGATCGCCCGCGTCCCCGTCAACCAGCTGGTGATGCACAAGCTGCTGCTCAACCAGGCGGTGGCGGCGCAGGGGCTCCACGCCACCCAGCTGCTGGGGACGCTGTTCGACGGCGCCGCCCGCCACACGCCGGAGGGGTACGCGTTCCAGCAGCGCGCCGCCGCCGCGGGATTCAAGCAGGCGGTGAAGGAGCGCGACGAGCCGTTCGGCGACGCCGGGCTCTCCACCTCCAAGGGCTGACCTCGAGGGCTGACCTCGAGGGCTGAAAGGACCCGCTACTGCCGCGCGGCGGTGGTGGAGCCCACGCCGTGGGCGGTCAGCCAGCGGTCCGCCTCGTCCTCGCTCCGCTTGTCTCGCCCGCGCCGGAAGCCGTCCCGCGCCTGCGCCGCCAGCACCAGCGCGCGGTTCCGGTCCTTCTTCGTCTCCCACAGCGCGCGGGCGTAGGCGAAGCGGACCTCGGCGATCTCCTCGGGGGAGAGCTTGGCCTCCTCCTGCATCTTCTCCGCCTTCTCGAGGTACGTCAGGGCCTCGGGATAGCGCTTGAGGCCCAGCAGCGCCTGCCCCACGTTGCCCATGGAATAGGACAGGGTGAAGTTGTCCTTCCCCAGCGCCTTGGTCTTGATCTTCAGGGCCTTGTTGGCCTCGACCAGCGACTCCGCGTCCAGGCCGTCGAGGTGGAGGATGGTGGCCAGGTAATCCAGCGCCTCAGCCACCTCCGGATGCTCGGGACCGTAGCTGTCCGTCCAGATCTTGATCGCCGCCTGGATCTGCTCGTGGGCGCGCTCGTAGTCGCCCAGCCGATAGTAGGCGTAGGCCAGGCTTCGGTGGATGTAGCCCAGGTTGGGGTGGCGCTTTCCGCGGGTGCGCTCGGAGATCTCCAGCGAGGTCTGCAGCCGCTCCAGCGCCATCTGGTAGTCGCCGGCGCGCGCGTAGGCATCTGCCAGCGACTGCAGCACCGGACCCAGCGCGGGGTCGTTGCGGCCGAGGGCTTGGGAGCAGAGGATCGCGGCGCGCTCCAGCGTGATCCGGCCCTGCTCGTAGTCGCCCTTGTTGGTGTAGATGGTCCCCAGCCGCAACAGCACCTCCAGCTTGGATTGGACGTCGCTGGAGCGGGAGGCCACCGCGTCCGCCAGCTGCGCCAGGTAGACCGCTTCGTCGAGACGACTGTTCGTGGAGCCGATGACGTACGCCAGGCGGCTGAGGATGCGGAGGCGCTCCGACTCCAGGTGCCCGCGCTCTGCGTGGAGCATGGCCTCCCGGAGCGTCTTCTCCGCGCCCGCCGGGTCCCCCGTGCGGAAGAGCGCCCAGCCCTGGAGGCTCAGCAGCTCCGCGTTGAGCGGGGCCCAGGGGTGCTTCTGCAACCCCGGGTCCGCCACCAGCCGCGTCACCATCTCCAGCGACTTCTTGTAGCGCCCGGCGACCCCCAGCGCGGTCGCCTCGGAAGCCGACCGCTCCATGCCGGAGATGAACGCCTGGGCGGCGGGATCGTCCGGCCGGGGCACGGGGGACGTCAGCGCCTCGATGTCCGCGCAGTTGGCGACCGGCGCCAGCGCGTTCGCCGCGTCCACCGACTTCTCGACGATCTTGAGGTCCGCGCCGGCGAACAGCTTGGTGAGCGCGGCGACCTGCTGCAGCCGCCGGTCCAGGCAGATCATCCGCAGCGCCAGCACCGCGTCGGACTGCTCGCCGCGGATCCGGGTCGCCTCGCAGGCTTCCTGGTGCATCAGGACCCAGGCCTCCGTGTACCGGTCCAGCGCGTCGGCGGCGCGCTTGGTGGCGTCCTCGGCGTAGGACGCGCCGGTGGCCTTGAAGGCGGTCTCGATCTGCCCGCGGATCTCCGGCGTCCACACGCCCTCCAGCTTGCGTTCGGCGCCGCGGCAGAGCTGGCGGTGCTGCTGGAGGATGGGCCAGTAGGTGGACGCGGCCAGCGCCACCACCAGCAACATGACACCCGCCAGCGCCAGGCGGCGCTGCGCCGCGCGCGGGTCCTTCCCCAGCTCACGGAGGAGGTCCTCCATGGCGGGGAAGCGGTCGTCCGGCTTGAGCGACAGGCCGCGCAGCAGCGCGCGGCGCACCGGCGCGGGGAGGCGGGGCTCCTTGGGCAGGTCGCGCAGGCGCTCCGGCGTGAAGGCGGCGCCGCCGGTGTTGTCGGCCACGCCCTCCGCGGTGGAGTCGCGGCTGTCCCCGGAGGTGTACGGGCCGGGAGGCGGCGCGCCGAAGATCGCCCAGTAGAGCGAGGCGCAGAAGTTGTACTGGTCGCTGCGCTGGTCCGCCGCCCGCCCCTGGAACTGCTCCCAGGACATGAACAGCGGCGTCCCCACCACTGCCCCCGCGCGGGTCAGCCGCTGGTTGATCGGCTTGTTCGTCTCCGTGGGCCGCGAGTCCATCTCGCCGATGGGCAGGTGCTCGTCGCCCGAGGTGGCCATGCGGGCCAGCCCGAAGTCGGTCACCTGGCAGCGGCCGTCGCTCCCCACCAGCACGTTCTCGGGCTTGAAGTCGCGGTGGACCATCCCCGCCGCGTGCGCCGCGCCCAGGCCTTTCCCGGCGTCGATGAACTTGGCGAGGATCTCGCGCGGAGTGCGCTTCTTGTCCTCCAGCCAGTCGGTGAGCGTGCCGCTCTCCACCAGCTCCATGGCGACGAAGACATTGTCGTCATGCGTGCCGACGTCGTGGACGGCGATCACGTTGGGATGGGAGATGCGGGCCAGCGCCTGGGCCTCGCGCATCAGCCGCAGCTGCTTCTCCGGGGTGGCGTTGCCGCTGGGGCGCAGGAGCTTGATCGCCACCTGCCGGTCCAGCTCCGGGTCGTAGGCGGAGTAGACGATCCCCATCCCGCCTTCGCCCAGCGTGCGCAGGATGATGTAGCGGCCGAGGGGCTCGCCGCGCTCCAGCGGTTTGACGGGCTTGGAGGTGGCGGCGGTGGTGACGCTCGGCTCCGCGGTGACGTCGTCGCCCGGCGCGACACTCGCGTAACCGGGGTCCGTCAGATCGGGAGGGAGCGTGTTCGCCGGCATCTGCGGAGCCGGACACTACTGCGTTCCCGCGCGTCCGAGCGAGCCCGCGAGATCGCGGGCCCGGCAGATCAGGACGCTGCGGAAACGGTGGAAACTACTCGAAGAGATCGTCGTTGATCGGGAGCTTCTTGGACGGGTCCTCGAAGAAGGAGATATCGCCGGTACGGACTCCCCCGCCCTTACCCGCCGCGTCGGACACCGTCGACGACGTGGTGGTCGCCGACACCGTGGTGTCGCCCTGGACGGCCTTCTCAAGGTTGCCGTTGTTCGGGTTGCTGCTGACTGGAGGGATCGCCATCGGAGAATCCTGCCTTTCAACGTCACGGGGTAGGGCCGCGACTGGACAATCGGATTCTCGGACGAGTGGACGGTTTGTTGCCACACCTTAAAAAGTGCCCTTCGGCACTTATAACTACTTAAACTCACCGGGGATTTTGCGCGCCGCCGGACTGGCGATTTTCCGGTCAATGCTCAAAAAATGAGAGGAAATTCCGGGGGTCACCCGTAGGGCACGTACGGCGGGCGCTTCTGGCTGACCCATTCCTTTACAGAAGGGCGCTGCCACTGCGCGTCAGCGAACTTCCGGGCCTTCGCCGGCACCTCGTGCCCGTTGAGGATCAGCCGGTGGAGCATGAAGCCCAGGTCCGCGTCGGCGATGGACCAGGTGGCGAACAGCTGGGTGGCGCCGTCCGGGATGAGCAGGGTGCTCACGCGCACGAGGTTGTCCGCCGCCGCCTGGCCCTTGGCGGTGAGCGGATCCTTGGCCTTCTCGTAGAACATGGAGGCGGTCGAGCGCTCCTCTCGCAGCGGCATCAGGTCCGACCGGATCCACGCCTGGATCATCCGGGCCTGCGCGCGCTGCTTGAGGTCCTCCGGGTACAGCCGCGGGTACTGCGGCGGCGGGAAGACGTCCTCCAGGTACTCGGCGATGGCGCTGGACTCCGCCAGCCAGAAGACGCCGTGGCGGAGCGCGGGCACCCGGCCGGTGATGGAGGCGTCCCGGTAGCCGGCGTGGAGGTGCTCCTTGTCCTGGAGCCGGACGTACTTCTCCTCGAAGGCGACGCCCTTCTCCTTGAGGGAGACGAAGGCGGAGAACGCGTACGGGCTGATCCAGTAGTGGTCGGTGAAGAGCGTGATCGAGTCGGCCATGGGACGCGATATACCGCGCCGCCGGGGAGGCGCGGAGGGGCCAATGCCCGAAACGCAGCGAACCACCGAGGAGTTGGCGAGCGCCGTGGAGGCCCTCCTCTCCGGGCGCACCGGCGCCGGGGTGAAGGTGAAGGCGCTGCAGCCGCTGTTCGGCGGCGCCTGCCAGGACAACTACAAGGTGGAGCTGGGCTTCTCGGGCGGCGAATTCGCGGGCGACCGGCGGATGGTGCTCCGCAGCGACGCCAACCAGTCGCTCCCCGACAGCCTCGACCGCGCGCACGAGTTCCAGGTCATCCAGGCGGCGGTGGCGGCGGGCGTGCGCACGCCCCCGGCGCGCTGGCTCTCCGAGGGGCTGGTGCGCCCGGGCGCCGGCGCGTACTTCCTGGACTGGGCGGAGGGCGAGGCCATCGGCCGGCGGGTGGTGAAGCACCCGGAGCTGGCCGCCGCGCGCGAGACGCTGCCGGAGGCGCTGGCGGCGGAGCTGGCGAAGATCCACACCGTCACCCGCGCCTCCGCGCCGTCCCTGGCGATCGACCGGGACGGCCAGGCCGGAAAGGGCCCCGCGGCGGCGGCGATGGCCCACGCGCGGGTGATGGCGGACCGGATGAAGGCGCCGCACCCGGCCATCGAGCTGGCGCTGCGCTGGTGCGCCGGCCACGCCCCCGCGAAGGAGGAGGAGACGCTGGTCCACGGCGACTACCGGACCGGGAACTTCCTGGTGACGCCGGAGGGGCTCTCCGCGGTGCTGGACTGGGAGTTCGCCCACTTCAGCGACCCGATGGAGGACGTGGGCTGGATCTGCGTGCGCGACTGGCGCTTCGGGCAGAACCAGCTCCCCGCCGGCGGGCTGGCCACCCGGCGGCGCTTCTACGACGCCTACGCGAAGGCCAGCGGCCGGGCGGTGGACCCCGCCAAGGTGCACTGGTGGGAGGTGATGGGGAACGTGCGCTGGGCGGTGGGCAGCGTGATGCAGGGGGAGCGCTACCTCTCCGGCGAGGAGTCGGACCTGGAGCTGATCGCCATCGCGCGGCGGGCGGTGGAGATGGAGTACGAAGCGCTCCGCCTGATCGAGCAGGGGGCCTGACATGCTGGAGCGCCCGGACGAACCCGCGTTGCTGGAGGCGCTGGCGAAGTTCCTCATCGCGGACCTCCAGCCGGCGGTGAAGGACAAGAAGCTGGCGTTCCGGGTGCTGATCGCCTCGCACCTGGCCACCACCCTGGCCAACCAGCTCCGCGGCCAGGCGGAGCGGCAGGGCGCGGAGCTTCAGCGGCTGCGCGAATTGCTGGGCCGGAGCGACGGCGACGTCCAATCGCTCAACGCGGCGCTGGCGGAGAAGCTGCGGTCGGGGCCGCTCTCCGCCGAGGACTTCGCGCGCGCCTCGGCGGCCCTCAAGCACAACCTCCAGGACGCCCTGGCCGTGGTCAACCCCACCTTCGACACCTCCCTGGAGATCGAGTGAAGGAGATCGAATGAACTTCGAGCTGCCCGAACCGCTGGCTTCGCTGCGACAGAAGGTCCGCGCCTTCGTGGACGAACGGGTCATCCCCGCCGAGCGCCGCATCGTCGACGAGGATCGCGACGGCAAGTGGGACGCGCTGAAGGCGCTCCAGGCGGAGGTGCGCGCCGCCGGGATGTGGACGCCGCATCTGCCCCAGCACCTGGGCGGGCAGGGCCTGGGCGTGATGGGGATGTGCGCGCTGTTCCGCGAGATGGGGCGGTCGCTCCTGGGCGCCAAGTGCTTCAACTGCGACGCGCCGGACCAGGGGAACATGGACCTGCTGCTGGCGGCGGGGAGCGCGGAGATCAAGGAGCGCTACCTGGCGCCGCTGGCCCGCGGGGAGATCTCCTCCGCCTTCTGCATGACGGAGCCCGCCCCCGGCGCCGGCGCCGACCCGTCCAACCTCCGCACCGCCGCGAAGCGGGACGGCGGCGACTGGGTGATCGACGGGCACAAGTGGTTCTCCACCGGCGGGGGGAGGGCGTCCTTCCTGATCGTGATGGCGCGCACCAGCGACGACCCGAAGACGGGCGCCAGCATGTTCGTGGTGGACCGGAAGGCGCCGGGCGTGGAGCACGTGCGGGACGTGAAGACGATGGCGCTGGAGGTGCTGGACCACCGCGAGGCGGAGCTCCGCTTCCGCGGCGTCCGGGTGCCCGCGTCGGCGGTGCTGGGGGAGATCGGCCAGGGCTTCAAGCTGGCGCAGACCCGGCTGGTGCCGGCGCGGCTGACCCACTGCATGCGCTGGCTGGGCCTGGCGGAGCGGACCTTGAACATGTGCCGCGAGTACGCCGCCACCCGCGTCAGCTTCGGCAAGGAGCTGGCGCGCCACCAGGCGATCCAGAAGATGTTCGCGGACAACGCCCGCGCCATCCACGCCGGCAACCTGATGACCTACCACTGCGCCTGGATGATGGAGCGCGGGCAGCACCAGGAGGCGCGGCCCTACTCCTCCATGGCGAAGAACCAGGTCGCCCAGCTGCTGTGCCAGGTGCTGGACGACGCCATCCAGATGCACGGCGCGCTCGGCTACAGCGAGGACATGCCCTTCTCCTTCTGGTACCGGATGGCGCGCGCCGCCCGCATCGCCGACGGCCCGGACGAGGTGCACGACATGACCGTGGCGCGCGACTTCCTGCTCGGGCGGCTGAACGTGCTGGTCTAGAGGTTCGACAGCGCCAGCTCCGCTTCCCAGCCGGACCGCTGCAGCCGGTCCATCAGCGCCTCCAGCGTGGCGCAGCGGAAGAGCACCTCGGTCCGCTTCAGCTCGAAGGGCAGCCCGAGGACGGTCGCCGGGTGGACCTTGAGGTCGAACGCCGCCAGCTTCCGCCCGCCGTCGGAGGCGAAGACCAGCAGCGAGTCCGCCCCGGACACGTTCATCCGGAACATCCGGTTGATGAGGAGGATCTCCTCCGCGGTGTAGAGCGAGAGGTACGCGCCGGACGGCTCCAGCCACCCCTGCAGCCCGTCCGCCTCCGTCAGCAGCTCGACCAGCGGCTCCGGCAGGTCCTTGCCCAGCTCGGCGCGCAGCTCCGCCAGGTCCTTTCCGGACGCGGGGGGGCGGCGCTCGATGGTGTCTGGAACGGCGAACACCGCGTCCGTCTACCGCGCCTGCTATGAACGGCGCCATGTCGCTCGAACGCGCGCGGCAATCCGTCCAGAGGCTCCTCGACCTCACAGTCAAGGAAATCCTTGATCTACCGCCGCCCACGGCATCCGACCGGACACTGACACCCAGGGAGTACCTGGAGCTGTTCGAATCCCAGCTCCTCTGCCGGCTGGTCGACGTCGAGTCCCACGAGCTGCGCGCCCGCAACCAGGGCTACTACACCATCTGCTCCGCCGGCCACGAGGGCAACGCCGCGCTCGGGCGGCTCACCCGCCTCACCGACCCGGCCCTCCTCCACTACCGCTCCGCCGCGCTGTACCTGGAGCGGGCGCGCCAGCGCGACGGCCACGACGGCGCGATGGACCTCTTGCTGTCCCTCACCGCCTCCGCCGACGACCCCATCTCCGGCGGGCGCCACAAGGTCTTCGGCTCCGTGCCCCTGGGCATCCTCCCGCAGACCAGCACCATCAGCTCGCACCTGCCGCGGGCGGTGGGGCTGGCGGTGGCGGTCGACCGCGCGCACCGGCTGGGCGTCCCCTGCCCGTACCCGAAGGACGCGGTGGTGATCTGCTCCTTCGGGGACGCGTCGCTCAACCACTCCACCGCGCTGGGAGCGCTCAACGCCGCCGGCTGGGCGGCCTTCCAGAAGGTCCCCGTCCCCGCCCTCTTCGTCTGCGAGGACAACGGCCTGGGCATCTCCGTCCGCACGCCGGCGGGCTGGGTGGAGACGAGGGCGCGCGCGCTGCCCGGCCTCGCCTACTTCCAGGCGGACGGGACCGACCTGGAGGCGACCTTCCAGGTCACCGCGGAGGCGGTGGCCCACTGCCGCGAGCGCCGCGCGCCCGCCTTCCTCCACCTGCGCTGCGTGCGGCTGTGGGGGCACGCCGGGAGCGACGCGGACGCCGAGTACCGCGACGCCGCCGAGTTGGCCGCCGCCGAGGCCGCCGACCCGGTCCTCCTCTCCGCCCGGCGCCTGCTGGCGAACGGGGCGCTGGACCGCGCCGCGCTGGGGGCGCTGCTGGAGCGCGCCCGGGCGCGGGTGAACGAGGCGTCCGCGCAGGCGGTGAAGCGGCCCAAGCTGCGCACGCGCGACGCGGTGATGTCGGCCGTCGCCCCCTCGCACCAGGACAAGGTCGCCGCCGAGGCCGCGCGCGCAGGCTACGGCCCGCCGCCGCCGGAGAGCGACCGCCCGCGCCCTTTGGGCCAGGCCATCCGGATGGCGCTGCACGACCTGGTGCAGAAGTACCCGGAGCTGCTCGTCTTCGGCGAGGACGTGGCGCAGAAGGGCGGCGTCTACGGCGTCACCGCCGGGCTGTGGGCCAGGTTCGGGCCGCGGCGCGTCTTCAACACGCTGCTGGACGAACAGACCATCCTCGGGATGGCGCTGGGCGCGGGCCTGGCGGGACTGCTCCCCGTCCCGGAGATCCAGTTCCTCGCCTACGTCCATAATGCGGAAGACCAGCTCCGCGGCGAGGCCGCCACCCTCTCCTTCTTCTCCAGCGGCCAGCTGAAGAACCCCATGGTGGTCCGCGTGGCCGGGCTCGGCTACCAGAAGGGCTTCGGCGGCCACTTCCACAACGACGACAGCCTGGCCGTGCTCCGCGACCTGCCCGGCGTCATCGTCGCCCTCCCCTGCCGCGGCGACGACGCGGCGCGCATGCTCCGCACCTGCCTGGCGGAGGCGAAGGTGGACGGGCGGGTGTGCGTCTTCGTGGAGCCCATCGCCCTCTACCCGCAGCGCGACCTCTTCGAGCCGGGCGACGGGCGGTGGAGCTTCCCGCTGCCGCCGCAGGGCCAGGCCATCCCGGTAGGCGAGGTGGGCGTCTACGAGAAGCGCAGCGGCGCGTCCAACCTCCTCGTCATCACCTACGGCAACGGCGTCCCCATGGGCCTGCGCGTCCAGAAGAAGCTGGCCGACCAGAAGATCCACGCGCGCGTCATCGACCTGCGGTGGATCGCCCCGCTCCCCGCCGCGGCGATCCTCGCCCACGCCCGGCAGATCCGCCGCGTGCTGGTGGTGGACGAGTGCCGCCGCTCCGGCAACGTGGGCGAGGCCGTCGGCGCCCTGCTGCTGGAGCGCAAGGACGCCACCCCCGAACGGTACGCGCGCGTCGCCGCCGCCGACTCCTTCGTCCCGCTCGCGGAGGCCGCCACCCTCGTCCTTCCGAGCGAAGAGGAAATCTTCGAAGCCGCGGTGGAGCTGTGTCGTTGAGCTGAATCTGTCGTCAGTGTGGGGAATTGGGGGTGCGCGCCAAGCGGTCGGCCAGGGAGGTAAGCTGGACCCCACGATGGAACTGACCCGCCGTCGATTCCTCTACTTGTGTGGTCTCGCCGGCCCCGGGATCTACGTCTCGGGCGCCGTGGGCTTCCTCATCCCGCCCCCGGCCCTGGCCGCCGCGAAGCCGG
>DASRBA010000377.1:0-5482 GCA_035637895.1 Myxococcaceae bacterium
GGGTATGTCCGCGCGATGGACGGGGCTGCACCGCATCCACCGCGCTGCTGAAGGAAGTGGACCGGTTCGCCCGCGAGAGCGGCCCGTTGATGAGTCAGGGCGCTGGTGACTCAGCGGCCCAGCCGGTAGCGCAGTCCCGCGAGCACGGTGAGCGGTTCTCCGACCGTGTCGATTCCGGCGCGGCCGACGAGGTACTGCTGATTCAACAGGTTGTTCACCGTCACGTACGCGTCGAGGTCGCCGAACAGCCGCCGCCGCGCGGAGAGGTCCACCAGCGCCACCCCATCCAGCGGCAGGGTGTTGAGGTCGTCCTCGAACTGCTGCCCCACGTAGCGCATCACCAACGTCACGGTGACGATGTTCGGGTCGTCGTAGGAGAGCTGGACGGTGGCGCGCCGGGCGGGCGCGTGCGGGAGCTGCTTGCCCACCAGCGTGTCCGACGCCGCCGCGAGCACCTGCGTCGGCGCGAACGTGTAGCCCGCCGAGGCGCTGAACGCCCGCCACAGCCGCAGGTCCAGCCACCCCTCCACCCCGACGATCTGCACCTCGCCCACGTTCTGCCGCTGGCGCGTGGCGCCGTCGATCGGCGTCGCCAGCGTGACGTTCACGATCGGATCCGCCAGCCGGTTCCAGAACCCCGTCGCCCGCGCCGCCATCCCGAACGGCAGCTCCACGTCCACGCCCGCCTCCGCCCCGGTCAACCGCTCCGGCCCGAGGTCCGGGTTCGACGCCGTCAACACCGCCCCCACCTGGAACGGCCGATACAGCTCATTCAGGGTCGGCGCCCGGAACGCCTGGTACCCGGAGGCCCGCGCGGTGAGGAACGGCAGCGGCTGCCACCTCACCCCCACCCGCGGCGACAGCTGTGACGCGCTCCGGTTCGTGAACGCCGCGTCCGCCGTGGAGTCGTCCCCGAGCACCGTGTGCCGCTGGCCGTCCGCGTTCCTCCACGCGTCCAGCCGCAGCGCCGCGAGCACCTCCACGTCCGGGATCGGCTGGTACGAGTCCTGCGCGAACGCCCCCAGCGACATCTGCGTCCCGGAGGAGTCCCGCCGCACCGCCGTCGTCGGCCCGACCACCGCGGGGAACAGGTCCTCGGCGGAGCGCCCGGCCACGCGGAAGGCGTCGGCGCCCGCCGCCGGGAAGTGCCGGCCGAGGAGCTCCAGCGGCCGCGACGTCCACAGCACCGACGCCCCCTCGCTGTCGCTGGGGTTCTCCTGGTGCGCGGAGAGGAGCTCGTCCACCCGGTCCGGCGACAGGCGCGCGCGGTCCTGCTGGAACAGCTGCCCCTGCAGCCACAGCCTCGCCTCGAAGTCCCCGGCGCCCGCCGTGTGCCACCGCGCCCCGAAGGAACCGCCGCCCTCCCGCACGCGCGCGGTGGTGTGCACGGTGCCGCCGTTCTGGCGCTCGTCGAAGTACTGCCCGCGCGCGGACGCGGTGAGATCGGACGTCACCTGGTACTCCACCCGCGCGCTGACGGATTCGTGCTCGCTGGGCGCGGAGAGATCCGCCGGCCCCGCCTGCGATGGCGCGACCACCGGGTACCCGGCGGTGGAGAAGTGCTCCCCCTCCACCGAAGCCCCCAGCCTCCCCCACCGGTCGGCCGCCCGCAGCGCGACGTCCAGCGACCTTCGCGTGCCCCACCCGGCGTCCACGTCGAGCGCCCGCTCCAGCGCCGCGCGCGAGAACAGCTCCACCACCCCGCCCAGCGCCGCGCTCCCGTACAGCGCCGACGCCGCGCCCGGCGCCAGCTCCACCCGCTCCAGCCCCAGCCTCGGCAGTGCCCGCCAGTACACCCACCCGCCGAACGGGTCGTTCACCGGCACCCCATCCAGTAGCACCAGCGCCCGCGACACCCCGGACGGCCCCACGTTCCTCAGGTTCACGCCCTGCGCGGTGGGGTCTGCGGCGACGCTGCTGGTGCGCCGGAACGTCGCAAACGACGGCACCGCCGAACGCAGCACGTCGTCCACGCGCACGCCCGGGCTCCGCTCCAGCTCCGCCCGGGGGATCACCGTGACCGTCGAGGTCACCTCCCGCACGGGCCTTGGCGCGCGCGTGGCGGTGACCACGGTCTCCATGGCCGGCGCGTCACCCGGGACCGGTGGGGACCCGCCATCCGGCGCGTCCCCCAGCCCCAGCGCGACCAGCGTCACCAGCGCGATCGAGATCATCGACTCCGCTCTCTACCCGACTCCGGCGCGGAGTGAGTGGAGAACGGAGGACGATCCGCGCGCTGTTCTCCTGTCCTACTGCCAGGCCACCACGCCGCGCGACTCGTCCGCCACCCGGCGCGCCCGGGGCGTGGTCGTCCCGGTCGTCCGGTTCGCGGCCAGGTCCACCACGTTGAGGAGCAGGTCGCGCACGTGCCGCGGCTTGTTCCCGTTGCTGTCGCGGTAGATGAGGTCCACGTCGTCGGTGGTCTGGTGGTACTCGTCGATGAGGTCGCCGCCGCCGTTGGGATTCGACAGGCCCTCGAACAGGAACAGGGTCGGGATGCCCTTGCTGTTCCAGACGGACCCATCCTGCCGGTCGCGGTACTGGTTGATGTCGCGGTTCACGCGGTCGAACGGGTCGGTCAGCTTCTGGTTCGCCTGGTCCACCAGGTCGTGGAAGTAGTTGTTCCGCCCGCGGGTGTCCGTGTCGATCACCGACAGCCGCTGGTCGTCCCACCGGCCCACCATGTCCGCGTTGATCACCCCGGCGACCTTGCTGTTCGGGAGCCCCGGCAGCGGGTGGTTGGCCAGGTACGAAGACCCCACCAGCCCCTTCTCCTCGCCGCCCGTCCACACCACCATCACGGACCGGTCCAGCTTCCCGTCCTTCTGCATCTGCTGGAGCTGCGGCAGCAGCGACGCCAGCACGCCGCTCCCGGACCCGTTGTCGTCCGCGCCGTTGAACACCTGCCCGTTCCGGTCCACGCCCAGGTGGTCGAGGTGCGCCATCAGCACGATCACCTCGTCCTTGTGCGGCCCGGTGCCCTGCAGCATGCCCACGGTGTTCCGCGTCTTGCCGTCCTGCAGCGCCACCTTCTTGACGTCGTCCACGCTCTGGAAGTCCGGCGTCTGCGCCGCGGTCAGCCCGTTCGCCTTCCGGTACCGGTCGGAGAGCGTCTTCAGGTCGCTCTTGCTCAGCGTCTTGTCCAGGAAGAACCCGCTGTCGAACTTCTCCTGGCCCCAGTTGCTGGCGTCGTGCTTGACCGACTCCGCCGACTCCCGCTGGCCCTTGAAGCTGAACAGGTCGAACGCCTGCTCGTACGGGTTCGCCGCGCCGGTGTTCGGCCCCTGGAACCCGTACTTCTGCATCAGGCCCTGCATGTACTTCGACGCCGTATCCAGCCCCTCCGACGGGCTGTTGCGCCCCTTCAGCGCGTCCGACGCGAGGTACTCGATGTGCTTCATCGGGTCCGAATCGTCCTTCTCCGGAGGAGGAGGAGGAGGAGGCTGGTCGGACTTGGGCTGGATGGTGAGGCCCCAGCTGTTGAGCGTCCCCACGTCCTGGCGGGCCGCGTCCTGGACCGTCAGCTTCCAGTCGCCCGCCACCGGCTCGCCGGCGAACGGGGTGAGGTCGAAGCTGCCCTTGATGTCGTCCGCGGAGCCGCCCTGCCGGTTCGACACCACCGCCGACTTCCCGGAGGGAGAGGTCAGCGTCACCACCAGGTCGCCCCGGTACGTGTGCGAGATGTCCAGGTCCAGCTTGAGCTTGTCGACCTGCGCCGTGCCGTCCAGGTGGATGGTCGAGGTAGTGGTCGCCAGGTCCTTGATCGGCGCGTTCGGCGTGGCCTTGGCGGTGATCGGGTCCGCCGCCGCCGGCCGGGGGCCCACGAACGAATCCTTCGCGCCGCACGCCGCGGGCGAGGAGGAGGAGGCCTGGGCGCAGTTGCCGGACGCCGGGGCCTGGGTGGTGGAGGAGGTGGCGGAGGGCTGCGCGGAGAGGGGGCGGGCCGCGGGATCGAGTCGCATAGGTGATGCGTTATCGGCCCATGTCGGTGGAAAGTATTTTTCCACGCAAACAAAGGCAATTCCTTCGGAAAATAAAAAAGTCGAGCGCCGCGGGAGCGACGCTCGACTCTCTCATCCTCTCAGCGGCTGGCTACGGAATTACAGGCCGCGGTACGTCGCGACGGCCGAGTCCGCCCGCGCGGCCTGGCCGGCGGTGAACTGGAACATCCCGATGTCGTCGGTGTAGTCCATGAAGTTCTCGACC
Organism: Myxococcaceae bacterium; assembly: GCA_035637895.1. GTDB lineage: Bacteria > Myxococcota > Myxococcia > Myxococcales > Myxococcaceae > DASRBA01. Next base: position 4,207 of record DASRBA010000377.1, read on the forward strand.
GGATCGCGGCCCGGGTACTTGGTGCCGGTGCAGGTGTCCGGGTACGGCGGCGGCACGCCGAAGAACGCGGTCTTCTCCGCCGGGGTGTCCGAGACGCCGTCGTTGGTCCTGCTGCAGCCGCCCTGGAACGTGTGGTACAGGCCCAGCCAGTGGCCGACCTCGTGGGTGGCGGTATCGCCGAGGTTGTAGTTGGTCGCGGACCCACCCGGCAGGCTGGCGGTGAGGATCACCACGCCGTCCATGCTCGGGCTGCGCGAGTAGTCGGACGGGAAGGTCGCCCAGCCCAGCAGGCCCTGGCCGATGTTGGCCAAGTAGACGTTGAGGTCACCCGCGCCGCCCCGGCGGAGCGCCGACTTGGCCTGCGACTCGGCGGCGCTGTTCGGCGTCATCGTGTACCAGCTGTTGTTGGCGGTGGTGTCCGTCCCGGCGAGCACGAAGTGGAAGGGGGTCGCCGAGGTCGGCTGCGCGGAGGCGCCCTGGCCCGGCGCGCGGCCGTTGTCGCCGCCGGCGTACGCGGTGTTCATCACCGAGATCTGGTTGTTGATCTGGGTGGAGCTCACGGCACCCTGGCCGCTGGTGTTGGTGATCACGTGGACGTACACGTTCACCGTCACCGAGCCCGCCGCGCGCAGCGCCCCGCTGGTCCCGTTGACGCCGAGGGCCGCCTGGTACTGGTTGATCGCGTCCTGGACCGCGTTGAGCTCCGCGCTCATCGGGTGCGGCGTGCCGCACTGGCCGGGGTGAGCGTTCAGCTCGGCGTTGATGGCGTCCGCGAGGGCGGAGTCATCGGCCGGGTCGGTGGCCTCGGGGCCACACGCCGCGAGGGCGGCGATGACCGGGAGGACGAGCAGGAAGCGGGTGCGGGCAAGCATGCGGACTCCTGAGAAGGGGTGACGGAAAAAACGGCTGGGCATGTACCAGCCTTCACCGTGCGCATACAAGGGCCAGACCCTGTTACGGCATCTTACGTTTCACCCCCTCACTTCCGGGCCTCGTGTGTGAGGAGAGGTGAGAAGAAGTTGTCCTTTTTCGAGTACTCGTCGAACGCGAAGGCGAAGCGGTAGCTGGCCGCCGCGCGCTGGTTGCAGTCGGTGCGCTCGCAGAAGCGGCAGCTGATCCCGGTGGGGACGGCGTCCCGCTTGAGGTCCACGGTGGGCAGGCCGTAGGCGAGGAAGCGGGCGTTCTCCGCGTGCGTCCCCAAGCCGATGGAGTAGGCGGTGCCGCGGACGATGCTTCCCTCCACCGGCTGGAGCTGGACCTTGGCGAAGCAGAAGTA
>DASRBA010000378.1:0-10008 GCA_035637895.1 Myxococcaceae bacterium
GGAAGCCGGTGTGCTACAGGCCGGGCGTATGCCTCGGACGAATACCGTTGGAGAGTCCCCCCGGCCGGCCAGCGTGCCCGGCGCGCCCGTTCCGGCCGCTGTAAATCCCGCCGCGGTGGCCTCGGAGCCGGCCCCCACGCCTTCGGACGCGTTCCGGACGGGTGCGGCGCGCGCGCCGGCGGATGCGGGTGGGGTGGGGAAGCCGGTGCCGGCGCCGGGGGTGTTGCAGGACAACGCGCTGAAGAACGCGTTCGGGGAAGGGGCGGAGCTGTTCCCGCCCGCGGACGGGAGCCCGCAGGCGGTGGCGGTGGAGTACGCGCTGGGGCGGCTGGGCGCGCTGGGGCGGACCGGGAAGGGGAAGTTCGACGCGGAGGCGCAGGAGGCCCTGGCGTCGTTCCAGGCGGGGCGCGGGCTGCCGGCGACGGGGAAGCTGAACCGGCCGACGCTGGAGGCGATGGACGGGGCGCTGGCGGAGCTGCCGAAGGAGGTCCCGGCGGTGAAGTCGGGGGACCCGATGAAGTACCTGTCGGACTTCGATGCTCGGGGGTTGTCGAAGGTGCAGATCCATGACCGGAGCAAGCCGGTGGACTGGAACCATCCGGAGATCCAGCAGGCGTACGGGAAGTTCGTCGGGGAGTACTGGGACGTCTTGAAGGCGAACAAGGTCGAGACGGACTGCAAGACGATGGCGCTGCTGTTCATGGACCGGTTCCGCGCGAAGGTGAAGAAGGACGTGGGCGTGGAGATGCCGATGCCGGGCGTGCCGCCGCTGCAGTGGAAGGCGTCGACGGCGGAGAAGCCGGCCGGGTACTTCGAGCGGTTCAGCGAGCTGCCGCACGTGCGGGACGGGTACGGCCAGGCGCAGGCGATCCAGAAGCTGGATCCGGACGCGACGATGATCCCCGGGGTGGACCTGACGACGCCGGAGATCGACGCCAACATGGTGGGGCGGGCGGCGAAGACGGTGGTCGCGTGGGACCCGGCGCACGACAACAAGGGCGACAAGACGAAGCCGGAGGTGCCGGTGGATCAGCTCCGGCCGGGGGACCTGATCTTCATCGACCACACCGGCGACGGGCGCTGGGACCACACGGTGAACGTGGTGAAGGTGGAGAAGGACGCGCAGGGGCACGCGCGGAAGGTGGTGTTGGCGGTCGGGAGCTTCGACGACATGAAGGACGCGGACGGGTCGACCGCGCCGCGCGGTGGGTTCGAGATCAACAACTACGCGGAGGAGGTGACGGTCGACCTCGACGCGTCCGGGAAGATCACCCACTCCACGACGACGTACACCTCCGAGCCGCAGTACATGGTCAAGCCGCGCTACTCCGCCACCAACACCTTGATGGAGCTGAAGCCGAACGGGCGGATCAAGGTCGGCCGCTGGGGCGACTGATGGCGGTCGTCCCGTTCCTGGCGATCGCCCTCCTGGCCGCGCCCCCGGAGCCGCTCGCGGCGTGGAAGCGGGCCTCCGGGGGCGGTGCCTGGGATGCGGTCCGGACGCTGCACGTCGTCTCCACGCTGGATGAGGGCGGTCTCCAGGGGACCAAGGAGGAGTGGAACGACCTGGCGACGGGCCGGTACAGCATCCGCTACGAGCTGGGGCCGCTGTCGGGGGCGGACGGGTTCGACGGCCGCGAGGTGTGGACGGCGGACGAGTCGGGGCGGTCGTGGATCGTGGGGGACCGGAACAGCGGGGAGGCGGCGGCGGACGCGGCGTTCCGCGCGGCGCTCGGGTACTGGTATCCGGATCGGCGGGGCGCTCGGGTGGAGCGAGCGGGGCAGGCGATCCGCATCACGCCGTCCGGCGGGCGCCCGTTCCAGCTGTGGCTTGATGCCGCCACGCACCTCCCGTCGAAGATCGAGGAGGCGGGAGACCCAACGGTCACCACCACGGTGTTCGGCGATTACCGCAAGGTCGGCGATCTTCGCCTCCCGTTCCGCATCCGCCAGGGCGCCGGCCGGGAGGAGTTCGACGAGGAGGTCCGCGTCCAGCGCTACGAGGTGAACGCCGAGCCCCCACCGGGCATCTTCGACATCCCGCGCCGTCCGGTCACGGACCTCCACCTGGAGAAGTCGACCACCGTTCCGCTGACGATCGCGGAGGGCGAGCTGATGGTGCCCATCTGGATCAACGGAGAGGGCCCGTACGATGCGATCCTCGACACGGGGGCCGCGGCCGCGATGTCCCCGGACGTGGCGAAGGAGGTCGGCGTCAAGGCGGTCGGTGCCGTGGAGGGGATCGGCTCGGGCGGTTCGTTCGCGCAGGGGTTCGGCCGCGCGGAGAAGCTACAGGTAGGGGACGCGGTGCTGGATCGGCCGATCTTCGCGGTTCGCGAGAACCCGGCGTTTCCCAGGCAGATCATCATCGGGCACGAGCTGTTCCAGCGGCTGGTCATCACGGTCGACCCGGAGAAGGGGACCGTCACCCTGACGCGACCCGAGGCGTTCACGCCGGCGGGCAAACCGCTGGTCCTGCCGTTCCGGTTCCAGGAGCGGATGCCTCAGGTGGACGCGAGCGTGGAGGGGACCACGGGCACGTTCTGTGTCGACACCGGGCAGAACATCCCGATCGATCTGAACTACCCGTTCGTCGAGGCGCACCATCTGGCGGAGAAGCTCAACGCCCACATTCCGGCGAAGAGCGTGGGGGCGGGAGGGCTGACCAATGCCAAGCTCTACGCCCGCATCGGGTCCGCCACGGTGGCGGGGACGGACGTGCGCGGCATCCTGGCGACCATCGCCACCGGAGCCAGCGCCAGCAGCTCTCAGAGCCGGTACCTCGCTGGGTGTTTCGGCTCCGGATTCCTCAAGCGATTCCGGACCACGTTCGATTACGCGCGGATGCGGATCCTGCTGGAGCCGAACGCATCCTTCGACAAGGCGGATGGGTTCTCCCGCAGCGGTTTGGGGCTCATGCCGGCGGGAAAGGTCTGGACGGTCACCAGCGTCTACGACGAGAGCCCGGCGGAGGATGCCGCGCTCCGGGTCGGGATGATCGTCACCGCGGTGGACGGCAAGGGCCCGGACCAGCGGAGCGTCAATCAACTCCGGGAGCACTTCCGCCAGGCGGTGGGGACGAAGGTGACGCTCACGGTGCGGGAAGGGGAGAAGGAGCGACCCGTCGTGCTCACACTGCGAGATTTGCTCTGATGGACGGCAGGGTCGTCTGGATCCTGGGGGCGGGCTTCAGCAGGTCGCTGGGCGGCCCGCTTCTCGGAGACCTCTTGCGGCGGGACTGTCTTCGGACGCTGCGCGCCGCGTTCCCGCCCGATGATTTCCCGGAGCTCCAGGGTGCGCTTCCCGACGCGGTGGTGTGGCTCTACCACTACGGCCGTGGCTTCCCCGAGGGGAGGCGTTCGACCCGGGTCTGGAAAGAGGCGGCGGGTGAGTTGCTCTGGCAAGATGCCGAAGAGTTCCTCGACATCGTCGACTCGGCGGCTGCTTCTCGAAAGAACGTGGCCCGGTCGAACATCGAGGGGATCCTGCACCAGCACCGGAAGGACCTCTTTGGAAACGGGTCACCGCTCCCGGACCTCGCTGCCGTCCGTGGAATGGCGAGGCGCCTGGTCGCCGCCGAGTGCAGCGCATTCTTGCGGGGCACGGAGTTGGGGCTGGAGCGCTGGGGCCCATACCAGCATTGGGCCAGGTATCTGGTCGGAGAACGCGACCACGTCGTCACCTTCAACTACGACCTCGTGCTCGAGCACCTCTGCACGAAGACGGAGCGCATGGGGGTCGTGCTTCCCAATGAACCGGGCTCCGGGCAGCACAACACCCGCATCCTGAAGCTTCACGGAAGCGTGAGCTGGCAGCGGACTGCGCCAGGCCGCTTCCAGGCACACGGTCTGGAACACTTCATTTGTTGCCGGTGCATCCCCGCCGACCTGGCGATCGCCACGCCTGGGCGCACGAAGGCCGAGCACGCGAAGGACTTCAGCGAGCTTTGGACGTTGGCGAAGAACGCGATCAGGGATGCAGATGCGGTGGTGTTCCTGGGCTATCGCTTCCCGCCGTCGGACGCCGAGGCCCGCAGCGAGATCTTGAGCGCCATCGCGAGGAACGAGAAGCGCTACCTGCCGGTGCACACCGTGCTGGGGCCTGACGTGGAGAGCGCGGATTCAGCCCGACTCCGGGGCTTGCTTCGCCACTCGTTGGGGGTGCGCAAACAGCTCTCCAGATACCCCATCGGCTATGCGGACCCGAGTCGCGACGCTTCCGAAGATCTCTACGATCTCGAACAGCAACCGCTCTTCGTCGAGGACTTCCTGAGCGTCGTCGAGCGGGACGCGATCTTCGCCCCGTTCAAGTGGCGCTGACCACCTGCGCCTGAGCCACGGGCGCGTCTCCAAGCTCCAGGATCCGCTCCTCCAGCTTCCGCCCGCGGCTGACGCCCAGCACGAACACGCCGCGCGCGATGAGCAGCTGCAGGGTGGCGGTGATCATCTCCTCGTCCGGCAGCACCTTGGCGTCGAACTGCACCACCAGCATGCTCGCCTGGGGGAGCGAGGCGCCGGTGCACCCCTTCAACCCCTTGAGCTCCTCCAGCGGCACCGTCCCCTTCGCGATCTGCACCCGGAACTCCGCCGACCTCGACGTGAGCTCCGAGATCGTCCCCACCTGCTGGAGCTTGCCCCTGTCCAGGATCGCCGCCCGGTCGCACAGCTCCTCCAACTCCTGCAGGTTGTGGCTGGACACCACCACCGTCTGCTTCCCCTTCGCCTCCCGGATCACCCCTCGCACCTGCGCCGCGATCTTCGGATCCAACCCGCTCGTCGGCTCGTCCAGCAGCAACACCGGCGGCGTCCCCATCAGCGCCTGCGCCATCGCCACCCGCTTCCCCATCCCGTGCGACAGCTCCTGCGGCTCCATCCCCCAGGCGTTGGGCAACCCCATCTTCTCCAGCGACTCCTTCGCCTCCCGCTCCGGCTGCGGCAGCCCGGACAGCTTCCCCCAGTACGTCAACAACCACCCCACCTTCACCCCGAACGGCAGCACCGCGTCCTGCGGCAGCACCCCCACCCGCCGCTTCAGCGCGCCCGCCTTCCCCGGATCCTCCCCCATCACCCGCAGCTGCCCGTGCGTCGGCCTCAAGTACCCGCACATCATCGAGAACGACGTCGTCTTCCCCGCGCCGTTCGGGCCGATCAACCCGAAGCACTCCCCGCCCGGCACCGCGAACGACACGTCGTCCACCGCCCGCACGGCGCCGCCGTTGAACCACCGGCTCACCCGCGTCAACTCGATCGCCGGCGCGTCGCTCACAGATCCCTCCGCCGCAGCACCGCGTACCCGCACGCCAGGAACGCCGCCGCGAACCCCGCGTAGATCGCCGTGCTCCCGAGGAACTTGAGGAAGTGCGGATGTAGCAGGTTGTCCGAGTAGTGCGACGGCGACACGTACTGCAGCCAGCTCAGCACCGTGGCCACCCGCGATGGTGCCGGCGCCTCCTCCCCGCGCGCCTGCGCCAGCGCCGCTTCCTGGACCATGAACCCCGCGGCGCTCTCGCCGATCTTGTTGACCAGCCACAGCCCGAACAGGGTGAGGATGTTGAACACCAGGCTCACCGCCGGCGACCGGAACAGCGACGAGCAGAGCGTGCTCAGCGCCACGTACGACAGCGAGAACACCGTCGCCGCTACCCAGCACTTGAGGAACGTGCCGGCCATGACCCCCAGCTGGAACGACGGCGTCATCCACCGCGCCACCAGGACCAGCGCCACGTCCACCACCAGCACCAGCCCGGCCAGCAGCGTCGCCTGTGACAGGTACTTCCCCCACAGGATGGACGACCGCCGCGCTCGCACCGTCAGGTACCGGATCGACCGCGGGCCAATCTCCCCGCTGATCTGATCGAACCCGATGATCGCGATGTAGATCGGCAGGAAGTACAGCGTGATCTTGAAGGTGACGAGGACGATCAGCGGCACCTGGGCGATCGACTCGATCAGCGTCTCGTCTCCGCCCAGCAGCCACCCGAGAAACCCATGCCGCACCTCCTCGATCTGCGGCTGGAGGGCGTCCATCGAGCCGCCGTGGAGCGCGAGCTGCTCGTTGATGTTCGTCTGGATCGAGCGGAAGATGAAGACCTGTATCGCCACCGCCATCGCGGTGAACATGAGGTACAGCGCCAGGAGGATGATCGCCTTGGCGCTCCGTATCGAGCGCCAGAGCTCTGCCCCCCAGATGACGGTCACTTCGTTCAGTGGTTCCAAGGCGGCGCGACCATACCGTCACTGCCGTGGACGGGGCGCGGCCTTTGTGCAAATCCTCCCTTCGATGAGCGGCGAGCCGGTCGACCAGGTGAAGCCAGAGCAGCTCGTCTCGCGCCTGGCCTCGGACCACGAACCCTGGCGCCTGGAGGCCGAGGCGCGCCTGATCGCCCTCGGGCCCGCGGCGGTGGACCTCCTCGTCGGCGCGGTGAAGCACGCCAACCCGGCCGTCCGCCTCCACGCGGTGCACGCCCTGGCGCGGATCGGGGACTCCCGCGGGATCGGCGCCGTGGTGGGTGCGCTGGGGGAGACGGAGAACCTGGGCGCCGTCGCCATCGCGGCCGAGAAGGCGCTGGTGGAGTGGGGCGCGGCCGTGAAGCCGGAGCTCCTCCGCGCCGCCCGGTCCGGCACCGTGGCCGTCCGCGCCCGCGCCCTCCGCGCGCTCGGGCACGTGGGCGGGGCGGACCTCGAGCCGGAGCTGGAGTCCATGATAAAGGACCCCGAACCCGCCATCCGCACCCAGGCCGCCGCCGCGCTCGGGAAGGTCGCCGGGGAGCGCGCGGTGGACCGGCTCGCGGCGCTGCTCCAGGACCCGGACAAGTGGGTGCGCTACGGGGTGGCCGAGGCGCTGCTTCGCCTCGGGTCCCTCCGCGGCGAGAAGGTCCTGGAGTCCGCCCGCGACGACGAGGAGGAGCGCGGGACGCACGTGCAGTTCTGGGCGGAGGAGCTGCTGGACCAGATCGAAGAGCTCCGCCGCACCGGCCGGGCGGGATGAAGCAGCCGAGCGTGCAGGCCCGGAGACGCGCCTTTGACGGGCGCGATCCCCCGAGTACGATCTGCTCCCCGGTGCGACTGACGAACGACCTCGGCCAGGTCTGGTGGTGGGTGCTCCTGCTGGGGGTGGTGGCCGCGTCGGCGCTCGGTGGCGAATCGACGCCAGCTCCAACGCCTGCGCCCGACGCCCCTCCGGTCTGCGCTCCGGCCGCGCCCGCCCCGGCCGAAGACGCCAGCGTCTCCGAGGAAGACGACGCCGACCCCCCGCTCAAGGTCCCCAAGCGCAGCGACGAAGCGCCCATCGCCAGCTTCAAATCCATCCCGAAGGAGTACGACCTCCTCCAGAAGGCGAAGCTGGACAAGGCGACCGGCAAGCTGATGCTGGAGCGCGACGGCAAGCCCGCGCCGCTCACCATCGACCCGGTCCTCCAGGACCAGCTCACCAGGATCCTCCGCGACTACCAGACGCCCTACGCCGCGGCGGTGGCGATCGAGCCCTCCACCGGCCGCGTCCTCGCGCTGGCCGAGCACGCCGAGGCCGACCCCTCCCTCCGCGGCCTCCCGGAGGCGCCCATCTTCCCCGCGGCCTCGGTGTTCAAGGTGGTGACCGCCTCCGCGCTCCTCGGCGAGGGCATCTCCCCCGACGAGACGGAGTGCTTCCACGGCGGCAAGCGGCGCCTCTCCGCCAAGCTGCTCGAGGACTCCTCCCGCGACAGCCGCTGCGTGACGCTCTCCGAGGCGCTGGGCATGAGCGCCAACGTCGCCTTCGCCAAGTTCACCTCGCGGGCGCTCACCGCCGACAAGCTCCGCGCCATGGCCCGGGCCTACCGCTTCAACCGGCAGATCGACTTCCCCATCCCGATGGGCATCTCGCTGGCGGCCATCCCGGACGACCCCATGGGCCTGCCCACCGCGGGCGCCGGCTTCGGCGACGTCTACCTCTCGCCGCTCCACGGCGCGCTGATGGCCGCGGTCCCGGCCAACAAGGGCGCCTGGCGGGACGCCGTCCTCTTCGAGCAGGACGCGCCCACCTCCCCGCCGCAGGACCCGCCCCGCGTCATCCCCGAGCCGGACGCGCGCTCGCTGGCGTCGATGATGGAGCAGACGGTCACCATCGGCACCGCGCACCGCATCTTCCGCCAGCGCGCCTTCCGCGTGCCCGGCGCGGTGGGGAAGACCGGCTGCCTGGCGGACCGCAACCCGTTCCGGGACTACACCTGGTTCATCGGCTACGCCCCCAAGGACGACCCCAAGGTGGCGGTGGCCGCGGTGATCGTGAACGACTACCTGTGGCGGATCCGCGCCACCTGGCTGGGCCGCGAGGCGATGCGCCTGGCGCTGGAGGGGCAGTCGCGCTGGGCGAAGCCGCTCGTCGCCGCCGTCCCGACCGAGCCGCCGCCCGACTTCACCATCCAGGTGTTCCCGCCGCCGGACCTCACCCAGGATGCCCCGGCGATCGGCGGCGGCGGCTCACCGCCCACCGGCTCGCCCTAGAACCTAGAACGGCGCGTCCACCGCCCCGGCCAGGAACTTCATGAAGGGCGCCACCCGCGCGGCCTCCTTGCCGACGACCTCCGGGAGCTTCTTCGACGTCACCTGCGCGTCGGTCAGCTCGACCTGCAGACAGAAGTCCTTCCGCTTGAGGTCCTCGGCGAACGGGTGCTCCGGGTCGTAGCCGGGCGGCGGCCGCTTCAGCGACTCGCCGATCCACGTCGTCCCGTTCTTGAAGGTCCCGCCCGTCACCTTCTTCCACCCGGCCGCGTCCTCGACGATGGCGTCGCGGATGGCCTTGACCTTCGGCGTCTCCGGCCGCCACACGCCGGCGCAGAACACCGAGCCGCCCGGCTCGATGTGCAGGTAGTAGCCGGGGGAGGACGACTCCTTCCCGTTCACGTGGTGGAACATCCCCGCCAGGTACGTCTTGTACGGGCTCTTGTCCTTGGAGAAGCGGACGTCCCGGTAGATCCGCATCACCGACTTCGGCCCCACCTCCACGCTCTTGCTGACCTTCTTCAGCTGGGGCTGCAGCTCCGCCACCAGGTCCAGCATGGCGTCCCGCACGTGCGCCTCGTAGCGCGCCTTGTTCTTCTCGAACCAGGGGCGCTCGTTGTGCCGCTTCAGCTCCTTCAGGAATTTCAGCGTCTCGTTGGTGATCATTTCAGGGCCACCAGTCCCGAATCGAGGAAGTGCCGGAACAGCTTGAGCGCCTCCAGCTCCTGCAGCGGGGAGACGGAGATGATGGACCCGATGTCGCGCCGCCCGTCGACCCGCGAGAGCAGGTACTTCTCCGGGGCGGTGAGGCTCATGGTCTTGAGCATGGCCGGGGGCACCAGCAGCGAGGGCACCCGCTGGACCGACAGCAGCCCCTGCCGGAGCGAGGCCGCCAGCGCCTTCTCGCACCGCCCCAGGAGGTCCCGGTTCTCCTTGGTGGCGGACAGCTCGTAGGCGCGCCGGGCGAGCGGCTCCGCGTCGCGCGGGCGCCCCTTGTCCAGGAGCTGCTGCGCGCGCGCGGCCATCTCCTCGGCGGATTGCCCCTCGCCGGCGCTCGCCTCGGCCACCTTCTCCTCGTCCGGCGGCGCGCTCCGGTCCACCTTCACCGCCTCCAGCCGGTAGAGCGAGTACAGCCGCTGGTAGATGAAGAAGTCGTTGGCGTGGAGCGTGAGGATCATGTCGTCGATCCGCGCGTGGTCCTTGATCAGCGCCAGCAGCTTCTCGTCCATCGAGCCCGGCGCCCGGCTCTGCGGGAACTTCGCCTCGTTCGCGGTCAGCCGCAGCCGCCCGTCGGGGAAGATGCCGCGGATGGCCCGCCAGGCCGTCTCCCGGAACTCCCCCTCCCGCTGGACGTCCCGCAGGTCGACTCTCACCTCCAGGGCGTCGACGGCCGGGGGGGGCTCGGTGGGGTCGAAGACGAACGTCCCGTCCTCCCAGACGTACCCCTCCAACAGCGTCTCCCGGAGCTTGAGCGAGAGGGCGCTCTGGACCATCTCCTCGCTCACCAGGCCGATCATCACCAGGATCTTCC
>DASRBA010000379.1:0-8431 GCA_035637895.1 Myxococcaceae bacterium
AGCGCGGCGCGCACGAGCAGGCCCGCCTCGACCTGGCGCACGAGGAGCTGTCGCTGGAGATGGACCGCGAGCGCCTCACCCGCCTGCTGGGCCTGTGGGGTCATCGAACCGCGTGGAAGCTCACCGCCACCCTCCCCGACCTCCCCGCCCAGGAGCCGGCGCTGGACAAGCTGGAGGCCACCGCGATCTCCCGGCGGCTCGACGTGGCCCGCGCGCGGCAGGAGGCGCTGCTGGTGGAGCACGCGCTGGAGATGGCGGGCGCCGGCCGCTTCCTCGGCTCGGGGATCGAGGTGGGCGTGGATCGCGAGTCGGGGGCCGAAGCGGACGTCCGCGTCACCGGACCGACCTTCCACGTGGAGCTCCCCATCTTCGACCAGCGCCAGGCGGAGCTCCGGCGGCTGGAGGCGCAGCAGCGGCAGGCGCGGCGGCGGCTGGAGGCGATCTCGGTCGATGCCCGCTCGGAGGTGCGCGCGGCGAGGCTGGGGGTGCTGGCGCAGCGGCAGGTGGTGGAGCACTACCGCAAGGTGCTGCTCCCCATCCGCGAGCGCACCGTGGCGTACGCGCAGCAGCGATACAACGCGATGTTGCTGGGCGTGTTTCAGCTCCTCGACGCCAAGCAGGCGGAGATCGAGGGGTACCGTCAATACATCGAGGCCGTCCGCGACTACTGGATCGCTCGCGTGGAGCTGGAGCGCGCCGCCGGCGGGCGCCTGCCCGAAGAGGAGGTCCGGAGATGATCACCGCCCTCGCTGCATTGCTCATCTCATATACACCCGTCACCACGCCCGACGGCGCCACCCTCGAATACAAGATGGACCACGGGGTGAAGGTGTTTCACCTGATCGCCGAACCGGTGAAGCGGGAGATCGCCCCGGGGATGACCATCAACGCCTGGGGCTACAACGGCCGCACGCCGGGGCCGACCATCGAGGCCGTCGAGGGCGACCGGGTGCGGATCCTCGTCACCAACAAGCTCCCGGAGCCCACGTCGGTGCACTGGCACGGCGTCCTCCTCCCGAGCGGCATGGACGGCGTCTCCGGATTGAACCAGCCGAAGATCCAGCCCGGCGAGACGTACGCCTACGAATTCACCCTCCGCCAGCATGGGACGCAGATGTATCACCCGCACGCGGACGAGACGCTCCAGATGGCGCTGGGGATGATGGGCTTCTTCATCATCCACCCGAAGAAGGAGCCGGCGCCGATCGACCGCGACTTCGCCATCTTCCTCGCCGAGTGGAACGTCCCGCCCGGCGCCGCCACCCCGGACCCGGCGACGATGACGGACTTCAACCTGTTCACCTTCAACGCCCGGGCGTTTCCGGGCACGTCGCCGCTGGTGGTGCGCAAGGGGCAGCGCGTCCGCATCCGGCTGGGCAACCTCTCTATGGACAGCCACCCCCTCCACATCCACGGCTTCCACTTCATGGAGACCGGGACGGACGGCGGGACCATCCCTCCCGCCGCGCGCATCCCCGAGACGACCGTGAACGTGCCTCCTGGGACCACTCGCGACATCGAGTTCGTCGCCGGCGAGGAGGGCGACTGGTCCTTCCACTGCCACAAGGCGCACCACGCGATGAACCAGATGGCGCACGACGTGCCGAACCTCACCGGCGTCGACCAGTCCGGCCTGGAGGAGCAGGTGCGCGCGCTGCTGCCCGGCTACATGGCCATGGGGCAGAACGGGATGGACGACATGACCGAGATGGACATGGGCCGCCCGAAGAACACGCTGCCGATGATGGCGGGGGAAGGGCCGTTCGGGGCCATCGGGATGGGCGGGATGTTCACCGTGGTGAAGGTGCGCGCCGGCATCACCAGTTACGCAGATCCTGGCTGGTATCAGAGTCCCCCGGGGACCATCGCACGGAAGGTGCCCGACCCTCATTGACGAGCGCGCGCCCGCTGCCTATGGATTCTCTCCGTGCAGCGGGCAAGGAACATCGGAGCGGGCGTGCTGGTCGCCGTCCACCTCCTGCTCGCCGGCTACGCGGCCTCCCCGCTCATGGAAGCGCACTGCGTGTGCGACCACGCCGCCGACGCGGACTGCGACTGCCCGCATCACGAGGCCGCCCGTTCGAACCTGCCGCCCTGCCACCGCAAGCGCCACGCGCCCTCCTCCGCCTCCGCGAACAAGGGCACCGCGCTGCGGGCGCACTGCGGCTCGAGCGGGATGAAGCTGATGCTCCTCGCGCAGGCGCCCGCCCCCGAACCGGCGCCCGAGCACGCCATCGCCCTCCCGGAGCTCCCGCTCCCTGAGCCCACCGCCACGCCGCTCCACCGGACCACCTCGCCGCCGCGCCGGCCTCCTCGCGCCTGAAACGCAGCGCCCCATCCAGCTCGCGTTTCAGACCACTTCTTTCGAGTCTCGAGGAGAGAACCATGCCTTTCGTGTACCCAAGCGCGGCCATCCTGGCCGCCGCCGTGCTGTCCGTTCCTTCCACCGCCCTCGCCTGTTCCGTCTGCGGCTGCGGAGATCCGCTGGTCGTCGCCGGTGACGCCATGCCGGTCTCCGGCAACTTCCGCTTCGCGCTGGAGGGCGAATACCTCTCCGTCACCGCCGCGAGCGATGAGGACCCCGCCGCCACCGAGGGCCTCGTCCAGCAAACGATTCGCCCCGTGGTGGTGGTCAGCCTGCTGAACCAGCTCAACCTCGTCGCCCAGGTGCCGCTCACGCGGAAGGCCTGGAGCCTGACCGGCGGCACCACCGCGGAGGAGGCGACGCCGCTGGGCCTGGGGGACATCGACCTGGGGGCGCGCTGGTTCCTCTGGCAGAGCACCAACATGGGGGCGGGGCGGCGGCAGAGCTTCGCGCTCACCGCCGGCACCTCGCTGCCCACCGGCCCCGACGACGCGGTGGACGCAGCGGACGTCCGCATCGACGACCACGCGCAGCTCGGGACCGGCGCCTTCGGCCCGTACGTGGGCGCGCTCTATGCGTTCCACCAGGACCCCTGGAACGTGAGCCTCAACGCCAGCGCGCGGTATCACACCGCCAACGGCCACGGGTACCAGTACGCCCCGGCAGCGCTCTGGAGCGCTCGCGGCCAGATCCGGCTGTGGGAGCGGGTGGCGTTCGGGGTGGGCCTGGACGGGCGCTACGCCTTGCGGGACACGCTGGACGGCGAGGTGCAGACCAACACCGGCGGGCTGCTCCTGGCCGCGACCCCAGGACTGGACGTGAACATCGCCGGCGAGCTGTGGCTCCACGCGGCGGTGCAGATCCCCTTCTATACCGCGCTCTTCGGTACCCAGACCGTTGGCCCGGTGTTCAGCGCCAGCCTCCAGTACAGCCTGATGTAAGACCCACGGCGCCTGGCCTCCCGGCGCGCCGCCGGTATGATCGCCCGCGGCCGACCTGGGGAGGTCCGAACATGCGCGCTTGCCGGTGGACAGTGGTCCTGGCGGTGGTGTCGTTGGCGGTGGCTCCTGGTTGCTCCTGCGGAGGCGGAGGCGGCAACGACGGCGGGGAGGACGCCGGCGACGACGGCGGCGTGGTGGTCCCCACCTGCCCCGCCGGGCTCCAGTCGATCGCGATCAGCCCCGCGGACGGCACGGTGCACGTGGCCGCCGGCAGCAGCACGACCACGGTGCAACTGAGCGCCACCGGGACGGTCTCCGGCGGCGGGACGCAGGACCTCAGCGGCGCGCTGGCGTGGACGGTGAGCCGCACCGACGACTCGCCGCCCGGCAGCATCTCTCAGAGCGGCCTGTTCACCTCCGCGCCCAGCGTGGGCGGAGTGACGACCGTGACCGCGAGCTGCCAGGGCATCTCCGGGTCCACCACGGTGACGGTGATCCTGGACGGCGCGGTGTTCACCTCGGGCGACGGCGGCACGCCGGGCGACTTCGGCGGCACGGTCGTCGACCGCGACCCCACGCACAGCCCGGTGATCGTCTACCCGAGCCACCAGACGCGCTTCCCGCGCAACATCTACAAGGTGCTCTTCCAGTGGACGAAGAAGGGCAACACCCAGTTCCGGGTCAACTTCACCGGCCCCTTCTCCACCACGCAGGTCTACACGGACGGCCAGAACACGCAGTGCACCGCGGCCGCCGCCACCGCGGGGTGCTGGGAGTCGCCGCTGCCGGCGTGGAGCGCCATCGCCGGCTCCAACGCGGGCCACCCGGTGACGGTCACCGTGGACGGCATCGCTTCCGGCAACCCGAACGTGTACCGGAGCGCGCCCATCACCATCGCCTTCTCCCGGCGCGACGTGCGCGGCGCGATCTTCTACTGGTCCACCACCGCGGCGGGCATCCGGCGCGCCAACGTGTCGGACGCGATCCCGGAGCCGTACGAGGTCGCCAAGCCGCTCCCCACCCGCCTCGACGACGGGTCGCTGGTGAAGTGCGTGGCGTGCCACACCGTCTCTCGAAGCGGGCAGCGGATCATCGCGTACACGCAGACCTCCACCGCCACCGGCGAGTTCACCTACGACGTGCAGCCGGCGCCCCCGCCCACTCCGCTGGTGACCACGCAGATCGGCACCGCGCGCGCCTTCGGCACCTTCGCGCCGGACGACTCGCGGGTGGTGGCCACGGTGGGCAACGTGATGGCGGAGTTCGACGCGGTGACCGGGATGAAGATCGGCGCCAACCTCCCCGTCCCCGCCGGCACCAACCCGGACTGGTCGCCCACCGGGCAGCTGCTGGCCTATTCCGACAAGGGCGGCGACTCGCCGGGCGGCGCGAACCTGTCGCTGCTCACGCGCACGGTGACCGGCACCTGGGCGACCCCGCGGGTGCTGGTGCCGGCCGCCGGGCTCACCAACCTCTTCCCCAGCTTCACCTCCGACGGCCAGTACATCGCCTACTCGCGCGGCAAGGGCGGCCACGGCGACAAGTCGCTGCAGCTGTGGCTGGCGCAGATGGACGGGGGCACGCCTCCGATGGAGCTGGTGGCGGCCAACCGGGTGGTGAGCAGCGCGCTGACCAACGGCCAGTTCGAGAACAACATGCCCACCTGGGCGCCGGCGGGAGACCTGGAGTGGGTGGCGTTCAACTCGCTCCGGCCGTACGGCGTGGTGCTGCCGGGCGGCGGCACGCAGCAGATCTGGGTGGCGGCGGTGGACCGCGCGCGGATGGTGCCGGGGACCAGCCCGGACGGCGGCATCGACCCCAGCTACCCGGCGTTCCGCTTCGCCTTCCAGGACCTGAACGAGAACAACCACCGCGCCTTCTGGACGCTGGACGTCCGCTACGACCAGCCGGACGGCGGGAGCTGCCGCCCGCAGAACGCCGCCTGCGACGCGCAGAGCACCTGCTGCGCGGGCCTGGAGTGCCAGGCGGCCTCGGAGATCAGCTACCTGTGCGCGCCGCCGGTGGCGGACGCGGGGTCGTGCATCAGCAGCGGCGGAGCGTGCTCGCAGACGACGGGGGCGTCCTGCTGCTCCGGCCTGACCTGCGACAACCCGGACGGGGGCGCGTTCACCTGCGAGGCGCCGCCGACGTGCGGAGGGATCGGCACGGCGTGCACAAACAGCAACACCTGCTGCTCGGGGATGTTCTGCGTGGACGCGCAGAGCAACGCGTGCGCCGGTGGCGCCGGCTGCAGCTGCCAGGTGGTGATCAACTAGCTCAGCCGAACGAGAGGGCGAACTGCCCTTCGGGGTTCCCCGCCATGAAGCCCCGGAGCGTCTCCGGGGTGACGACCGTCACCTTGTCCGTCATCGGATCGCTGAGGCGGTAGTTGCCCAGCGCGTCCGTCCCCTGGACGAGGACGTAGTGGCCGCTGTTCTGGCCGGCCTGCACGTGCGGCGGGAGGGCGAAGTAGTTGCCCATGGCCACCACCGGGCGACCCTGCCCGAGCTGGCCGTTGATGAAGCTCAGGTCCGCGCCCTGCGCCGCGTTGGCCTGGAGCCCGAGCGCCTCGCCGATGGCGACCATCCCGTTGCCGGTCGTGCCCTTGGCGTTGGTTCGGCCGATCTGCGCGAACTGCTCGATGAGCTGGGAGTCGGAGAGGCCTTCGCCGATCCCGCGCGAGCGCGCGATCATCGCCATCACCGTCGGGCCGCAGTACACCTGGCCCTGGTACTGCGGGTCGCGCTCCGCCGGGTTCAGCTGGTTGATGTACGGCGCCGCGCCCGTGCCGGCGTTGATCTGGGCCAGCTCGGCGGCGGTGGGCAACCGGCCCTCGCGCTTCGCCTGCTCCAGCACGCCGTGGTACCCCTGCTTGAGCTGCTCCTCGCTGGTGTGGTTCTGCTGCTCCACGGCCTTGTGCAGGCCAGAGCGCCTCCGGTGCAGCCCGTCCGCCTGGGCCTTGAACTGGTCCTCGATGGTCTTCTTCGCGTCGCCGTCGAGCCCCGCGGTGGCCTCCTTCTTCGCCGCGTCGAGCGCCTGCTCGTCGGCGTGGAAGCCGTCCTCCATCAAATGCTGCGTCGCGTCGTTCTGCTTGTGGAACCGATCGGACGCGGAGTCGAGCTGCTTGTGGAGCCGGTCCTGCGCGGTGTGCAGGGTCGGATTGGCGCCTACAGGGAGAGGTGGGAGAGCCATGGAGAGGACCTCCCCTGATTATCGCAGGACGCCCGCGGCCGTTGTGGCGACGCGAGCGCACACCGGAACATCAGCCGTCCACGCCGAACGCGCCCGACTCACGCCGGTCGGAAACAGCGCCCATTCCAGGCGGAGCGGGTGGACGACATGAGGGAATTGGAATATTGCCATCCCGTGATGCTCGCCATTTCGACCCTCGACGTGCGCCCGCTCAGCCGGGCGCTGAAGGCGCTGGGCGACGAGACGCGCCTGCGCATGGTGGCGCTGCTCAGCCACGGGGAGCTGTGCGTCTGTCACCTGGAGCAGGCGCTGGAGCTGTCGCAATCCAACACCTCGCGCCAGCTGATGGTGCTGAGGGCGGCCGGGCTGGTGGAGCCGCGCCGAGATGGAAATTGGGTCTTCTACCGGCTGGCGCCTCAGCTCGACGAGCTGTGCAAGTCCCAGGTGCGCGCCCTCGTCACCGCGTTCGCCAGGCGAGGGGTGCTGCGCCAGGACGTGGCTCGCCTGCTCAGATCGAAGGGGCCGAAGTCGTGTCCGTGAACGGGAGCACCCTCGCGCGGCGCCTCGTGGCGGAGGCCCTGGGGACCGCGCTCCTCCTGGCGACGGTGGTGGGCTCGGGGATCACGGCGGAGCGCCTGTGCGGCGGGAACGTCGGGCTGGCGTTGCTGGTGAACGCCCTCGCCACCGGCGCGGGCCTGGTGGCCTTGATCCTCACGTTCGGGCCGGTGTCGGGCGCTCACTTCAACCCGGCGGTCACCCTGTCCGACGCGGCCCTCGGAGGGCTGTCGTGGCGCGAGGTGCCCGGCTACGTCGCCGCCCAGGTGACTGGAGCCTTCGCGGGGGTGGCGACCGCCCACCTCATGTACGGGGCGCCGCTGTTCTCCGCGTCCGCCCACCCCCGGAGCGGCGCCGCGCAGGTGTTCAGCGAGGCCGTGGCGACCTTCGGCCTGCTCGCGGTCGTCTGGGGCGTCTCGCGCCGCCGCTCCGAGGCGGTCCCGCTCGCGGTCGGCGCGTACATCACCGCGGCGTACTGCTTCACCGCGTCCACCTCGTTCGCCAACCCGGCCGTGACGCTCGCTCGCGCCGCGACCGATACCTTCGCCGGCATCCGGCCCGCGGACGCACCACCGTTCATCGTCGCGCAGCTGGTAGGGGCGGGCGCCGCGACGGCGCTGTTCCGCTGGCTGGTGCCTGCCCTGCCGGCGCGAGCCGCCGCGGTGGTGGTGCCGCACGCCGGCGGATCGGAGGTTCCCTGAAGACCGCGATCTCCGCGCGCGCCCCGGCTCAGCCGTCCACGCCGAACGCGTGGAACGCGTCCCACTCGCCGGGGAGCGCCTTGCGGCAGAACGCCTTGTAGGGCGCCTCCTCCAGCACCTGGGCGAGCTGGTCCTCGCGGTCGGCGATGATCCCGTCCACGCCGAGGTCGAGGAGCTTCCGCATCCCGGGCTTCTCGTGCAGCGACCAGAAGACGATCTTCTTCGGGAACGGCTTCCCCGCGTCGCGCGCCGCCGTCGTCGCCTGGACGATCTCCCACCACGTCGCGAGCGGCTTGTTGATCTCGAGGTTGATCCGCCCCATCCCGATGAACTGGAGCTGGAACTGCGCCGCCGCCGCCGCCCAGTCGCCCGGCTTGGCGCGCGGGTCGTTGTCGTCGATCCCGTCCATCCCGAACGACGACGCCGCGAAGCCGCTGTCCTTCAGCCCCTGGTGGATGTCCTTCCCGCTCGGGTCGGGGACGCTGAACATGCACCGCTTCGGGTCCACGCCCGCGTCGCGGCAGTACGAGGCCAGCACCTGGCCGTGCTTGTACATGTTCCCGTCCGGGATCTCGTGGAGCTTGATGTCCACGTAGAGGAACGCCCACTTGTCCTGGATGGCCTGGACGTACCGGAGCCACTCGCCCGCCTCGCAGATCTCCGTCCATCCCGGCAGC
>DASRBA010000380.1:0-14186 GCA_035637895.1 Myxococcaceae bacterium
ACCGCGCGCAGGTGGTGAAGCGCTACGGCGAGCTGCCGATGATCGCCGCCAACCGGTCGCGGCTGGCGCAGGTGTTCGTGAACCTGCTGGCCAACGCCGCGCACGCCATCCCGGACGGGCACGCGGACCGCAACCACATCACCGTCAGCACCCGCCACGTGGGCGAGAAGGTGGAGATCTGGTTCAGCGACACCGGCAGCGGCATCGCCCCCGAGCACCTCCCCCGCATCTTCGACCCGTTCTTCACCACCAAGCCGGTGGGCGAGGGCACGGGCCTGGGCTTGGCCATCTGCGCCGGCATCATCCGGGACCAGGGCGGCGACATCCAGGTGGAGACGGAGCTGGGGAAGGGCACCACCTTCAAGATCTCCCTCCCGGTGGGGGCGCCGCTCTCCCGGTTGGAGTCGGCCCTGCCCGGCAACGACCCGGCGGCGCGCTGGTCCATCCTGGTGGTGGACGACGAGCCGATGTTCGGGGTGGCGCTGCGGCGGCTCCTCTCCGGGCGGCACGACGTGCGGGTGGCGGGGAGCGGGCGCGAGGCCCTCACCCACCTGGAGTCCGGGCAGCGCTTCGACGCCATCCTCTCCGACGTGCACATGCCGGAGATGACCGGCATCGAGCTGTACGAGACCATCGGCGAGCGGTGGCCGGAGCTGTTGCCCCGCATCGGCTTCGTCACCGGCGGGGCGATCTCCGACGCCGCGCGGTCGTTCCTCGACTCGCGGCGGGACCGCATCTTCGAGAAGCCGGGCAGCCTGGTGGCGCTGGAGCAGTTCGTGCTCCGGCTGGCCGCCGGGGGCGCGCGGCAGTCACACTAGCGGCCGTCGCGGAGCCTCATCATGCCGGCGGCGAAGAGCCCCAGCCCCACCAGCTCCCCGATGACCGGCCCGAACCAGAGCTTCATGGGCCCGCTCTGCCGCGCGTCGTCCGGGTTCCTGGGGTCGTAGAGGACCTCGACCGTTTCTCCCTTGGACACCCCGCGCGCGTCCCTCAGCGTGCCGGGCGAACCGTCCTTGCGGGTGTAGGAGACGCTGGCGCACTTCCCGGATTTCCGCCCGCTGCTGCACGAGTACAGCTCGGTCACCACACCCTCCGCCCTCTCGGAGTGGAAGGCGAAGAGCACGGTGCCCACCAGCCACCAACTGGTGACCAGGAGCATCACGATGCCCAGGACGAACGCGGTGGTGGGGCTTGTCTTGATACCTCTGGCCATGGACCGTGGGTTCTACAGCACCACGTTCTCCCGGTGCTCGCCGAAGATCTCCCGCAGGGCGTCGGAGATCTCCCCCAGGGTCACCTCGGCGCGGACGGCGTCGTAGATGCGCGGGATGAGGTTCTCGGTGGAGGACCTGGCCGCGGCCCGCAGCGCGTCCAGGGTGCGCCGGACGGCGTCGCCGGAGCGCTCGGCGCGGAGCTGCTTCAGTCGTTCGCGCTGGGAGAGCTCCACCCGCTCGTCCACCTTGAGCAGCCCGGCGGGAGGACGCTCGTCGACGTGGAACTGGTTGACGCCCACCACCACCTGCTCGCCGGTCTCCACCTGCCGCTGCGCCTGGAAGGCGGCGTCCTGGATCTCCTGCTGCGGGTAGCCCTTCAGGATGGCCTGCACCATCCCGCCCATCTCGTCGATCTTCCGGAGGTACGCCTCGGCGCGCGCCTCCAGCTCGTCGGTGAGCTGCTCCAGCGCGTAGCTGCCGCCCAGCGGGTCGATGAAGTCCGCCACCCCGGACTCGAAGGCGATGACCTGCTGCGTGCGCAGCGCCAGCCGCGCGGACTCCGCGGTGGGCAGCGCCAGCGCCTCGTCGCGCCCGTTGGTGTGCAGCGACTGGCAGCCGCCCAGCACCGCCGCCAGCGCCTGCAGCGTCACCCGCACCACGTTGTTGTCCGGCTGCTGCGCGGTGAGCGTGGAGCCGGCGGTCTGCGCGTGGAAGCGCAGCATCCAGGAGCGCGGGTCCTTGGCGCCGAAGCGCTCCTTCATCAGCCGCGCCCAGAGCCGGCGGGCGGCGCGGTACTTGGCCACCTCCTCCAGCAGGTTGTTGTGGGCGTTGAAGAAGAAGGAGAGGCGGCCGGCGAACTCGTCCACCCGGAGGCCGGCCTTCAGCGCGGCGCCCACGTAGGTGACCCCGTCCGCCAGCGTGAAGGCGATCTCCTGCGCCGCGGTCGAGCCCGCCTCGCGGATGTGGTACCCGCTGATGGAGATGGGGTTCCAGCGCGGGACCTTCTTGGCGCAGAAGGCGAACAGGTCGGTGACGATGCGCAGGGACGGCTCGGGCGGGTACACGTACGTCCCGCGCGCCATGTACTCCTTGAGGATGTCGTTCTGGACGGTGCCCTGGAGCTGCTCCATGGGCACGCCGTTCTTCTCCGCCACCGCCGCGTAGAGGCACAGCAGGATGGACGCGGTGGAGTTGATGGTCATCGAGGTGGAGACCTCGCCCAGCGGCAGCCCGCGCAGCAGCACCTCCATGTCGCGCAGCGAGCTGATGGACACGCCCACCTTGCCGACCTCGCCGCGGGCGCGCGGGTGGTCCGCGTCCCGGCCCATCTGGGTGGGCAGGTCGAACGCCACCGAGAGGCCGGTCTGCCCGGACTGGAGCAGGTAGTGGTAGCGCTGGTTGGACTCCTCGGCGGAGCCGAAGCCGGCGTACTGGCGCATCGTCCAGTGGCGGCCGCGGTACATGGTGGCCTGCACGCCGCGGGTGAACGGGTACTCGCCGGGGAAGCCCAGCTTCCGGGCGTAGGTCTCCGCGGGCGCCGAGTCCGGCCCGTAGAGCGGGCGGACCTCTACGCCGCTGGAGGTGGTGAACGACGCGCGGCGCTCCTTCGACTTGCGGCCTTGCTCCCAGCGGAGGCGCGCGGCCTTGACGTCGCCGGAGCCGGAGTCGGAGTCAGAGGCGCTCATTCGACCACCACGAGCCGGGCGTTGTTCTCCACCAGGCTGCCCTCCTTGACCGGCAGCTCCGCCACCTTGCCGGCCTTGGGGCTCTTCAGCTCGTTCTCCATCTTCATCGCCTCCACCACCACCAGCCCCTGCCCCTCCTTCACCTCGTCGCCCACCTTCACCAGCACCTTGACCAGCTTGCCGGGCATGGGCGCGCACACCACCTGCGGGCCCTCCGCCTTGAACTGGGCGGCGCCGGCGCGCAGGCGGAGGCGGCGGTCGTCGGCGACGTCGATGACGGTGACCTGGTTGCGGACCAGCACCGCCACCTCGTCGCCGTGGTCCTCGAATTCGACGCTGAAGGATTCGCCGTCGATCAGCATCCCCACCGCGCCCTGCGGCAGCGGGAGGGCGTCCACCTCGTGGCGCTGGCCGCGGAGGGTGACGGCGTAGCGGCCCTCGGAGAGGGTCTCGATGTCCACCGAGGTCGGCTCGGCGTCTCCGGTGACTCTGGCGACGTAGCGCATGGGCGGGGCTTTCATCAGCGGCGGCCGGGGAAGCGGCGCCAGCGGCTGGTGGTGGCGGAGGCGCGCGGGGCCTGGATCTGGGCGGCGCGGGCGCGGTCCACCTGGTGGCGGTAGACGACGGAGGCGAGCAGCGCCACCTCGCGCAGGCGCGGGTCCGCCGCGCCCAGCAGCGACTGGTGCGCGCGGCCGAGGAAGCCGGTGTCGTAGTCGCCGGCGACGAACTCGGGGGCGTCCATGATGGCCAGGAGGTAGCGGACGTTGGTGGTGATGCCCTTCACCATGTACTCGGAGAGGGCGCGCTTCATGCGGGCGATGGCCTCCAGCCGGGAGGGGGCCCAGACGGAGAGCTTGGAGATCATCGGGTCGTAGAAGCTGGGGACGGTGTAGCCGGGGTACACGCCGCCGTCGTCGCGGACGTTGGGCCCGCCGGGGACGCGGAGGGTCTCGATCTTCCCCGGCGAGGGGAGGAAGCCGCGCGCCGGGTCCTCGGCGTAGATGCGGCACTCGATGGCGTGGCCGCGCGGGGGGATCGGCTCCAGGAACGGGAGCTTTTCGCCCTCCGCCACCTTGATCTGCCAGGCGACGAGGTCCTGGCCGGTGACCCACTCGGTGACCGGGTGCTCCACCTGGAGGCGGGTGTTCATCTCCAGGAAGTAGAAGTGGCGGTGGACGTCGACCAGGAACTCGCAGGTGCCGGCGCCGACGTAGGAGACGGCGCGGGCGGCCTTCACCGCCACCTCGCCCATGGCGGCGCGGAGCTGCGGGGTGAGGATGGGGGAGGGCGTCTCCTCGACGACCTTCTGGTGGCGGCGCTGGGCGGAGCACTCGCGCTCGTTGAGGTGGATGACGTTGCCGTGCGCGTCGCCGAAGACCTGGATCTCCACGTGGTGGGGCTGGTCCAGGTACTTCTCGATGTAGACGGCGTCGTTGCCGAAGGAGCTCATCGCCTCCGACTTGGCGCCGCGCCAGGCGGAGTCCATGTCGGCGGCGGACTCCACCCGCCGCATGCCCTTGCCGCCGCCGCCGCCCGCGGCCTTGAGCATGATGGGGAAGCCGATCTTCTGGGCGTAGGCGCGGGCCTCCTCGAGGGAGGCGATGGGGTCGGTGGTGCCGGGGACGACCGGGACGCCGGCCTTGATCATGTTGGCGCGGGCGCGCGTCTTCTCGCCCATGGCGTCCATCGCGGAGGCCGGCGGGCCGATGAAGGTGAGGCCCGCCTTCTCGCAGGCGCGCACGAAGGAGGCGTTCTCGGAGAGGAAGCCGTAGCCGGGGTGGACGGCGTCCGCGCCGGAGGCCTTCGCGGCCTGGATGATGCGCTCCTGGACGAGGTAGCTCTCGCGGGAGGGCGGCGGACCCACGCAGTACGCCTGGTCCGCGTGGCGGACGTGCAACGCGGAGCGGTCCGCCTCGGAGAACACCGCCACCGTGGCGATGCCCAGCTCCTTGCACGTGCGCATCACGCGGATGGCGATCTCGCCCCGGTTGGCGACGAGGATCTTGCGGATCTTCCCCATGGACGGGGTCGTTTAGCGCTTGCCTTGGAGGTGCGCCAGCGACGAAGGCGGGGTCCGTCGGTTGACGGGACGCCAGAAGAGGATTAAGATAAGACTCATATTAACGAAAATAAGATATAACATGATTGGCTGCTATGGCGCATGAAGAGGGTAATTCAAGGCAGCGACGCGGTGAGGACGAGAACGCTCATCTGCGCCTGCTCTATCAACAGGACGACCATCTCCGCTTGGTGGCCGACTATTTGGCGAGCCGCGAGCGCAATGCCGAGTTCTCGACCGTCGATGCGCTTTGCCAACGTACTGGATTAGGTCGCGGCGCCGTCATCGACGTCCTTCGCCTCTTCGAGAAGGATGGCTTCGGTGACTTCATCGTCGGCCGTCGTGGGCAACCGTCGCGGTTTCGCTGGGGAGTCTCGATGATCGCCGTGGGTCGGGCCGCCTCCGGAGAGCCGGTGGACATCGATCGCGACGTGGACGCAGGAGTGAGTGATGGAGCGTCCATTCCGATGCGCACGTGGCGGAACATCGTGCGTGACGAGGTCCCCATCGAGCTGGAGTTGCCGGTGGATCTCACGCCGGAAGAGGCGGCACGCCTCGCGAAATGGATCGAGTCTCTTCCGCTCGCCCCGGCTGCGAGCTCCGGTGGGAACCGTGGGACCAAGGGGCAATAGCCGTTCACGAGCGGCCACGCGGTGGTTCATTGAGTTCTTCCGCGATGCAAGCCAGGGCTCCTCGGCCGAGTCAGTGCCGGCCCGCGGTTTTCTGGATGGATGTCCGGAGTCCGTCCGCCGCAAATTCCTCGCGGTGCTGGACGCAGTCGCTGCCGCTCCGCCTCCGGCGTTCAGAGGGGGTGGCTACTGGGAAGCCATGCACGGGGAGATGGCCGGGTACTACGAGATCCGGATCGATGGTCCCCAGCGCCGCCACTACCGACTGTTCTGTCTGCTGGAGAACCCGGGAGAGGTCGCCGGGCTGAAGGGACCCAGTCTGATCGTCTTGTGCGGAATGGAGAAAGCCTTCCGCACCACCTTCACGAAGAGCGACTACGAACGTGTGCGAACCTTGGGAGGGCGCTTCCGCTCTCGCGTCCCTCGGCCGGTGGCGTCATGACTCGCGGAAGCCCGCTTTGCGGCGATGCTGCGCACCGTCCGTCGACCCGTCTCCAGCGGTACCAACTTGAGGCGAAGCCCGAGATGGCGAGCGAGCTCCACGGTGCTGCGGAGCGTCGGGTTGCTCCCCTTGGCCAGCAACAAGCGCCGCACATAGGCCGGGAGCTTCTGGGCGCGCCTGGCGAGCTCACCCTTCGTCATGCCCAATTCGATGCGGGCTTGATCGAGCTGGTTCACGAGGGCGTCGATCTCATCGATGACCTTCCGGTCCCTCGCGTACCCGGCTGCGAAAGACGGGTTTCTCATCTGTTCTTCGAACCAACGGTCAAAGCCCGTCTTGGGTCGCATCGGGTATCCCAGCGTTACTTATAAGCAACGGCTGCTCGAATGGCCACTCCCGGCCAGTTCCGGTAATCCGTCTTGGTTGGTTGTTATCGTTGCCTCGAATGGCCCAGGACCCGCCACTGCTGCCGCCGGCCTCCCTCAGCCTCCGGTTCCGGCTGGGGCCGTTCCCGGTCTCGGTCGAGCCGTGGTTCTTCTTCGTCCCGCTGATCGCCTTCCGCGCGTCGCTCTGGACCGCGCTGGCGTGGACGGCGGTGGTCTTCGCCTCCATCCTGGTCCACGAGCTGGGCCACGCGCTGGCGGCCCGCCTCTTTGGCGCCGGCGCCGCCATCCGCCTCTATGGGCTGGGCGGCCTCACCTACCACTCCGGGCTCCCCACCGCGCGCCGGCGCATCCTCGTCACCCTGGCCGGGCCGGGCGCCGGCTTCCTGCTGGGCCTGCTGGCGCTGGGGCCCTACCTCCTCCTCCCGCCCTCGTTCGCCGTCCGCGCCCTCCTGCTCACGAACGTCTTCTGGGGTGCGGTGAACCTCCTCCCGGTGCCGCCGCTCGACGGCGGGCATGTCCTCGAGGAGCTCCTGGGCCCGCGGCGGAAGGTGCTCGCCCTCCAGGCCGGCGCGGTGGTGGGCGCCCTCGCCGCGGTGGGAGGCTTCCTCCTCTGGGGCTGGGTCGCCGCGGTGATGTTCGCCTTCCTCTCGCTCCGCTCCGTGGGGGGGTGGATCCGCCTGGCCGCCGAGCAGCGGATCCAGCGCCAGCTCACGCGCCTCCGGCAGCAGATGTGGGAGCAGGCGCTGGAGTCGGACGACGTGGGCGCGGCCCACCGGGACGCCCTCCGGGACACGATGCGCGAGCTCCACGACGTCTCCCACCAGCAGCCCGTCCTGCCGGAGCCAGACCAGGACCGCGACCCCGCGCTGCTGGCGCGCATCTTCGAGGAGCTCGGCGTCTCGGGCCGCGCCGCGGATCACGCCGTCGAGGCCCACCGGAGCGACCCGTCCGACGCCACCGCGCTCCAGGCGGTGCGGCTCCTCGTCGCCGCCGGCCGCCGCTCCGAGGCCGAGGCGCTGGTGACCCGGACCCGCTGGTCCGCGGACGCCACCCGCGCCGAGGCCGTGGCCCTCCTCCAGAGCCCCTCCCCCACGCGCTCCCGTCACTAGCGCGCTATCGTGCGTCCGTGGCCACACCGTTGAAGGAGCCGCGGAGCTCGCAGGAGATCACCCGGCCCCCCTTGCAGATGCTGCGCGAATCGCTGCGCGCGGATTCGCCGCTCCGCGAGGCCTCCATCTCGCGCCTGCTGGTGTGGACCTGCGCCGCGGCCATCCCCTTCGTCACCCTGCTGGGGACCTTTCAGAGCTGGACGCTGCCCCTGGCGATCAACGCGGTCATCCTCGCGCTGATGATCCACCACGCCATCCTGCTCCGCGCCTTCCGCCGCGGCTGGTACCACCCGGCGATCACCTGGGTGAACGTGTTGATCGAGATCTCGATCCCCTACGTCATCCTCCTGCAGATCGCCCTCCTCAAGGACCCGCAGTACGCGCACATGACGCCCACCCACATCATCTGGGGGGCGGTGCTGGTGGTGACCGCGCTGCGCGCCAACCCCACCCTCTCGCTCGTCTCGGGCGCGGTGGCGGCGGCGGAGTGGCTGTTCGTCTACTTCGCGCTCATCCTCCCCAAGCTCCCCCCCGACGCGGTGGTGGAGCTGCGCTGGCCGCACGCGCTGATGCGCGCCGCGTGCCTGGTCTTCTCCGGCGGCTTCGCCTGGATGCTGGCCCGCCACTACATCCGCAAGACGGAGGAGAACCTCGCCGCCATCCGCGAGCAGGACCTGATGGGGAAGTACTACCTCCACGAGAAGCTGGGCTCGGGCGGGATGGCGGAGGTCTACCACGGCACCTACTGCCCCGAGGGCGGCTTCCAGAAGCCGGTGGCGATCAAGCGGATCCTCCCCACCTTCGCGCAGAACGAAGTGTTCATGGAGATGTTCCGGGAGGAGGCGCGGCTGTGCGCCTCGCTCATCCACCCCAACGTGGTGCAGGTCTACGACTGCGGGCGCTTCCGCGACACCTTCATCGTGGCGATGGAGTACGTGGACGGCCTGCCGCTCAACCGCCTCCTCTCGCGCGCGGGGGAACCGCTCCCCTTCGAGGTGGTGAGCTACCTGGGCGCGGAGCTGGCGTACGCGCTGGACTTCATCCACCGCAAGCTGGACTCCAAGGGCCGGCCCCTCAACCTCGTCCACCGCGACGTCAACCCGCCCAACATCCTCCTCTCGCGCATCGGCGAGGTGAAGCTGGCGGACTTCGGCGTGGCCAACGCCGCCAACCGGGTGGCCACCGGCCGCACCGACATCTTCTACGGCAAGCTCCGCTACGCCGCCCCGGAGCAGATCATCGCCGAGCGCGCCATCGACGGCCGCTCCGACCTCTTCGCCCTGGGGTTGACGCTCTTCGAGGCGCTCACCGGCCGGCCGGTGTACGGCAAGGAGGCGGACGTCTCGCTGGAGCAGGGCATCTTCCCGCGCATCCCGCGCGCCTCGGAGATCCGCAAGGACGTGCCGCGCACGCTGGACGACCTGGTGGCGGAGCTGTGCGCGCTGGAGCCGTCGCAGCGGCCCGCCGCGGGCGCGGAGGTGCGGCGGCGGCTGATGGCGATCGACGGCGCCTACGCCCCGTACCCGCACGGGCAGCAGGCGCTGGCGCGGTGGGTGGAGCGCTGCGCCGGGCCCAGCGCCCGGCCGCAGACCGTCAAGCCCAACAAGGCGGAGCGCCTCACGGAGATCCCCCCGCTCATCCCGCCCTCGCCGAAGAAGCTGGCCGACCTGGTGGGGGGCCGGAGCCGGAGCGGCAAGGGCAAGTCGCGACCCAAGACCACGCCGGCCGAGGCGCCCGCGCGCGTCAGCTCGCCGCCCGGAGGCCGCCCCGCGCCCGCGGTGCACCGCCCGCCCGTGGAGTCGCCGCCCACCATCCCGATGTCCTCGGCGGACCTCCCGCCCTGGGCGCTCCAGTCGCTCACCGAGCAGGACGGGGCGCCCCCGAGCGTCGGCTGGAAACCGCTGGTGGGCCAACCCGGCCACCCGAGCGCGCCCTCGAAGCCCTCCGCCCCCGCGGCCAAGCCGGAGCCGGGCAAGGACGAGAACGACGACTCGCTCACGGAGATGCCGCAGGGCCGCCAGGCGGGGCGCCGGCGGTAAAGCGCCGCGAACCGGTCGCCGCGTGGCTGCGCCGCGATTGAGCGGCGGTAGCGGCTGCCGCACGGCGAGCCGCCGGCCTGACTTCGCGGACGCGCGCCCTTATGGCTTCCGCGAGGCCCGGTAGCGCTCCATCCACTCCTTCGCCGACTTCAACTTCCCTTCCACGAAGCGGTCCTCGTCGTCGGGCTCGGGGTCGAGGTCCTTCTCCTCGCCGGAGACCCCCACGTCGGACAGCTCCGCGGCCTGCGCCTGCAATTCGTTGGGCCGCGCCGGCGGGGCGAAGAAGCGCATCATCTGCACCGCGTCCGCCTCCACCCAGGTGGCGGTCTGGCGCAGCACGTGGAAGATCTCCCCGTCGATGGAGCGGGGGAATCCTCCCGGCGACTGGAGGCACGCGCGCGCGGACCCGTTCACGTGGTCCAGGTAGACGGCGAGGACGTCCTCTCGCAGCGCGGTGGCGCAGGCGCGGGCCAGCGCGTCCAGGTTCTTCTCCACCGCGCCCAGGCCGTCGCTCCCGCGGCCGGGCCGCACCGCCACCGTGGTCCAGCCCGCCGCGGTGAGCGCCTCCGGGCCCTCGATCTCGTCCACCTCGAGCGCGGACGCGTCCAACTGGTCGCAGACCGCGCCCAGGGCCCGGTGGATCTCCTCCAGATCCACGTCCACGTCCGAACAGAAGAGGATCAGGCGTTGCTGCTTCACGTCACTCTCGAAGGAGACCGCCGACCAGTCTGCCAAACGCGCGCGCGGCCGGCTAGTCGCCCCCCGCGTCCAGGGGGGACCGGCGCACCCACCGGGCCGGTTGCTCCAGGGCGGGCCTCCCCTCCAGCAGCTCGTGCGGGCGGAAGCGGCTCTTGTACTGGAGGGACGGGCACTCCTCGACCTTGTAGCCCAGGTACACGTGGGGGATGCCGCGGGCACGGGCAATCTCGATCTGCTTCACCACGTTCGCCGTCCCCAGCCCCATGTCCGCCAGGTCCGGGTGGTAGAAGAAGAAGATCGCGC
Organism: Myxococcaceae bacterium; assembly: GCA_035637895.1. Taxonomy (GTDB): domain Bacteria; phylum Myxococcota; class Myxococcia; order Myxococcales; family Myxococcaceae; genus DASRBA01. Next base: position 10,566 of record DASRBA010000380.1, read on the forward strand.
TCCACGCCGAGGGCGTCTCGTCGCACAGGCCCACCCCCACCAGCCGCGGCGGGTGGCCCTTGCGGTCCTCGTAGAACGCCACCTCCCGCGAGCACGGGTGCGGGAAGGCGAACTGGGCCGCGTACGTCTCCACGTCCAGCATCGACGGCTCCCAGTCGCGCTCGTGCTCCCGGAAGCGGTGCCACGCGTGGTACAGCTGGATCCGGTCCTCGGTCACCTGCGGCGGGCCGATCACCACCCGCAGGTGCGCGCAGTCGCGGCGGGCGCGGCGCTGGCTGCGCGAGGGCTGGAACTCGAAGGCGGGGATGCGGATGGACACGCACTCCAGGCACCCCGCGCACGCCGGGCGGAAGTAGACCGGGCCGAAGCGCCGCCACCCGCGCGCCAGCCGCTGCTCCCACTCGGCGGGCGTCATGTCGAGGATGATCTCGTGGGCCAGCGCGGCCCTGCGCTCTCGCAGGTACGAGCACTGCCGCGGGTCCTCGATGAAAGCTCGCAGGATGCGCGCCATGGAGCGGGTGAATCCTGCCACAGGCCGGGCGCAGGTCGGTGCCCACCCAGGGTCGGTGTGCGGCTCACCCCAGGTGTCGAGGCTCCCTTGCCCGGCGCTTTAACGCCGCGCGGCGCGAGAGCGACCGCCGTTCCTCCGGGTGCCGGAGAGGGGCATGGTGGCGGGCGGGAGGCCGGCTCCCACCGGGGCCATGGCCCGCGGGAGGATCTCCGCCATCTGCAGGTCGTCCTCGTCCTCCCAGAGCTCCCCCTCCTGCTGGGCGGCGCGCGCGGCGGCCTCGCGGATGATCTTCGGCAGCGGGGCGCCCGGCACGGACGCCGACCAGAGCACGCTCATGAAGGGGCCGATCAGGCGCCAGGGGACGCGGGTGCCGCGGCGGGCGCAGCGCTCCAGGGCCTCGCGCAGGTCCTGGGTGATGATGGCCGCGCTCAGCCGGTAGGTGCCCATCGTCTCCTCGAACGCGGAGAGCAGCCCCAGCGCCACCCCCGCGTCCTCCGGCGAGTACCGCCCGGAGATCGGCATGTAGAACGCGGACGGGAGCAGTCGGCACGCCTCGTCCGGCACCCGCCGCGCCAGGGCCTCCCGCACCAGGGCCAGCGCCCGCGGCGCGCGGCGGCGGGCGAGGGTGGCGTTGATGCGCGCGTAGACGCCCACGATGAACATCAGGGCGGCGGCGAGGGCGGCGACGATCATCCAGGGGGGCATGGTGGTGTGGTTCCTTGGTGTTCTACGAGTGCGTCATCCGATGATGTTCAGCTTGTTCTTCAAGATCTGCGACGCCGCGTCCGTCACGCCCAGCGCGTCGCCCGCCTGCTTGGCGCCGGCGCCGATCTGCTGGAGGTTCCCGTTGCGCAGGCCGTCGATGACGTTGCCCGCGGCCGGCGCCAGGTTGGCGGCGGTGAGCACGCCCTTGGGCAGCGGGGTGATGTCGTTGACGGCGTTCGCGGTCTGACCCAGGCCCGCGCCCACCGCGGCCAGGTTCCCCGCCTGCGCGCCGCGCGCCACCGTCACCCCGCCCTGCACCGCCTTCGCGCCGTTGGCGATGGCGTTCGCGGTCCCCGCGTCGATGCCGGGCACGTCGCCGATGTTGCCGCCCACCGCGCCCGCCACGCCGCCGAGCGCCCCGAGGACGTCTCCGTTCTTCACGCCCTGGTAGACCGCTTGTCCCGCGTTGGCGCCCGCCACCGCCACCTTCCCCAGCGACGCCACCGTCTGCGCCGTGTTCGCCAGCGTCGAACCCGCGGTGGCCGCGTTGGCCACGGCGCCCGCGCCGCCCGCCAGCCCACCCGCGACCTGGAGCGCGCCGCCCAGGTAGTTGCCCTGGCTCATCTCGTACGCGCCCATCCCGACGTTGTAGGCGATGGCCACCGGCGCGAGGGCGGGGAAGACCACGGAGGCGACCGCGAGCGCGATGCCCACCGCCTGCTTGATCTTCCCGAACAGCCCTCCGCTCTTCACCTTCTTCTCCTTGACCGAGATCGTCCCGTCCTTGTTCTTCTCGACGCAGAGCATCCGGTCCTTGCCAATCTTCAGGTTCACCGCGCCCTTCTTCCCCGCCTTCGCCGGCTCGGGGATCCACCCGATGCCCGGCAGCTCCACCATCCCGTTCACGGCCTTGGTGGTCCCCACCGGATAGCCGTTCTTGCTCACGCTCATCGCCGCGCCCGGCACCATCGACCGCAGCGGCGTCCCCTGCGGCGCGCCCTTGAAGGGCGAGGGGACGGTCTGAGCCTTCCCCTTCTTCTTCTTCTTTCCGGACTGGGCCGCCTTCTGCTGGTCGGCGAACTGCTTGGCCTGCGAGGCCACGTCCCAGACGTCCTGCGGGACCCCGGACGGCGCCGCTTCAGCCGCTCCCGACGGCAGTCCACCTGCGGGCGACGACGGGAGGGCAGGCGCGGCTGTCGAGTTGACGCTCAGGGTCATGGGGCTTCTCGTGCAAACGCAGCAAAGTCACTGCGTTACAAGGAGGTTGTGAGTACTTCAGCCCCAGACACTTAGATTCTCGCACAACGAACCTGGTTGTTTCTCCTGAAATGTAGGCATCCTGGGGTGACTCAAGGTTCGACCCTGAGTACGCCCTGGATACGCCGGGTGCTCAGAGCGGGATGTTCCCGTGCTTTCGCGGGAGGTTGTCCTGCCGCTTGTCCTTGAGCATCTCCAGGGCCCGGATGAGCTTGGGGCGGGTCTGCTCCGGGCGGATGACCTCGTCCACGTAGCCCAGCTCGGCGGCCTTGAAGGGGTTGGCGAACTTCTCGCGGTACTCCGCCACGAGGCGGTTGCGCTCCGCGGCGGGGTCGGCGGCCTTGGCCAGCTCGTTGCGGAAGATGATGTTCACCGCGCCCTCGGGGCCCATCACGGCGATCTCCGCGGTGGGGTAGGCGTAGTTGATGTCCGCGCGGATGTGCTTGGACGCCATGACGTCGTACGCACCGCCGTAGGCCTTGCGGGTGATGACGGTCACCTTGGGCACGGTGGCCTCGGCGTAGGCGTAGAGCAGCTTGGCGCCGTGCTTGATGATGCCGCCCCACTCCTGGTCGGTGCCGGGGAGGAAGCCGGGCACGTCCACGAAGGTGATCAGCGGGACGTTGAAGCAGTCGCAGAAGCGGACGAAGCGCGCCGCCTTGATGGAGGCGTCGATGTCCAGCACCCCGGCCAGCACCGCCGGCTGGTTGGCCACGATGCCCACCGACCGCCCGTTGAGCCGCGCGAAGCCCACCACGATGTTCCTGGCGTAGTGCTCCTGCACCTCGAAGAAGTGCCGCTGGTCCACCACCGCGCGGACGATCTCCTTCACGTCGTACGGCTTGTTCGGGTTGGAGGGGACGATGTCCGCGAGCGCGTCCTCGGTGCGGGTGGGCGGGTCGTCGTTGGGCGCGGCCGGCGGGTCCTCGGCGTTGTGCGAGGGGAGGTACGAGAGCAGCTCGCGGGTGAGGAGGATGGCGGCCTGTTCGTTCACCGCGGCGAAGTGGGCCACGCCGGACTTCTGGTTGTGCGCCAGCGCGCCGCCCAGCGCCTCCTTGGAGACCTCCTCGTGCGTCACCGTCTTGATGACGTCCGGGCCGGTGATGAACATGTACGAGGTGTCCTTCACCATCACGATGAAGTCGGTG
>DASRBA010000381.1:0-21751 GCA_035637895.1 Myxococcaceae bacterium
AACGGTCCGTTCACCCGCGCACGGCCCGTTCACCCGCGCATGGCCCATTCACCTGCGTAACGGTCCGTTCACCCGCGCACGGCCCACCCACCCGCGCACGGCCCGTTCACCCGCGCAGCGGTCCACCCACCCACGCAGGGCGACCTCACTACTTCGCGTCGAGCTTCTTCTGGATCTCCGCCAGCCGCACGTCGCGTCCGCACCCGCGCCGGTAGGCGAAGTAGTGCCCCGGATTCTTCCGGGCGAAGTCCTGGTGGTACTCCTCCGCGTCCCAGAACGGGCCGGCCTGGGCGATCTGCACGGCGACCTTCTGCCCCATCTTCGCCTCCACGGCCTTGCTCTCCCGCTGCGCGATCTCCTTCTCCTGCGGCGTGGAGACGAAGATGAACGGCCGGTACTCGTCCCCGAAGTCGCAGAACTGCCCATCCCCGGACACCGGGTCCACGTGGCGGAAGTAGTGCTTCACCAACTCCTCGTAGGTGACCTTCTTCGGGTCATAGGTGATGCGCACCGACTCCACGTGCCCGGTGTTCCCGGTGGAGACGTCCTCGTAGGACGGGTGCGGCACCTTGCCGCCCGTGTACCCGACCCGGATGGAGACGATCCCAGACACCCCGTCGAAGTCGTGCTGCTCGCTCCAGAAGCAGCCACCCGCGAAGACAGCCACCGCCTGTCCCTTCTCTGGCGGCGCTGACGGCTTGGCGGCGTCCTCCGCGAAGGCCAGGGCCGCGGCGACAGCCCCCAGGAGCAGCAACGGCGCGAACGGTCCGATGACCTTCATGGCGTTCATCCTCCCTCAGAACCAGAACGCGCGACCCCGGCCCCTGGTTACACTCCCCTGCCCGTGCGCCACTCCACCCACGCCGCGCTCCTCGCCGCAGCCGGCCTCTGGGCGACCGGATGTGGGCTCAGCTGGTCGCTCCCGGACCCCTCCCGCCCTCCCGGCGCCACCAACTGCGCCGGCTGGCTGAGCGTCCAGCGCGTGATGCAGGGCGCCTCCGGCCTGAGCTGGCACCACCCCACGGACCAGGTCGTCTTCACCGCCTTCAGCCCCGACAACCGCCTCCACCTCTACCTCGCGGACGCCGACCTCGGGAACGTGCGAGGGCTCACCGTGGACCCTGTCCCCGGCCTCCCCACCAACAACCACGGCATCCCCTTCTGGCACCCGTCCGGGCGCTTCATCGCCCTCAACGCGGAGAAGCAGGACCACCCGGGCGACTCCACCCCCGCCATCCCCGGCCTCGGCGTGTACGTCGACCTCTGGGTGATGGCCGCGGACGGCTCCTCCGCCACCGCGCTCACCGACCTCCCGGCGGACGGGCAGCACGGCGTCATCTCCGGCGAGTTCTCTCCCGACGGCACGCAGATCGCCTGGTCGGAGATGACCGCCAACGCGGACGTCTTCACCCCCGCGCAGGCCTTCGGCTTCTGGGCGCTCAAGGTGGCCGACTTCAAGGAGGACCCGCCGCGGGTGGAGAACGTCCGCACCTTCGAGCCCGGCGGCCCCGCCTTCCACGAGATGGCGGACTGGTCGCCCGACGGCCGGCACCTCCTCTTCACCGGCGACCAGACCACGCAGAACGCGTGGAACAGCCAGATCTTCCTCCTCGACGTCGCCACCGGAGAGACCACCCCGCTCACCGACGCCGGCTACAACGAGCACGCCGTCTTCACGCCCGACGGCCAGCGCGTGGTCTGGATGACGAGCGCCGAAGCCACCAGCGGCACCGACTGGTGGGTGATGGACCTCGACGGGTCCAACAAGCGCCGGCTCACGTACCTGGCCGAACCCGCCAGCCCGCAGTGGACCGGCGCCAACCTCACCGTCACCCGCGCCAACGCCTGGAGCGCGGACGGCAGCTGGTTCTACGGCGACGCGCAGCCCAACCTGATCACCCAGTCCTCCGAGGTCCTGAAGGTGACCTGCCCATGACGCGCGCCCGCGTCGCCATCGCCGCCGCCGCGATGCTCGCCGCCTCCGGCTGCCTCCTCCCCACCCAGTTCCAGACCGCGCGCACCGTCCCGCCCGGCACCTACGAGCTGAGCGCCGGCTTCAGCTCGCTCTCCATGCCCGCGCCCGGCGCGACCGGCACCTACCCCGTGCCCTCGATGGAGTTGGGTATCCGCGCCGGCCTCTGGGAGCGCTGGGACGTGGGCGTGCGCTTCCCGGTCTCCACCACCTCGGGGACGCGGCTGGACGCGAAGTGGCAGTGGCTCCGGACGGACCGGTGGGATGCGGCGCTCGCGTTCGGCCTGGTGCAGCCCTCCACGGGCCTGCCGCTCTACGCCGCGCTCGCCGCCGACTACAGCCTCACCCCGGGCTTCCGCTTCTACGGAGCGCTGGACATGCTGGGCGTGGCGTCTCCGCGCGACGGCGATCACCTCCCGCAAGGCGGCTTGGTGCTGGGCTGCGAGATCCTCCTCGGCGAGAGCGGCTTCGCGCTGCGCCCGGAGATCGGCGCGCACCGGCTGGCGTCGTTCGGCGCGCTGCGCTCCGCGCCACACCTCGGCGTCGGGATCGCCTGGTCGCCCAAGCCCCGCTGACGCGCTGACTACCAGCCCGCGCTCGGCGCCATGGCGGCGTCGTGCTCGCGCGCGGCGTCCAGCGCCAGCGCCACCGACGCCAGGGTGACGTTCTTCGGGTAGTAGTGCGAGAAGCCGGGCACGCCGTGGACGGTGGACTCCGCGTGGTCCATGTCGTTGATCCGCACCACGTGCGAGCCGGGGATGATCGCGTCCTCCGGATCCACCAGCCCGTCCGACGGGAACCCGTACCGGGCCTTCATGTACTCCTCGGAGCTGCCGAGGATGGAGGTCGGCGACAGGCGCGAGGTGGCCACGCTCACCGAGGGGACGTCCGTCGGCAGCGGGTACTTCGCCAGGAACTTCTCCCGCGAGTCGTAGGTGAGGTCCTTCACGCTCTTGGGGTCGCCCCGGAACAGCTCGCTCACCACCCCGTTCACCAGCGGCTTGATGATGGGCGTGGTCTCGATGTCCTGCGCGATGGGCGAGCCGCCGAACGGCGACTGGATGGCCACCAGGGCGCGGACCTTGTCCTTGAGCTCCGGGTGCATGGAGAGCGCGGCCGCCGCGTCGACGCCGCCCTTGCTGTGGCCGATCAGCACCACCTGGCTGCCGTCCTTCGACGCGGCCTCGATGGCCTTGCGGATGGTCTCCGCGTTCTTCTCCACCGACGCGTCGGAGTCGACGTTCACCTTGCGCGCGTCCAGGCCCTGCGACTTCAGCGCGCTCACGTTCTCGTCCATGTAGCCCGGCAGGTGCTTGCCGAAGAGCCCGCCGATGACGAGGTACTTGTACTTGCCGGCGTCGGACGGGAGCACCTGCTCGCCGTGGCTGGCCTGCGCGTTCAGGGTGCGGAACTGGTCCGTGACGTCGGTGGTGGGCGTCGGGTCCTGGCGGGTGATCCACCCGGGCCGGCCCTCGGAGCCCTTGCCGGGCCACGGGAAGTGGAGCAGGTCCTTCCGCGCCGCGCTGCCCAGGACCCCGAGGTCCTTGTTGAGCGCGCCCGCGAAGGCGTCCGCGGCGTGCGAGGCGGCGCTCGAAACCTTGTTGACGAGAGACGGCTTCTGGGGCGCCGCGGGCTGGGCAACCGGGCCGGAAGTGGCCGGAACGACGGAAGTCTTGAGCGAAGTGGGGGAGACCATGGGGTTGCTCGATTGTCGGGCATCCCCCTACATGCGTCCTGTCAGGAACTTTGACGCCCCTGGCGCATTTTCGAGCCACCCAGCGGCTTTGCCTCCTCCACCAGCATCACCGGGATGTCGTCCTCGATGCGGTAGAGCACCTGGCACTTCAGGCAGTGGATCTCCTGCACGTCCTCGTGGAACTCCAGCTCGCCCCGGCACTCGGGGCAGACCAGCATCTTCTTCAGCTCCTCGTCGAGCACGCGTCCCCCGCTCATCGCTTCCCGCCGAGCCGCCGCTGCAGCTCGGTGGTGCTGTGGTCCTTCGGATCTCCGGCGACCGCGACCCGGCCCCCGTACGCCTCCACCTCGTCGCGCTCGGGGACGGTCTCCGGCGTGTAGTCGGTCCCCTTCACGTGCACGTCCGGGCGCAGGGCGCGGATGACCGCGCGCGCGTCGGGCTCGTCGAAGAGCAGCACCCAGTCGGTGCAGCCGAGCGCGGCCACCAGCTCCGCGCGCTCCGCCTCCGGGACGATGGGCCGGCCCGGACCCTTGTACTGCCTCGTGGACCGGTCCGTGTTCACCGCCACCACCAGCGCGTCCGCCAGCGCGCGGGCGCCCTCCAGGTACCGCACGTGGCCCACGTGGAGCAGGTCGAACACGCCGTTGGCGAGCGCCACCTTCCTCCCCGCCGCCCGCAGCCGCTCCACCTCCGCCAGCACCTCGCGCAGCGGACGGACCTTGGAACCGGAAGAGCCGGAACCGGAGCTCACGGGGCGCGCCCGCCCAGCTCGCGCAGCAGCTCCGCGCGCGAGACGGTGGCGGTGCCCTGCTTCATCACCACCAGGCCGCCCGCCACGTTCGCCAGCCGCGCCGCGTCCGCGAAGCCCGCGCCGGCCGCCAGCGCCAGCGCGAAGGCGGAGATGACGGTGTCGCCCGCGCCGGTGACGTCCACCGCCTCCTCCGCGCCGTGGACGGGGAGCAGCTCCGGGTCGCCGCGCTCGCCGAACACCGCCATCCCGGAGCGGCCGCGGGTGACCAGCAGCGCCTGGCAGCGCAGCGCCTTGCGCGCCTCGCGCCCCGCGGCCACCAGGTCCGCCTCGCCGCCGATGCGCCGCCCGGTGAGCGCCTCCAGCTCCGGCTCGTTCGGCTTGCACGCGGTCAGCCCGTGCAGCTCGCGCAGCTGGTAGCGCGAGTCCGCGCACACCGCCAGCCCGTCCGCCGCCAGCCGCCGCAGCTGCTGCCGCACCTCCTGACCCACCACGCCCGCGCCGTAGTCCGAGACCACCACCACGTCCGCGCCCTTCGCCGCCTCCGCCACCAGCCGCGACAGCTCCAGCCGCACGCGCGCCGGGAGCGGCCCTTTGTTCCCGCGGTCCAGCCGCAGCATCTGCTGCCGGGTGGTGTTCAGCCCGCCGGCCAGGATGCGCGTCTTGGTCTCCGTCTGCACGCCCTCCGCGGTGGCCGCCTGGAGCGAGATCCCCGCGGCCTTGAACAGCCGCTTGAGCTGCTGCCCCATCTCGTCCCGGCCGACGACGCCCACCGCCGTCACCTGACCGCCCAGGCTGCGCGCGTTGGCCGCCGCGTTGGCGCCGCCGCCCAGCTTCACCTCGGAGGATTCGTGGTTGACGATCAGCACCGGCGCCTCGCGCGAGACGCGGTCGGTCTGGCCGTAGATGTAATGGTCGGCCACCAGGTCGCCCACCACCAGCACGCGCCGGCGCGGGAAGAGCTGCGCCAGCGACGCGAGGGACGGCAGGGCGCGGACCGGGGCTTCCGAGGGCATCGTCAGGCGGCGGGTTGTCGCACGAACGGGCCGCCCGCGCCAACGGACGGGGCTACAGCCGGGGACGGACGCGCAGCTCGGGCGCGGGGTTCGGCGCGGCCTCGTCGTCGTACTTCTGCTGCTTGGCGCCCAGCAGCTCCTCGAAGAGGTGCAGCAGCGCGGGCAGCTCGGTGGCCTGGGCGCCGCTCACCGGGGCGTTGTCCTCGGGGACCTGCGCGCCGGTGTGCTCCGCCAGCAACCGCGCGAAGAGGGCGCGGGCGGCCGGGTCCTTCAGCGGGCCCTCGCGCAGCCTCGCCAGCTCCGGGTCCGAGACGCCCAGCACGCTGCGCAGGCGCACCCAGAGGTGGTTGTCCCAGTCGAAGTCCTGGAGGATCCGCTTGCCGGCCTCCTCGCCGCGCAGGCCCATCAGGCGGATGCGCTCCGGGGGCATGGTGAGGTTGAGCCCGCCCTCGTCCCTGGTGTGGAAGATGTGGACGATGCGGTCGCGGTAGCCCGGCGCGGTCATCTGCATCGAGTCGTTCCAGGTCCGCATGGTGTCCAGCAGCGCGCCCAGGAAGCCCATCAGCCCGCGGCCCTCGATGCGGTTCCAGCGCTCGCTCAGGCCCTGCGTGTTGTTGGACGGCATCCACACGTTCTGCGACTGGTCGTTCGGGCTCACCGCCTCCTGGTACAGCAGGTTGATGGCGAAGGTGGGGCGGTCCGGGATGATCGTGTCGAAGAAGTGGATGGGCATGTTGCTGCACGCGCCGCCGTCCGAGAACCAGCACCGGTCCAGCCGGAGGTCGTCGCCCGCCTGCCACTCGTCCACCGCGTAGAGCGGCACCATGCTCAGCAGCGCCGGAAAGCTCAGGCCCATCCGCACCGCCACCACCACCGGCAGGTCCCGCCCGTCCGGGAATGGGAGGTAGCCCTCCTCCTGGAAGCGGGGCAGCGCCCTCTTCCAGCGCGGGTCCAGGCTGGGCACGGCCATCAGCCGCTGGAGCTTCTGCTCGCCGTGGAACTCCATCTGTTCGCAGACGCGATCCGGGAAGAGCTCCGCGAAGTCGGACTGCTTGAAGAAGAACCACTTGGGGATGAAGGGCCGGGTGGCCGCCGGCGGCGGGAGCTTCTCGTACTCCTCCAGGAACGGCAGCTGGTACGGGTGGCCGAAGGTGATGTTGCTGGTCATCACCCGCAGCTCGATGCGCTTGTTCCGCTCGTCCTCGCCCCACAGGTCGCCGAAGGTCAGCGGGTGCGGGTGATCGCTCAGGCCGGCCAGCCGGTCGAACAGGCCGGTCATCCAGGCGGTGAGCGCCTCCGGCCGCTCCTTGTCGGAGAAGCCGGCGCAGACGCCGTACCGGTTGGCGACGATGGCGCGGTGGGCGCGCAGCCCGAACGCCACCGCCGACCCGAGGACGCCCAGCGCGATGGAGGCGAACGCCCCCAGCATCGCCAGCGTCACCAGGAAGGACCGGTCCTGGGCGGACGCCTCCCACGCCAGGAGCCCGCCCACCAGCAGCCCGGCGATCGCCGGGAGCGGCTCCGCCTTGAGCATCGAGAAGAGCCCCGACAGCACCTTGCCGGCCGGCGTGCGCGCGCCGAGCACCGCCAGCAGCAGGTCCTGGGCGGGCTTCGTCTCCACCTGCGGCTGGAAGAGGGAGAGCAGCTTGGAGCGGCCGGTGGTGGGCTCGGTGGCGCCCAGCTCGTCGGCCATCTTCTCCAGGCCCTCGAAGCCCTGGTTGGTGGCCTCGTTGGGGAAGTGCTGGCGCGAGTACTCCGCCGCCGCCACGCCGGCCGCCGCCACCCCGCCCACCGAGGCGCCGCCGATCTGCCGGAACGTGAACTGGCGGGCGAGCGTGGCCAGCGCGCGCGGGTAGAGCACGCCGCTGGTGATGCCGCCCTTCATCACCAGGTTGCACTCCTTCGGGAGGGCGCCGACCTTCAGCTGCTCGCCGGCCTCCTTCACCACCTCCGCCAGCCCGGCGCGCTCCCTGGGCTGCGGGTCGCGGTCGAAGCGCAGGTGCGCGGCCATCCGGCGCGCCTCCGCCCACCAGCCGCCCTTGCGCAGCGCCTCCACCACGCGGGCGTAGAGCGGGGAGCGGCGGCCGCGCTCGGCCTGGGTGCGGGACGCCACCGAGCGCACCGCTTTCAGGGCCTCGACGGCCTCCCATACCTTGGCGGTGGTCGCCGGGTCGGGCGCGACGCCGGATGGGGCCTTCCGCTCGGCGGCGGCCTCCGCCTCCCGGACGAGCCGTTCGGCGCGCGCCAGCGCCTCGTCGGCGGAAGAATGTGGGTCACCGCCCGCCATGGCCAAAGAGGTTGAAGCCTAGGCGCCGCTTGCGAAGATGTCGCGATGAATCCGCGCGGGCATCCTCTGTGGCGCGTCGCTCAGCAGCACTGGCTGGTGGTGGCCGGACTCTTCCTGTTGCTCACCGCGGTGAACGCCGGGCTGGTCGCCGCCGCGCGCGGGCGCCAGGCGCTGCGGAACACCGGCGAGGGGATCGTCAAGCTGGAGGCCGACCCCTGGGACGCCGAGGCCGTGCTGGCGGCGTGGTCGAAGGCGGGCGTGCTGGGCCAGGCGGAGGAGGCGGTGGCGTGGGACTACGGCCTCATCGCCGGCTACGTGGCCGCGCTCTCCATCGCCTCCCTGGCGTTCGCGCGCCGCGGCGGGTGGTACGAGTCGTGGGGCGGCAGCTGCGCCTGGCTCTCGCTCGCGGTCGGGGCGCTGGACGCGGTGGAGAACGTGGGGCTGCTGCAGATGGTCGGCTTCGCCAAGCGCGGGCAGGGGCTGGGCTCGTGGCCGTCGTTCACCGCGGCGTTCTCCTGGCCGAAGTGGGCGGGCTGCGTGGTGGTGGTCGGGTTCCTGGTGGTGGCGCTGGTCTCCGCCGCGCGGGAGGAGACGGGGGCCTCGCTGCCCGCCGCCCGGCCGAGCTGACCGCCCCGCCCTGAGCGTTGCTGGAGTTTGTCCTGAGCCCGCGGCTACCGTCGCGGGCTTCCCTTCCAGGGCCGGAGGAAGACGTGGCGGAGCGGAAGATCAAGAGCATCGGGCTGGCGTTCTCGGGTGGCGGGTACCGCGCCTCGGGGTTTCACCTGGGCGTGCTGGACATGCTGGGCCGGTTGCAGCTGCTGGACCGGGTGAAGGGGCTCTCCACCGTCTCCGGCGGGACGATCACCGGGGCCTACTACGTGCTGCAGGTGAGCCGGGGGAAGCGGGCGGAGGAGATCGTCCCCGCGCTGGCCGGCTGGCTGGTGCGCAACAACGTCATCGAGCGCGCGCTCAAGGAGCACTCCGCCAGCAAGCGCAAAGCGCAGAGCCACCGCCGCGACCTGATCTGCAGCGCCTCCGAGGTCTACGACGAGCTGCTGGGAGGGGCGCTGTTCGGGGAGATCTTCGCCAACAGCGGGCACCTGGACGACGTCATCTTCAACACCACCGAGTTCGCCACCGGCCTCGACTTCCGCTTCCAGAAGGTCTCCAACCCCGCCGCGCGCATCGGGAACGCCAACTGGCACATCACCCGCGACGTGGCGAAGCAGCTCCGGCTGGCGGACGTCATCGCGACCTCCTCCTGCTTCCCGGCGGGCTTCGAGCCGCTGGAGTTCCCGGCCGACTTCGTGTTCCCCGGGGCGGTACCGGAGACGCCGTCCATCCCGCCGCGCTTCGCGCTCATGGACGGCGGCATCTACGACAACCAGGGCAGCGAGGCGCTGCTGATGGACCCCAAGGACCGCGAGTCCTACGACGTGGTCATCATCTCCGACACCGACCAGCGCCCGAACGACGCCATCTATTCCGTGCCGGCGCAGAAGCGCTCGCGCGGGATCAACATCGGGGTCCTGGTGACCATCATCGCGTTGCTGGGCGCGATCACGGTGGGAGGCGCGGTGAACAACGTGATCACCCTCCTCCATTCGCACGCGACGTGGTGGGAGATCGCGGTGTCCCTGCTGGGGCCGCTGGTGGCCAGCCTGTTCTTCGGGGCGCTGTGGTACGGCTGGCGGGGGGCGCGCGCCTGGGTGGCCCAGAACTACCCCAACCTCTCCGGCGACGTGCGGGCCTTCCTCTTCAGCCTGAGGTGGTCAGACCTGAAGGAGCTGCTCGTCTTGCGCGCGGGTTCGCTCGTGGCGATGACGTCGACCATCTTCCTCAAGCGCATCCGGCAGCTCGGGTACCAGCGCATCAAGGACAACCCGGACCTCGACCGGAAGACGGTGGCGAACCTCATCTACGGGATGGCCACCAAGGCCGGGAAGGCGGAGCTGGCGCCGACACCGGAGCAGCAGAAGCTGGCCGAACGCGCCAACCAGATGCCCACCACCCTCTGGTTCGACGACGAGAAGCAGTTCCGGGACGTGTTCGCGGCGGGGCAGAACAACATCGTCCACGCGCTGCTGCGGTGGATGGAGCGGGGGCAGCGGAAGGAGGACGCCCAGGGGGAGATCACCGAACGGCTGCGGGAGATGTGGAAGCAGCTGCAGGCGGACCCGTTCCGGTTCGTCCCCGGCCTGTCGGGCGGAGCGGCGGGAGGGACCGTGGCGCCCCTCGCGGCGGGCGGGGCGCAGGACGCGGCGGTCGCGGCGCAGCCCAGGCGCGAGACGGCCTGAGAGCCTTTCGTCCCCGCGGTGAGCCTGGGTGAAACCCGACCCGTTCGGGTTTCGCAGACATAGCTGGTCTTTCTGATGGCACTGGCCTTGCTGCATTCGTCGGGCGATGGGTGCCCGGATCCTGGTGGTCGAAGATGACGGGGAGATCGCTCGAGACCTGGAGCGCATGCTGGGGGGGCTCGGGTATTCGGTGTGCGGGGCCGCGGCGACGGGTGACGAGGCGTTGAGGCAGGCGCTGGCGGAGGCGCCGGACCTGGTGCTGATGGATGTCCAGCTCCAGGGGACGATGGACGGGATCCAGGCGGCGCGGATCATCCGCGACCGGAGCGAGGTGCCGGTGATCTTCGCCACGGCGCATTCCGATGACGCGACGCTCGGGCGCGCTCTGGAGGCCACCCCGGCGGCGTTCCTGCTCAAGCCGTTCGGCGAACGGTCGCTGCGCACGGCGATCGAGGTGGCGCTGCACCAGCACCAGGCGGGGGTACGGCTCCGGGAGCGGCTGGAGCGCGAGTCGACCGTCGACGCCCTCACCGGGCTGTTCAACCGGCGTCACCTGGAGGTGGCGCTGGAGCAGGAGATGCTGGTGGCGGCGCGGCGGCAGCAGCCGGTGAGCGTGTTGATGCTGGACGTGGATCACTTCAAGCGGTTCAACGACGCGCACGGGCACCCGGCGGGGGACGCGGCGCTGCGGGCGGTGGGGGCGTTGTTGCGAACGGCGCTGCGGCCCCGGGACATCGCGTGCCGGTACGGCGGCGAGGAGCTGACGGTCATCTTGCCGGGGGCGTCGGAGGCGGACGCGTGGGTGGTGGCGGAGCGGTTGCGGGCGTCGGTGGCGGCGCTGGAGATCCGGCTGGATGGGGCGCTGCTGCCTGGAGTCACCGCGTCCATCGGCGTCGCGGGCGCGCGCGCTGGTTCCACCCCGACGTCGATCCTCCGGGCGGCGGATGGGGCGCTCTACCAGGCCAAGGAGCTGGGGAGGAATCGCACGATCGCGGCGGGGTGAGCGGTCAGAGCCCGAGCGCGGCGCGGAGGTCGGAGGACCCGTCGGTCACCTGGGCGTCGACGCGGAGGCGGAAGGCGGGGAGCGCGCCGGCGGGGAGGCGAGCGGCGTCCTTCTCGGTGGTGACCAGGAGCGCGCCGGCGCGGGTCTCCAGGTGGTGCGGGAGCAGCGGCGCGTGGTCGGGGAGGAAGCGGCGCTCCACGACGCGGGCGCCGATCGATTCGAGCGTGGCGGCGAAGCGCTCGGGGCGCGCGATGGCGGCGAGGGCGATCACCTCGCGGCCGTGGAGGGCGTCCAGGGGTTCCTCGTCCCCGGATGGGCCGACGAGCGCCGTGGGGCGGACGGAGACGCGGACGACGGGTTGGTCGAAGGAGAGGCGCGGACCCGGGTTGAGGGATTCCACCAGCCAGATGAGGCCGGCGCGGCGGAGGCCGGAGAGGGGTTCGCGGAGCGGGCCGCGGGGGAGGAGGCGGCCGTTGCCGAAGCCGACGGAGGCGTCGACGACGAGGATGTCGAGGTCGCGGCGGAGGCGGCGGTGCTGGAAACCGTCGTCGAGGAGGATCACCTCCGCGCCACGGCGGGCGGCCTCCTGCGCCAGCGCGGCGCGGTCGGCGCCCACCATCAGGGTCGCGGCCGGGCAGCGGCGAGCGATCAGGAGGGGTTCGTCGCCGGCGTCTTTCCAGGACGGGGCGTCCGAGGCGCGGAAGGCGACGGCCGTGGTGCTGCGCCGGCCGTAGCCGCGGGAGAGGACGAACACGCGGCGGCCGGCGGCGGAGAGGAGGTTGGCGAGGTGGATCACGGCCGGGGTCTTGCCGGAGCCGCCGACGGTGAGGTTGCCGACGGAGATCACGCGAGGGCCGTCGACGCGCACGGGGCGGAGGGCGCCGCGGTCGTAGAGGGCGTTGCGGGCGGAGGCTGCGGCGCGGAACGCCAGCTCTGGGAGCGCGAGCGACCGCGCGACGAAGGATGGATTCGCGCCCTCCGGCGCGTACCAGATCCGCTCGAGCGCACCGGTCAGTGACACGATGGCTCCGCGGTTCCCGCGCGCGCCAGCGCATCACCCTTCACGTCCGCGCCCGCTCGTACATCGCCAGCACCTCGCGGGCGGTCGCCTCGTTGGACGGCAGCGGGACGTCGCGCCGCTGGCCGCCCAGGGACGCCTCGACGATGGGGCCGGCGGTGGGCGCGTCGAGCGCCACGTCGGCGAACCGGGTGAGCCCGCCCTCGGCGACGGCGATGGTCCGCACGCCGCACGCGCGCGCCTGCAGCGCCGCCCGCCCCGAGTAGTCGTTCCCCTGCCCCAGGATCCACACCTCATCCATCGCCTGCAGCCAGCGCACGAACGCCTCGCCGCGCTGGTACCCCGCGAACGTCACCGCCTCGTCCAGCTCCTCCCGGTGCACCAGCTGCCGGATCTCGCCCTCCAGCTGCCCGTCCCCCACCAGCACCATCCTCGCCGCCGGGCGCCGCTCCCGCAGCCGGTCGAACGCCTCGATCGCCAGCGCGTGCCTCCGCGACTCCTGGAACGTCGACACCATCCCCACCACCGGCTGCCCCTCGATCCCCAGCTCCCGCCGCAGCGCCGCCCTGTCTCCCGGCGGCCGGTACTCCGGCCCCAGCAACGGCGTGAGCACGATGGCGTTCTTCCTCCCCAGCTGCTCCAGCTCCACCTCGCTGGGCACCGTGAACCCGCCCGCGGGCGGCAGCGACCGCCGGATGCTCCTCGGCGCGTGGATGGACCGCACCAGCACCGACCTCCGCGGCTTCGCCACCGTCGCCAGCAGGTGGTCGTGGCTGAAGTGCGCGTGCACCACGTCCACCCCCTTCCTCCGCCGCAGCGCCGCCGCGTCCCGCACGATCGCCAGCGGCGACGACTTCACGCTCAGCTCCAGGCCGCCCTCGTCCAGCAACCCGGGCCCCAGCGCCTGCAGCCGCGGCACCGCCGGCTCCTCCGAGGCCACCTGCGTCCGCAGCCGATCCACCGCCACCGTCGCCTCGTGCCCCAGCGCCCGCTGCGCCAGCGCCAGCAGCGCCACGTTCTCCGCCGGGCCGCTCCAGAACGGCGACGACAGCAGGTGCAGGATCCGCATCACCCCGCCTCCACCCTCGCCGGGAGCAGCAGCGCCGCCATCCGCTCCACGTTGCGGTCGCTCGCGCCGGAGACCTGGTGCACCGCGCCCTGCGCCAGCTCCCCCAGCGCGCGCAGCGTCTCCGGCTTCTCCAGCAGCTCGGCGATGATCTGCCGCAGGTGCTCCGGGTCCTTCACCTGGATGCCGCCCCTCCCCACCAGCACCTGCACGCTGTCCCTGAAGTTCTCCATGTGCGGCCCGAAGAGCACCGGCCGCCCCTGCGCCGCGGGCTCGAGGATGTTCTGCCCGCCGCGGGTGGTGAACGAACCGCCCACGAACACCAGCGTGGCCAGCCGGTACGCGCGCGCCAGCTCGCCGATGGTGTCCAGCACCACCACCGGCGATCGCTCCGGGTTCCCCTTCGACCGCAGCCCCGCCCGCAGCCCGCGCTGCTCCGCCACCTGGAGCACCCGCTGCGCCCGGTCGATGTACCGCGGCGCGATCACCAGCCGCAGCGACGGGTGGTCCTGGCGCAGCCGCAGGTACACCTCCAGCAACTTCTCCTCCTCGCCCTCGTGCGTGCTGCCGGCGATCAGCACCGGCGCGCCCTCCGGCAACCCCAGCGCCCCCGCCAGCTCGCGGTCCTCCTTCGCCGGCGCGGCGGCGAGCGCGTCGAACTTGGTGTTCCCGGTCACCAGCACCCGCTCCCGGGGCGCGCCCAGGCCCAGCGCGCGCTCCGCCTCGTCGTCCTCGCGCATCAGCAGCAGGTCCACCTCGCGCAAGGGGTTGGAGACCAGCGCGAAGAAGGCGCGGTACCGGAGCAGGTGCTCCGGCGAGAAGCGCCCGTTGGTGAGCACCACCTTCGCGCCCGCTCGCCGCGCGGCGCGGATCAGGTTCGGCCAGATCTCCGTGTACTCCAGCACCAGCACGTCCGGGCGGATGGCGCGGACGGCGCGGCGGGTGGCGCCCCACAGGTCGTACGGCCAGTACACCGCGGCGTCGATCTGGTGGCGCAGCCGTTCGGTGGCCATCAGGTAGCCGGTGTTGGTGGTGGTGGAGAGGATGATGACGCAGCCGGGGAAGCGCGCGCGCAGCCGGCCGATCATCGGCGAGAGCGCCAGCAGGTCCCCGGCGCTGGCCCCGTGCAGCCAGATCCGCGGCGCGCCGCCGTCCGGGACCTTCCCGCGCGCGTAGAGGCCCAGCCGCTCCGCCAGCCCGCTGCGCGTCTTGCGATGGAGCGCGAGCACCGGAAAGAGCACCCAGAACAGCAGGTAGCTGGCGAGCACGTAGAGCAGCCGCACCAGGTGCCGATTACACTCCCCCGCGCCCAATGGCGAGCGACGCGTCACCGCCCGGCAAGGCGGCCCGCAACGACCTGGAAGACCTGGAGGTGAAGCCGCTCCAGCTGGTCGCCATCCGGGCGATGAACCTCCTCATCGAGGCGGTGGGCCGGCTGCTGGACACGGCCGTGCTGCTCCCGCGCCCCCGCCTGCTGTGGGCCTACCTGCGCCTGTGGGGGGCGGAGCTCTGGAGGTCGCCGTACCGCTGGCCCCGCTCCTTCGAGGCGCGCCGGGTGGTGGCGGCCTCCGGCCAGACGCTGCGTGAATTGATGTACGGCGAGGTCCTGGTCTCCACCTGCGTCTACCTCCTCGGGCGCGCGGGCGTGGGGCGCGGCTCCGTGCTGGTGGACGTGGGCGCCGGGCGCGGGCGGGCGCTGCTGGCGGCGCGGTACCGGGGCGCGCGGGCGCTCGGCATCGAGCTGTGGGAGCCGCACGTCAAGGCGATGGCGCCGGCGCTGCAGCGCGCGGGGGCCACGCTGGAGTGCGGCGACGCGGTGAAGGCGGACTACGCCCAGGCCACCCACGTGCTGCTCAACTGGTGCGCTTTCTCCGAGGAGACGAAGTCGCGCCTCACCGCGCGGCTGCTGGAGACCTGCCGGCCGGGGACGCGGATCATCGCCGTCACCCACCCGGTCGAGTCTCCCCGCGCCCGCCTGCTCTCCACCCACACCACGCTCTTCTCGTGGGGCCTGGAGAAGGTCTTCGTCCAGGAGCTATCCGCGTAGCTTCGCCAGCGTCGACCCGTACAGCGCCAGGCTCTCCTGGTCGAACAGGCAGGCGACGATCCGGTCGAAGTGCGGCTCCGCGGCGATCATCGCCACCAGCGCGATGCGCGCCGCGGCGTCCTTGGGGAAGCGGTAGACGCCGGTGGAGATGGCCGGGAAGGCGATGGAGCGGATGGTGGGGTCCTGGCGCGCGACGTCGAAGGAGGCGTGGTAGGCGCTGGCCAGCAGCTCCGCCTCGCCGTGGCCGCCGCCCCGCCACACCGGGCCCACCGCGTGGATGACGAAGCGCGCCGGGAGCCGGTAGCCCAGCGTCCGCAGCGCCTTCCCCGTCGGACAGCCGGGGTGGAGCTTGCACTCCGCCAGCAGGTCCGGGCCCGCGGCGCGGTGGATGGCGCCGTCCACCCCTCCGCCCCCGCGCAGCTCGGCGTTGGCGGCGTTGACGATCGCGTCCACCGCCAGCGCGGTGATGTCGCCCTGCAGCAGCTCGATCATCTGGAGAACCTCACTCCTCGACGAGCACCGGGCTGGGGACGATCCACGGCTTCCACTCCGCCCCGAACAGCTTCCCCGGCGCGCGCCGCATCACCTCGAGGTGCGCCGGCCCCTTCCCCTTCAGCATGACCCTCCGGCCGTCCTTCTGCACCTCGCACCCTCCCCGACAGACCACCATGACGGCGGAGGCGGGCGTCTCGGCGGGGAGGTTGACCTTCAACGTCTCCCCCACCTTCGCCCGCCGCCCGGGCAGCTCCGGCTCGATGGAGAAGCCGGCGCCTTCCCCCAGCGCGCGGAAGGTGCAGTAGGCCTTGCCCCCCACCAGCTGGAGCAGGACCCAGCGCGCCGCGTCTCCCGCGGACGCGGGCATCGCCGCCGCCTCCCCGAGCGGGACGACCATCGCCATCTGCGTGAACTCCTCGTCGTAGCTGGGGAAGCCGTGGGCGTCGTGCGCGCAGAGCGCCACCATCGGCGCCTGGGCGGACAGCTCCAGCAGCTTCTCGTGCGCCGCCGGGTCCTCCTGCACCAGGATCTCCATCGCGTGGATGGAGTTGCCCAGGTACGTCCCCGCCGCGGGCAGCAGCAGCGACAGCGGATTCGCCTGCGCCTCCCGCAGCATGGTGTCGCCCGAGTACAGCTCGAAGCCCATCGCCTGCCGCGCCGACGCCGGGTCGCCCTTCCAGCCGTTGCGCGCCTGCACCGGGTGCGCCAGCACCGCGTAGCCGCCGGCGTCGCGGATCGCCTTCACCGGGTCCTTGGCCAGCGCCTCCGCCGGCGGGATCCGCTCCGGGTCCAGCGCGACGACGTGGCCGAACGGCGTGGTCAGCTCCGCCGCCTCGATCAGCAGCACCCCCTTGGCGCTGAAGCGCGGCGGGTGCAGCTGGGTCGGGTTGTGGTCGGTGAAGATGACGAACTGCAGCCCGGAGTCGGCGGCGGCCTGGGCGATCTCGTCCTCCGTCCCGGAGCCGTCCGACAGCGCGGAGTGCACGTGGTAGGCGCCCATCACCACGCCCTTGGGGCGCGCGGACCGCGGCGCGTTGGGGTAGCCGGTGTTCAGGCCCATGAGCGCGAAGATGATCAGCGCCGCCACCAGCGCCAGCAGCGCCAGCCCGATCACCGTGAGCACCTTGCGGAGGAAGGAGCCGATCACGCGACGGACGCCTCCTTCGAACGCGGCGCGCCCGACTCCTGCAGCTCCCACAGCCGCGCGTACAGCCCGCCCGCGCGGAGCAGCTCCGCGTGCGTGCCGGACTCCACCACCCGCCCGCGGTCGATGACGTGGATCAGGTCCGCGTTCCTCACCGTGGAGAGCCGGTGGGCGATCACCAGCGCGGTGCGCCCCCGCAGCATCGCGTCCATCGCCCGCCGCACCTCCGCCTCGCTCTCCGGGTCCAGGTTGGAGGTGGCCTCGTCCAGCACCAGCACCGGCGCGCCCGCCAGCACCGCCCGCGCCAGGCACAGCCGCTGCTTCTGCCCGCCGGAGAGCACCACCCCGCGCTCGCCGACCGGCGTGCCGTAGCCCTTCGGCAGCGCCTGGATGAAGTCGTGCGCGCTGGCGATCCGCGCCGCCGCCTCCACCTCCTGCGGCGAGGCGTCCGGGCGCGCGAAGCGGACGTTCTCCAGCACGGTGGTGGAGAACAGCAGCGACTCCTGGGTGACCAGCGCGAAGCTCTCCCGCACGGAGTCGGGCGCATAGCGCTCAACGTCCTCGCCGTCGATGAAGATCCGCCCGCGGTCCGGCCGGGTGAAGCGGAGGAGGAGCTGGGTGACGGTGCTCTTGCCGGCGCCGCTGGGCCCCACCAGCGCGGTGATCTGCCCCGCCTTCGCCGAGAACGAGCACCCCTCCAGCGCCGGCCGGTCCCCGTACTTGAACCAGACGTCCTCCAGCCGCAGCTCGCGCGACAGGCGCCGCGCGCGCGGGAGCCCGGTCGCCGGGGGGACGGGGTGATCGGCGTCCAGCAGTTGGAAGATGCGCTCCCCGGCCACCGCCGCCTGGAGCGCGAACTGGGAGACCCGGCCCAGGTCCTTGGCCGGCTGGTAGATGAGCACCACCGCGGTGAGCACCGAGACCAGGTGCTCGGGCGGGAGCTGGGCGCGCACCGCGTACCCCAGCCCCAGGGCCAGCGCGCCCGCGGCCAGCAGCTCCATCACCCCCGGCACCGCGCCGCGCGCCCACCCGGCGCGGATCAGCGCCGACTGGTGGCGGCCGGCGTGGGTGGCGAAGCGGGCGCGCTCGGCGGCCTCGGCGTTGAAGGCCTGGATGGTGCGCAGCCCGGAGAGCCCCTCCTTGATCTGCGCGGCGATCTCCCCCAGCTGCGCCTGCGCGTCGCGCGTGCGCCTGAGCACGGACCGGGTGAGCCGCGCGGCGGGGAGGACGGCCAGCGGGAGCACCAGCAGCGTGAAGCCGGCGATCCGCCAGTCGAGGAAGAGCGCCACTCCCACCAGGATGGCGATCTGCAAGCCGTCCCGCAGGTAGGACGCCACCGCGTAGGTCGCCGCCGCCTCCACCGCCGCCACGTCGGAGGTGAAGCGCGAGAGCAGGTCCCCGGTGCGCTCGCGCGCCAGCTGCAGCGGCGAGAGCGAGGCGAGCTTCCAGAACACCGCGCGCCGCAGGTCCCCCACCACCTTCTGGCCGTACAGGCCCATCCAGTAGAACTGGCCCAGGTAGGAGAGGCCCTTGAGGACGCCGATGGCGACGATGGCCACCGGGAAGAGCCAGAGCGCGGTGCCCCGGTCCAGCTGCTCGAGCGCGGGGAAGAGCCTCGCCGGCATCCCCAGGCCGCTCCGGCCGCCCTCCAGCAGGAACCGCAGCGCCGGCCCCATCAGGTACGCGTAGAGCCCGGTGGTGGCGCCCAGCACCACCATGCACGCGAAGGCGAGCGCGAGGAGACCGGCGTGCGGGCGGCTGAACGTCAGCAGCCGCCGCAGGACGCGCGCGGTCACCGGCGCGCCTTCCGCAGGGCGGCCTTGCCCAGCCGCGAGCCCGGGTTCGCCTCCAGCACCTTGATCAGCTTCTTGTGCGCGGCGGCGGCGTCGCCCTGGTCGATGTCCATGATGGCGGAGATGACCTGCGCGCGCTCCAGGGAGGGGTTGATGGCCAGCGCCTTCTTGATGGTCTTCTGCGCCGCCTTGGCGCGCTCCTCCCGGTCTCCCTTGCCGGCGCGGAAGGTGGCCCAGGCCAGGTACGAGTAGTACTCCGGCTCCTTGGCGTTGAGGGAGACCGCCTCCTCGAAGGCCAACCGCGCGGTGATGAAGTCCTTCCGCCGCATCGCCAGCTCGCCGCGCTTGACGGCGATCTCCGCGCCCACGTGGAGAGGCGGGACGCGGGTGCCCGCGCGGGAGGCGAGGAACTGGATGTACGACTTCCGCTTCTCCTCCGCGGACAGCACGCGGTAGGCGCCGGAGAGCTTGTCCTGCACGGAGTCCAGCACGTCCTGGATCTCCGAGCAGTCCCACTCCGCGTAGGTGTCCGGGTGGAAGCGGATGCCGATCTCCTGGAACGCCTTCTCCACCGCCTCGGTGTCCGCGGTGAGGTCCAGGCCCAGCACCTGGAAGTAGCTGCCGGTGAGGATCTTCACCGCCGCGTCGCGCAGCTCGGCCAGCTTCTCCGGCGGCAGCGGCTTGCGCTTGCGCGGGGCGATCCGCTCGCTGGCGGCGTAGGCGGCCTCCGCCTCGCCGGTGGCGGCCGGCCTGGGGGAGAGCTTCGCGGCGCCGCAGAGGATGAGGAACCACAGCAGGCTGCACGTCTCGCGCAGCTCGCCGCGCCCGTGGGCGACCAGCTCCCGGAGCGGGATGCGCCCGTTCATCTGCATGGCAATCTTGAGGTCCCGTGTGTCCAGCCCGAGCGTGGGGAGGTCGTGGCCGAACGCCGGAGTGCGGGCGGGGAGCTCGCCGCCGCGCATGCGCAGCGGCTGGACGAACACCTTGAACGGGAACGCGCGCCGCGCTCCTTCGAGGATGGGCGCCAGCGGCGGGATGTCGATCTTGGCCACCTCGCGATCGAACTCCACGCCCGAGTAGAAAGCGTAGCGGCCGTCGCGCATCCCCACCACCTGCGCGGTCTTCTCCAGGATGTACTCGCGCAGATGGGCCAGCAGGTCGTCACCGCCCAGCGCCACCCCGGCCTCCGCCAGCGCGGTGCTGATCCGCATCCCGCCGGCCATCGAACGGGTGACGGCGTTGGCCTGGTCGTTGGTGATCGCTCCCCTCTCCACCAGGTAGCTGGGGAGAGAATCCTGGCGCGCGCTGGAGTCGTAGCTGACCGCCGCACCCTCGAGGAGATAGATGCGGCGGGTGAGGTCGCGGAAGGCGACCACCAGGATGCCGTCGCGCTGCAGCCGGTAGAAGGAGTAGAGCAATTGCGGGAGTGGGAGCCCCTTCAGCTCGCCGGAGGCGACGGGCGGGCGGGAGAGCACGCTCTGCACGCCGCCTCCGCCGCCGGCCTGGGCGCGCGCGTGGGCCGAGGCCGCGATCACCGTCGACAGCTTCGCCTTGAGGTCGACCAACTTCATCGGGTCCGCGACGTAGCCGTTGGCCTTGAGGTCGAGGATGGCGCCCACCCCGCGCGGCCGGCCGAGGTGGCCGTGGTCCATGGCGAGCACCGGCACGTGCCCGGCCTGGGCGTTCGCGTGCACCAGCTGGATCAGGTGCTGGCCGGAGAGGCGCGGGAAGTCGATGGACACCAGCACCGCGTCCAGCGGCTCGGCGAGGACGTGCTCCATCGCCTTCCCCGGGTCCGACGTGGCCCGCACCGCGTAGCCGGCCTGGATGAGGGCCTCGCGCAGGTGCTCCAGCGTCGGGGGGTGATGATCGGCGAGGAGGACGGTCTTCACGAGGGGTCGACACCGCGGGCAGGGCCCTGCTGCCCGGAGCGGCGCACTTTACACCGTGGCGCGCGGCGGCTAGTGCCCCGGAGGTTCATGGCCGCGGAGATCCTCGTCGTCGCCGGAGAGGCGTCTGGAGACCAGCACGCGGCCGCGGTGGTGCGGGAGATCCGGCGCCGCGCGCCGGAGGTGCGCTTCTTCGGGATGGGAGGCGCGCGCCTCGGTGCCGAGGGGGTGGACCTGCTCTACCGCGCCGAGGAGATCTCGGTGATGGGCGTGGTGGAGGTGCTGCCCAAGCTGCGGCGGATCCTCGCGGTGATGGCGGGGCTGGAGCGCGCGGCGGCGCGGCGGAGGCCGGTCTGCGCGCTGCTGGTGGACGTGCCGGACTTCAATTTGCGATTGGCCCGGGCGCTGAAGCGGATGGGGGTGAAGGTCGCCTACTACGTGAGCCCGATGATCTGGGCGTGGCGGCAGGGCCGCGTGCACCAGGTGGGCGCGCGGGTGGACCGGATGCTGTGCATCCTCCCCTTCGAGGTCCCGTTCTACCGGCGCGCCGGGGTGAACGCGGAGTACGTGGGGAGCCCGGTGCTGGAGCAGGTCCCGCCGTTGGCCCCGGCGGCGGAGTTCCGGCGGAGGCTGGGGCTGCCGGAAGACGCGGAGACGGTCGCGCTCCTGCCCGGCAGCCGGATGAGCGAGCTGAAGCGAATCGGCCCGGCGATGGCGGAGGCGGCGGCGGCGCTGCGCGCGAGGCGGCCGGGGTTGCAGCTGGTGGTGCCGGTGGCGCCCTCGTTGCCGGAGGCGGTGGTGCGAGGCGCGTTCGCGCCGGTGCCTGGAGGCGTGACGCTGGTGGCGGGTCGAGCGCCGGAGGTGGTGGGCGCCAGCGACGCGGCGGTGGTGGCATCCGGGACGGCGGTGCTGGAGGCCGCGCTGATGGAGCGGCCGATGGTGGTGGTGTACCGGGTGGCGCCGGTGACCGGGCTGCTGGGGCGGATGTTGCTCCAGGTGAAGCACGTCTCGCTGGTGAACCTGCTGGCGGAGCGGGAGGTGGTGAAGGAGCTGCTCCAGGGCGATCTCACCGGGGCGAACGTGGCGGCGGAGGTGGAGCGGCTGCTGGGGTCCCCGGACGACCGCGAACGCGTGCTCTCCGGGCTGCGCGAGGTGCGGGCGAAGCTGGGCGGCCCGGGCGCGGCGTCGCGGGCGGCGGCGGCGGTGATCGCGCTGTGCGCCGAGGCCGGCGTTATGGTCGCGGGGTGAGCCTCGAGACGTTCGACCTGGCCAGCCCGGAC
>DASRBA010000382.1:0-8250 GCA_035637895.1 Myxococcaceae bacterium
TCCTCGTAGGGCTTACCCACCTGGAGGTTCAGGTCAGGAAGGCCCCTGCCTACTGCGAGTGCCCAGGGCGGGATTCGAACCCGCACACCTTTCGGCGCCACCCCCTCAAGATGGTGTGTCTACCAGTTCCACCACCTGGGCATTGCTGCGGCGGCTACCTCTATCACCAGCCGCCGGTTCGACTCTACTTCTGAGGGGCCGGAGCTTCCGGGGCGGGAGCCGGCGGAGGGGCCGTGTTCCCGGTCGGTCCCGGCGTGGCCGGTGCCGGCGTGGTCGCTGGCGCCGGAGTGGTCATGCCGCTCCCCTGCTCGATCCCCGTCTTCGCCGCCCCGCCCTCGGTCGCGGGAGCTGGAGTCGCCGGGGCCGGGGTCGTCCCGGGTGCAGGCGCCGGGGGCGTCTGCTGCTTCGCCGCGGCCGCCGCTGCCGCCGAGACCTTGTCCGCCACCGACGACTTCAACCCCACGAACGACAACCCCAGCGAGGTGAGGAAGAACAGCCCCGCGCAGATCGCCGTCACCTTCGACAGGAACGTCACCGCCCCGCGCCCACCGAACGCCGACGTCGCCGCCCCGCCGCCGAGCGCCGCCCCCATGCCCGCGTCCTTCCCCGGCTGGAGGAGGATCACGAACACCATGAAGATGCAGAGCAGGATGTGGATGATGGTGAAGAAGGTCAGCATGAGTCCCGGCTTCCTACATTCCACCCGCCCCTACCGCAAGGCCCTGCCCTTCTCGCCCTAGCCGCACGCCTTGACGATCGCCGCGAAGTCCGCCGCCTTCAGGCTGGCCCCTCCCACCAGCGCCCCGTCCACGTCCGGCTTCCCCAGGATCTCCGCCGCGTTGTCCGGCTTCACCGACCCGCCGTACTGGATCCGCACCTGCTGGGCCGCCTCCCGTCCGACCAGGGTCGTCAGCGTCTCCCGGATGTGCGCGTGGACCTCCTGCGCCTGGTCCGCCGTCGCGTTCCTCCCCGTCCCGATCGCCCACACCGGCTCGTAGGCGATCACGAAGTGGGTGACCTCCGCCGCCGAGAACCCCGCCAGCGCGCCCTTCACCTGCCTGGTCACCACCTCCAGCGTCCGCCCGGCCTCCCGCTCCGCCAGCGTCTCTCCCACGCACGCGATGGGCCGCATCCCCGCCTTCACCACCGCCTGCAGCCGCTTGTTCACCGTCTCGTCCGTCTCGCCGAAGAGCTGCCGCCGCTCCGAGTGCCCGACGATCACGTACGCGCACCCCACCTCCTTCAGCATCGGCGCCGAGATCTCCCCCGTGAACGCTCCAGACGTCTCCCAGTGGCAATTCTGACCGGCGAGCACGACGTTCGAATCGTCCAGCGCCCTCCCCACCGGGTGCAGCGCCGAGAACGGCGGCGCCACCGCGATCTCCACCCGGTCCCGCACCATCGACACCATCCCCCTCAGGTCGCGCACCAGCGTCACCGCCTCGCCCACCGTCTTGTTCATCTTCCAGTTGCCGGCGATGAACATCCGCCTCTGACCGTTGCCCATGATCGTCACCCCCTACTTGGCAGCCACTTCCAGCGCCTTCACCCCGGGGAGCTCCTTCCCCTCCAGGAACTCCAGCGACGCGCCGCCGCCCGTCGAGACGTGCTTCATCTTCGCCCCGAAGCCCATCTCGTTCACCGCCGCCGCGCTGTCGCCCCCACCCACCACGGTCACCGCCTCGCGGTTCTCCGCCATCGCCTCCGCCACCGCCCTCGTCCCCGCCGCGAACTTCTCCACCTCGAACAACCCCATCGGCCCGTTCCACAGCACGGTCTTCGCGCCGCGGATGTGCTGCCGGTAGTGGTCCCTCGTCTTCGGCCCGATGTCCAACCCCATCAGGTCCGCCGGGATGGCGCGCTCCCCGATCTCCTTCGCCTCCGCCTTGTCCGTCGGCTCCGTCCCGGCCACGTGATCCATGGGGAGCACCAGCGCCGCGCCCAGCCGCGCCGCCGCGTCCATCAGCTTGTTCGCCAGCTGGAGCTTGTCCTGCTCCACCCGGCTCTTCCCGACCTCCACGCCCATCGCCTTCAAGAACGTGTACGCCATCGCCCCGCCGATCAGCATCGCCTGCACCTTCGGCAGCAGGTTCTCGATGACCTTGATCTTGTCGCTGACCTTCGCGCCCCCGAGGATGGCGACGTACGGCTTCTCCGGATTCCTCAGAATCCTCCCCAGGTACTCCAGCTCCTTCTTCATCAGGAACCCGGCCGCCTTCTCCTTCACGAACGGCACCATCCCCGCCGTCGACGCGTGCGCCCGGTGCGCCGTCCCGAACGCGTCGTTCACGTACACGTCCGCGAACCCCGCCAGCTCCTTGGCGAACCCCTCGTCGTTCGCCTCCTCTTCCTTGTGGAAGCGCAGGTTCTCCAGCATCAACACCTGCCCCTCCTTCAGCTCCCGCACCAGCTTCGCCACCCCATCCCCCACGCAGTCATCCGCCAGGATCACCTCGTGCGGCTTCCCCAACAGCTCCGACAACCTCGTCGCCGCCGGCTCCAGCGACAGCTTCGGATCCGGTCCCTTGGGCCGCCCCAGGTGTGACGCCAGCACGACCTTCCCGCCCATCTGGAGCGCCTTCTGGATGGTGGGGAGCGCCTCGCGGATCCGGGTGTCGTCGGTGATGGCCTGGCGCTCGTCCAGCGGGACGTTGAAGTCCACCCGGACGAACACCCGCTTCCCAGTGAGCTGCAGCTCGTCGATGTAACGGACCATAAATGCCTCGAAATTCGGGGAGAAAAGCGGGCTCGGGCCCCGGCGCGCGGGGGCGCCCTTATACCCGACCGGGGGGCGCAAGCCCGCACAATCGCTGGGCAGTCGTGGCACACTGCCCGGTGCCGAGCTCACGCCCACAACGCTTTTCCCGGACGCACGAAAACCTCTCTAGTCGCACACCGAGCTGGGCCCCCCCGTGCCCGGCGGACCAATGAGGTCAGCACCATGACTGATGGAGTCTTCGCCCCGCCCACGCGGAGGACCGAGCCGCTTTCGGCTCAGCAGCTTCAGAACGCCGAAGCCGCCCTCCGGGACAGCCTCACCCAGCTCCAATCCCTCATCAACCAGGCCTTCGGCACGCCCGCCAAGGCCGGCGCCAACACCTTCGACGCGACGCGCGCTGCCGGCCAGACGCAGGTCCCGGCCAGCCTCGCCACCTTCGCCCAGGGCCACGGCTTCGAGCCCAACGAGATCGCCGCGCTCGGCCAGAACGGCCTCACCACCGCCATCAACGCCCAGCAGGCCCTCGGCCGCGGCGACTGGGCGGGCGCGCTGAACCTCGCCTCCACGCTCGGCTCCAACGCGGGCGACACCATGAAGCGCCTCACCATGGGCGCCATGGACGCCATCCCCGCCGAGGCCCAGCGCGTCCTCGGCAACGCCGGCTTCACCTTCGCCCAGGTCCGCAACCTCGGCACCCAGCTTCCCAAGGCCTACGCCGCCGCCGACGCGCTCGCCCGCGGCGACTGGAAGGCCGCCGCCGGCCAGGCCCTCGCGCTCGAGGGCGTCGCCCCGGACGCGGCCGCCCGCCTGGGCCAGGCCGTGGCCGCCCGCCTCCCGCAGGCGGAGCGCTCCGCCCTGAAGCAGCTCGGCCTCTCCGACAACGCGATCAGCTCGCTCGGCGCGCGCATCCCGTACGCGTCGCTCGCCGCCAAGGCGCTGGGCTCCGGCGACTGGAAGACCGCGGCCAAGGCCATGGACGCGCTCTCCGGCGGCCAGGCCGGCGCCTGGGCTTCCCAGGCCGCGCAGCCGCTCCAGAACGCCATCCTCAACCGCCTCCCCGCCGACGTGCGGCAGGGCATCCAGAACCTGGGGCTCGACCCGGCGGCCATCAAGGGCGGCCTGGCGTCCGCCGGCGACGCGGTCGCCGCCCTGCAGAAGGGCGACTGGAAGGCCGCGGCGAACGCGCTGGGGACGGTGGATGACCCGAACGCGCAGGCGGCCATCACCGGCGCGGTGAACCGGCTGGTGCCGGCGTCGGTGAAGGAGTCCCTGCAGCACGCGGGCCTGGACGCGAACGCCCTGGGCGGCGCGCTCCCGCAGGCGGCGGACGCCGTCGCCGCGCTCGACAAGGGCGACTGGAAGACCGCGGCGGCCGGCCTGGCGGGCCTCCCGCAGAAGATCGGCGACACGCTCCAGCGCGCCGTGCTCGGCGTCATCCCGAAGGACATCAAGGACGCCTTCGACAAGGTCGGCTTCAACAAGGCGGACCTGAAGGAGCTGGGCGCGGCGCTGCCCCGCGCGCTCGACGCGGCCAAGGCCGTGGGCAACGGCGACTGGAAGGGCGCGGCGGCGGCGCTCGGCGCCATCGGCGACAAGGCGCCCAACGCCACCCGGAAGCTGGGCCTGGCGGTGAACCAGCTGATCCCCGCGGACGTGAAGACCGCGCTGGGCAAGCTGGGCATCGACGGCGTCGGCCTGGGCGAGCTGCGCACCGCGCTGCCGGACGCGATCGACGCGGCCCAGGCGCTGGCCAAGGGCGACTGGAAGGGCGCGCTGCAGGGGATCCAGGCCGTCGGCCAGGACGCGCCGCACCTCACCGACAAGGTGACGCAGGCCATCTCCGACGCGCTCCCGCAGGACGTGAAGGACGCGCTGGGCAAGACCGGCATCACCGGCCAGGACATCAAGGAGCTGGGCGCCGCGCTGCCGGTGGCGGTGGACGCCGCCCAGGCCATCGGCAAGGGCGACTGGCGCGCCGCCGCGCAGAACATCGGCGTCCTCGGCCAGGTGGCGCCGGACCTCACCGCCAAGCTCCACCAGCAGTTGGACAAGGTGCTGCCGGACGACGTGAAGAAGATCGTCGGCGACATCGGGACCACCGCCGGCGAGATGGGCGCCGCCCTCCCCGCCGCGATCGACGCCTTCAAGGCCGTGCAGAAGGGCGACTGGCGCGCCGCCGCCAAGGACCTGGACGCGCTCAAGCAGGCCGCGCCGCGCGCCACCGCGTTCATCACCGACAAGCTGGACAAGGCGCTCCCGGCGGACGTGAAGAAGAAGCTGGGCCAGCTGGGCACCACCGCCACCGAGCTGGGCTCCGCGCTGCCCTCCGCCATCGACACGGTGGACGCGATCAAGAAGGGCGACTGGAAGGCCGCCGCCGCCGGCATCGGCGCGGTGAAGCAGGCCGCGCCGCAGACGGTGGCGTTCCTGGACAAGCAGCTGGACAAGATCGTCCCCGCCGACGTGAAGGAGAAGCTGGGCACCATCGGCACCGACGTGGCCGAGGCCGGCGCGGCGCTCCCGGCGATCACCGGCGCGCTGGACGCGCTCAAGAAGGGCGACTGGCAGGCGGCCGCCAAGAACTTCGACGGCATCAAGGACGCCGCCCCGCACGTGGTGCAGCAGATCACCAACGCCTGGGACAAGTTCGTGCCCCAGGGCGTGAAGGACGCGCTGGCGCCGCTGGGCGTGGCCGCCCAGGACGTGTGGAAGCTGGGCAGCAAGCTCACCGACGCGGTGGACTTCGCCGGCAAGCTCAAGCAGGGCGACGGCGTGGCCGCGCTCGGCGCGCTGGAGAAGGTGGTGGGCGACCCCAACCTGGGCAAGAAGATCGAAGGCAGCCTGGGCCTCCCCGAGGGCGGGCTGAACGCGGCGCTCCAGAAGGGGCTGATCAACCTGGGCGGGCTGCAGCTCTCCGGCTTCGCGGGCGACCAGAACATCCCCGACGGCAAGGTGCAGAACGACCTCAAGCTCGGCGGCCAGACGCTGGCCGGCGGCCAGTTCAAGGTCGGCGGGTCCGTCTTCTCCGCGCAGGGGAAGATCGGCAAGGAGGGGGACCTCGTCCAGGCCGAGGGCAGCGTGAAGCTGCTGCAGGCGGAGCTGTACGGCTCCGGCTCCGTCAAGGCCGACTGGAAGAACCTCACCTTCGGCGCCACCGGGCGCATCGGCGCCAAGCTCAACCTGCTGGAGGCCGAGGGGAAGGCCAAGCTCGACTACGGGTGGGGCAGCACGGAGGCCACCGGCCACGTCAACGTCGGCGCCACCGCGCAGGCGGAAGGCACCGTCAAGTTCGACCCCAAGCACCTGGACCTGGCGGCCGAGGTGGACGGCGAGGCCTTCGCCGGCGTGCAGGCCGGCGCCACGCTCAAGCAGCGGATCGGCCCGGTGGCGGTGGAGGGCCGCGCGGCCGTCTCCGCCGGCGTGGGCGTCCAGTTCGGGCTCGACGTGGGCCTGCAGAACGGGAAGCTCGGGTTCAAGATGGACATCGGCGCGGCGCTGGGGATCGGCTTCGACCTCTCCTTCGGCTTCAGCATCGACGTGAAGCAGATCATCCAGGGCGCGGGCAAGCTCCTGGCGGCCCCGGCCAAGTTCATCGGCGACGCCATCAAGAAGGCCGGCGAGGGCGTGGCCTGGCTGGGCAACAAGGTCATCGACGGCGCCAAGAAGGTCGGCGAGGCCGTCGTCGACGGGGCCAAGAAGGTCGGCGGGGCCATCGTGGACGGCGTCAAGAGCGTCGGGCACGCCATCGGAAAGATCTTCCACGGCTGGTAACAGGCGGCGGCGCTGGTAGCCTGCGACGCGGATGAGCGCGATCTCGGATCTCCTTTCGCAGGGCCGCACCCGCGAGGCGCGCCAGCAGGCGGAGCGCGTGCTGGCGGAGAAGCCCCAGAACGCGGAGGCGCTGGTCGCCGTCGCCAAGGCGCAGCTGGTGGAAGGCGACCTGGGCCCGGCGGAGGCCAACATCAAGAAGGCGGAGGCCGCGGGCGCCGCGCCGGCGGAGGTGCTGGTGATGCGCGGCGCGCTGGCCGGCGAGCGCAACCAGGTGGACGAGGCGCTCTCGCTCTACCAGCAGGCGCTGAAGCTGGACCCCGGCCGGGCGGAGTCGGAGTTCGGCGTGGCGGTGATGCTGGCGGAGCAGACCAAGTACACCGAGTCGCTGCCGCACTTCGAGCGCGCCGTGAAGCTGCAGCCGCGCGCCGGCGTGCTGCACTACCACCTGGCGCAGAACCTGATCCGGGTGGACCAGCACCAGCGCGCCTTCGAGCACCTCGAGCAGGCGGTGACGCTCAACCCGCTGTACCCGCCCGCGTACCAGCTGCTGGCGAAGGTGCTGTGCATCCTGGGGAAGCAGACCGCCGCCAAGCGGCTGCTGGAGGAGGGGCTGAAGCTGCTCCCCGGCGACGTCGGGCTGCGCGGCGAGCTCACCAACGTGCTGGTGCAGCTCGGCGACGCGAGGGGGGCGGAGGCGCTGGCGCGCGCGGTGGCGAAGGACGTGCCGGACAACCTCGCCGCGCAGGAGAACTTCGTGCTGACGCTGGTGGGCGCGGAGAAGTTCCGCGAGGCGATGGAGACGATGAAGGCGCTGGACGACAAGGGCGTGAGGACCGCGACCCTGCGGTCGGCGCTGGCCATCTGCATGCAGGCGAAGTCGCCGCCGGACCTGATCGGCGCGATGCGGTGTTACGAGGAGGCGATGCAGCTGGACCCGGAGGACTGGCACGCGGCGTGCGACCTGGGGCTGATGCTGTTGCAGAAGGGTGAGCCGAAGGAGATGGCGGTGACGCGGGCCATCACCGTGCTGGAGGAGGCGCGGCGGAGGGCGCCGCGGCGGCAGGAGGTGCTGCTCAACCTCGCGCTCGCGTACGTGCGCACCGGGGACCGCGCCAGGTCGCTGGACCTGGCGAAGCAGGTGGTGGACTTGCAACTTCCGGACGGAGACCCGGCGCGCGAGCAGGCGGAACGGCTGGTGAAGAAGCTGGGGGCGTCGTAGTGGGAGCAGACGGCGGCGCGCCGTCAAATCCCCGCGAGGACGCCGGAGCCCAGAGCGGCGCAGGGAGCGCCCCGCCGTCATCCCACTCGAAGGTCGAAGCGCTGCTGCGGAAGGCCGCGCCGCTCGGTGTGCTCCTGGTGGCGTCCGTGCTCTTCCGCCTCCCGCCGGTGGTGAGCGCGGACGCGATCAACTCCGACGCCGCGGTGGTCGCGCTGCAGGCCAAGCACATGCTGGCGGGCGAGTGGTCGTGGTTCCTCTGGGGCATCGGCTACCAGTCGTCCGTGGACCCGCTCAGCGTGGCGATCGGCTTCTGGATCGGCGGGGTCAGCGCCCGCGCGCTGGTGGTGGTGATGCTGGTCGGCCACCTGGCGATCGTGTCGCTGGCGTACGTCGCGCTGCGCCGGCGGCTGGAGCGCTGGACGGCGGCGTGGGCCTGCGCCCCGCTGGTGTTCACGCCCATGGCCATCAACCTCATCCTCATCTACGGGGCGAGGCAGTGGTGCATCGCCGCGCTGTTCGGGGCGGTGGCGTTGCTCGACGG
>DASRBA010000383.1:0-6436 GCA_035637895.1 Myxococcaceae bacterium
CGCACCTGCGCGAGGTGGTCCTCTTCGCCGAGCTGCAGTCCCTCCGGCGCGAGCTGAAGCTGGAGGACCCGTCCGCGCTGCTGCCCCGATGAGCGGCCTCTTCGTCGTCCTCGAGGGCATCGACGGGGCGGGGACCACCACCCAGGCGGAGCGCCTGTCCGCCGCGCTGCGGGCCGACGGGCACCGCGTGCTCACCACCCGGGAGCCTTCGGATGGGCCGTTGGGGACGCTGCTGCGGCAGGCGCTGGCCGGGCGGCTGGTGCTCCCGGGCGGGGCGGGCGCGCTGGCGCCGGAGACGCTGGCGTTGCTCTTCGCCGCGGACCGGACGGACCACCTGGCGGCGCAGATCCGCCCGGCGCTGGAGGCGGGGGTGGTGGTGATCTGCGACCGCTACGTCCTCTCTTCGATGGCGTACCAGGGGGCGCAACTGCCGCCGCGGTGGGTGGAGGCGATCAACGCGTTCGCGGAGCCGCCGGACCTGACGCTGTTCCTGGAGGTGGATCCGTCCGTGGCGTCCAGGAGGCGCGCGGCGCGGGGCGGCGAGGCGGAGCTGTTCGAGGATGATCGGCTGCAGGCGAAGGTCGCCCGCGAGTACCTGGCCGCCATCCGCCGGCGGGGTCGGAAGGACAAGGTGGTGCGCATCGCAGGAGGGCAGAGCGTCGAAGACGTGACGGCCCGGGCGCTCGCCGCGATCCGGAAGAAGCTGAAGTGAGGCGCCGATTTCCGTGGGCCGTGTTGGTCGTGGTCTGGTTCGGGAGCTGCCTGCAGTGGGACCTCACGTGCGGCGCGTGCCTCGACGCGGTGGCGGAGCGCGAGGCGGTCCCCTACGAGTGGGTCGACCCGTGCACGCTCCGATATCACGACGAGCCCAAAGAGCCGGGCCGCCCCAGCCCCTACATCAACGGCATCATCAACCCGACCGAAAAGGTCGACCCCGAGCACCACCTCATCTATTTCCCCGATTGTGAACCGGATGCGGGGATTCAGGGGACGGTGGAGTTGCACTGGATCTACGACACGCACGTGGAGCACTGAGCTCCTGCTGCTACTCATGGTCGCGTGGCTCGCCGCCTGCGAGCACACAGGGGAGGCACCGGCGCCCCCGGCCTCACCGCCCCCGGCTGAGCTCGCCGGCCAGGTGCTGGCGCTCGAGCTTCGCCTGGAGTCGTTGCGCGCGCTCAGTCAGGCGGAGGCCGGCCGATCCCACGGCGAGAAGTCGCTCAACGCGCTTCAGGAACAGCTCGCGCTGACGGCGACGCTCTTGCTGCAAGACGACGGTCAGCCAGACGACGACCATCGGGCAGCAGCCGAGGTGGGACTCAATACCGCCGGCTTGTACGCGGACCTTGTCGGCACCGATCTGATCGCCTCCGCGGAGCGGGTGCGAAGCGTCGCCCGGAGCCACTGCAACAGAGGCCTCGAAGCACTCAAGCCGATCCGATTCGGGATGGCTGTTGACTGGCGGTGGCCGCTCGCCCACCGCCTCGATGCGTGGGAGGGGATCGCCGCGGCCCGGAGGCATCGCGACCAGGTCAACCTGGTCTCGCCCACGGCCAGCGTGTTGAAGGCAGGAGTCGCGGCGGCGAACACCACCAGCGCTGCGATCTCGCTGACGAAGCTGGTGGCGCTTGGACGCCCAGCGCTCGCGGCGCTGATCGCGTGGCTCCAGGGCGGAGGGTTCGAGGGGGCGAGTCTGGAGTTGGTGGGAGCGGGATCGGGGCTTGGCATCCAGGTCGTCGCGGGCGCCCGGGTTCTGGTGCTGAGTGACGAGGCGGTCATTGCGCTCGTGGAGACGGGACAGGTCGCCGCCAACGCGCTCGCGCTGCTGTTCATGGCGCGCGGGCACCTCCACCACATCTGCACGGACAAGAATTACGTCTCGGATTCGCAGGGTGGGCCCTGGTCACCGAAGTTCAAGCCGATCCTGGACGGAGCGAAGATCGGGTTCGACGATCCCGAGAACCTCGTCGAGGTGGAGGGGCACCAAGGGCCCCATCCAGAGGGGTATCACCGGGAAGTCTTCCGTAGCCTCCAGGAGGCCACCAAACGGCTCGCTCCTGGCACCGTCGCTTATCGCGAAGCCGTAATTCGAACGTTGCGCGCCCTCGCTGAGCAGATCCAGAAGCCCGGGACACCGCTCAATCAACTCGTGACAGGAGCCGCTCGATGAGCGATCAAAACCAATATTTCGATCTCTGGGACGACATGCAGATCCCCGGTCGTTCGGTGCTCGGGACGCCCGTCGGCGGCGACAGATGGATCGATCCGAGCCAATTCGCTGACGGCGAGGTCGTCGAACACTGGGTCCCGATGACCTTCGAGGTGATTCACCCTGGTTCGATGCTCGATTACAGCATGGCTCATATGGGCGTCCCGGTCGTCAACCAGCGCGCGGCGGACGTCCTCGAACGCACCTGTGGTGACCAGGTGCAGCTCATCGAGGTCACTGTCTCTGGGCAGATCGAACCATTCTTCATCGCCAACGCTCTTCGAACCGTGGAATGCGTCGACGAGCAGCGGTCGCAGAGCGTGGCCCTCTGGACCGAGGAGGACGGCCAGCCGGCCAAGATCGGCCGATACCGCTCCATCTTCGGCCTCAAGATCGACCCCATCCGCGTCCCCCCAGAGCTCGACCTCTTCCGCGTCGCCCGCTGGACCGTCGCCCTCATCGCCTCCGACCGCCTCAAGCGCGCCATGGAGGGCGCCAACCTGATCGGCCCCAAGTTCATCCCCGTCTGACTGGGCTACGCTCGTCGCGCATGGAACGGACCGGCGCCGCGGCGGTGATCATCGGCAACGAGATCCTGACCGCCAAGGTGACGGACGCCAACGGCCCGCACCTCGTCCGCCGCCTGCGCGACCGCGGCGTCCCGCTCGCCTCCATCGCCGTCGTCCCGGACGACGTGGACGCCATCGTGGAAGCCGTGGCCTCCGCCCACCGCCGCGCGCGGCACGTGCTCACCTCCGGCGGCATCGGCCCCACGCACGACGACGTGACCGTGCGCGCGGTGGCGCTGGCGCTGGGGCGCAAGGTGGTGCGCCTGGAGGAGATGGTGAAGCGCATCCGCGACCACTACGGCGAGGGCGTCCCCGCGGCCGCGCTGCGCATGGCCGACGCCCCCGAGGGCGCCGAGCTGTGGATCCAGGAGGGCACCTGGTTCCCCGTCCTCACCTGCGACGGCGTGCACATGCTCCCCGGCGTGCCCCAGCTCTTCCGCCACCAGCTGGAGACGGTGCTGGCGCGGCTGCCGGGCACCCCCGTCTTCGTCCGCGGCCTCTACCTGAGCGCATCCGAGGCCGAGATCGCCGCCGCCCTCGACGCGGTGGCGCTGGACATGCCGCAGGTCTCCATCGGCTCCTACCCCACCTTCGACCGCGGCCTCGACTACTCGGTGAAGGTCACCGTGGAGCACGCGGAGCACGGGCCGGTGGAGGAGGCGCTGGACCGCCTCCGCCGCTCGCTCCCGCAGGGCAGCATCGTCCGGACGGAGTAGCGCCCGCGCCCCGCCCTCCCCGCTCACCCCACCCGGGCCAGCGCCAGCCGCCCCTCCCAGCGCTCCTCCAGCGCGCGCACCAGGGTGCGGTGCTCGGGGCGCTCCAGGCGGGGATCCGCGTCCACCACCGCGCGGGCCTCCACCTGGGCGACGGAGATCAGGTCCGCGTCCCGCGCCAGGTTGGCCACCGCCAGCTCCGGCACGCCGCTCTGGCGGGTGCCCAGGAACTCGCCCGGCCCGCGCAGCTCCAGGTCCTTCTCGGCGATGACGAAGCCGTCGCTGGAGCGCTCCATCACCGAGAGCCGGTCCGCCGCCTCGCGGCTGCGCGCATAGCCGGCGATCAGGTAGCAGTGGCTCTTCGCCGCGCCGCGGCCGACGCGCCCGCGCAGCTGGTGGAGCTGGGAGAGGCCGAAGCGCTCCGCCGCCTCGATCACCATCACCGACGCGTTGGGCACGTCCACGCCGACCTCCACCACCGTGGTGCAGACCAGGAGCTGGATGCGGCGTTCGCGGAAGTCCGCCATCACCGCGTCCTTCTCCGGCGCGCTCATCCGCCCGTGGAGGAGGCCCACCTGGTGCTCGGGGAAGGCCGCGCGCAGCACCTCGGCGCCGTTGGTGGCGTCCTGGAGGTCGACCTTCTCCGACTCCGCCACCAGCGGATAGACCACGTAGCACTGGCGGCCTTGCTGCAGCTCGGCGCGGATGGCGTCGTGCACGCGCGGGCGCTGCTTGTCCCCGTAGACGCGCGTCACCACCGGCGTGCGGCCGGGCGGCAGCTCGTCGATCAGCGACTGGTCGAGGTCGCCGTAGGAGGTCATCGCCAGCGTGCGCGGGATGGGGGTGGCGGTCATCACCAGCACGTCCGGGCGCACGCCCTTGCGCATCAGCGCGTGGCGCTGGATGACGCCGAAGCGGTGCTGTTCGTCGATCACCACCAGCCCCAGCCGCTGGAAGTCCACGCCCTCCTCGATCAGCGCGTGGGTGCCCACCGCCAGCCGCATCTGCCCGGAGGCCAGCGCGTCGCGCGCCGCCTGCCGTTCGCGGGCGCCGCCTCCCCCCTTGAACAGGCCCACCTCGTAGCCGGCGGGGCCGAGGACGCGCTGGAAGGTGCGGTGGTGCTGTTCGGCGAGGATCTCGGTGGGGGCCATCACCGCCACCTGGTAGCCGTCCTGGAGCGCCAGCATGGAGGCGACCATGGCGACCGCGGTCTTGCCGGAGCCCACGTCGCCCTGGAGGAGCCGGTGCATGGGCTCCGCCCGGCCCATGTCGCGGGCGACGTCCTTGATCACCCGGTTCTGGGCGGAGGTGAGCTGGAACGGGAGGACGGCCTTGCCACGCGAGAGCCGCTCGTCCGAGACGTCGAAGGCGATGCCGGGCTCCACCTTCACGCCCTTGCGCCGCACCGCCATCCCCAGCTGGAGGAAGAACAGCTCGTCGAAGGCAAGGCGCCGGTGGGCGCGGCTGTGGTGGCGGTCCAGCTCCTCCAGCGCGTCCTCCTCCGGGTGCGGGAAGTGGATGCGCCGGAGCGCCTCCGCCAGCGGGAGCAGGCCCAGCTTCTCGCGCAGCTCGGCGGGGAGCGGTTCGTCGATGTCCTCCGCGTAGCGCTCCGCCACCTTGAAGGTGAGGTCGCGGAAGGCGCGCTGCTCGTGGCGCTCGAAGCCGGGGTAGACGGGGACGACGCGGCGGAAGTGGATGGTGTCCGCTTCGAGGTCCTCGGCGGGCTCCACCTCCGGGTGCGCCATCTCGCGGCCGCCCAGCGTGGCGCGCACCTCGCCGGAGATCACCATCCGCTTGCCCAGGGGGAAGCGGCTGGCCAGCCAGCGCCCGGAGTGAAAGTAGGTCACGGCGAGGGAACCGGAGGCGTCGCCGATCACCGCGCGGAAGCAGCGGCGGCCGGAGCGCGCGCGCACCTCGCCGGCCATCTTCACCACGCCGACGGCCACCCCGCGCTCGCCGGGGCGGAGCTCCGCGATGGAGTGGATGCGGCGGCGGTCCTCGTAGACGCGGGGGAGGAGGAAGAGGACGTCGCCCACCTTGCGCAGGCCCTTGCGGTTGAGGATGGCGATCAGGCGGGGGTTGAGGCGCCAGCCGACGTTCTTGAGCGGCGTGGCGAGCGGGCCGGAGCGGGGGGCGATGGAGAGGAGGCGCGCCGCCTCCGAGGAGCCGCCGCCGGGGGATTCGCGCGGGGCTGATGGACCTCCCTCGGCCGAGCCCCGCGCGCGGCGCTTGCGGGCGGGCTTCGCGGGGTCGGCGGGGGTCGGCGGGTCGGCCGTGAGCGTGTCCGGTTCGAGCGTGTGCGCGCGCGCAGGAGGCTTGGCGCTGCGCGCCATGGATCCCGACGCGGGGTCGGACGCGCGAGCGCCACCCTGGGATGTGGTCGCAGTTCCGGAGAGGTTCACGGCGACGCCGGGGAGTTGGAGCGTTTCCGACGCGCCCCGTGCGCGCTCGCGAACCGGCGCATCCGGACCGGACGCCGTGGAGCGCACCGCGCCCGATCCATTCGCGCTGGAGGCGGACGCCTCGGAACCCGGCGCCGGATCGGCGGGCGAAGCCGCCTTCGCTGAAGCGCGCGGAGCGGGCCGGGCCGGCGCACCGGAATCCGGGGCCGGGTCGGCGCGAGGGGCCGACAGGCCCGCCAATTCCTCGGGGAGTGCGACCCCGGCCGCGCGGAGGGTGTTCACGACCCGCGACAGCGCCGCCTTGCGCGCCTCCGCGGCGGGGGCGTCCACCTGCTCCACCTCCGCGGACAGGCCGGCGACGTGCTCCGCCGCCACCCCGCTCAGGCGGGCGGCCTGCACTGCCCGCTCGATCAGCGAGCGGAGGTTCTTGACCGTCCCCAGCTGGGCGAAGTTCCGCTGGCAGGCGTACCGGAGCGGCGGGACGAGGCTGTCGAGCGGGTGGGACACGTTGTCGTTGCCACCATATTCCGCCGCTCTGACACG
>DASRBA010000384.1:0-15318 GCA_035637895.1 Myxococcaceae bacterium
CCCATCGCTCGATAACCGGCTCGATCGGCTGTCGCTTCTTTCGCCGGACGACCGGGAGGCGATCCGCGCGCTCAGCGCGGAGATCCGACAGACCCTCGAGGGGGTCGCCATCCCCGGCGATCTGGCCGCGGCGATCACCCGCCAGCTCGCCCGGCTCGGGGAGCACGCCGCCTACGCCGTCCGATCCAGCGCGACCGCCGAGGACCTCCCGGCGGCCTCCTTCGCGGGCCAGCTGGACACGTACCTGAACGTCGTGGGGCCGGCGGCGATCCTCCAGCACGTCAGCCGGTGCTGGGCCTCGCTCTTCACCGAGCGGGCGGTGACCTACCGCCTGCGCAACGGCTTCGACCACCGGAAGGTCCGCATGGCCGTGGTCGTGCAACGGATGGTCTCCCCGCAGTCCGCGGGCGTCTTGTTCACGGCCGATCCCGTCACCGGGAACCGGAAGGTCGCCTCCGTGGAGGCCGTCTTCGGCCTCGGCGAGGCCCTGGTCTCCGGCCTGGTGAACGCGGACGTCTTCAAGGTGCGGGACGGCGAGATCGTCGCCA
This sequence comes from Myxococcaceae bacterium, assembly GCA_035637895.1. Lineage (GTDB taxonomy): Bacteria > Myxococcota > Myxococcia > Myxococcales > Myxococcaceae > DASRBA01. The sequence continues at coordinate 549 of DASRBA010000384.1, forward strand.
AGGTGGTCGCCACCCGGCAGCCGGCGCTGGCGGACGCGCAGGTCGTGCAGCTCGCGCAGCTGGGCCGGCGGATCGAAGCGCACTTCGGCCGTCCCCAGGACATCGAGTGGTGCCTGGCCGACGGCGGCTTCCAGTTCGTCCAGAGCCGGCCGATCACCACGCTGTTCCCCATCCCCGCGGCCACCGACCAGGAGAACCACGTCTACCTCTCCGTCGGTCACAACCAGATGATGACCGACGCCATGAAGCCCCTGGGGATCTCCCTGTGGCAGCTGACGGCCGGGCGGCCCATGTACGAGGCGGGCGGAAGGCTGTTCGTCGACGTCACCCGTGAGCTGGCGACGCCGTCGGGCCGCGCGCGGCTCGTGGAGGGCGCGGGGCGATCCGATCCGCTGATCAGGGACGCACTGCAGACCATCCTCGAACGCGGTGACTTCATCCGATCGCTCCCGGACGCGGATCCCCCCCGGGCAGGGCCAGGGGGCGCGCCAACCCCGATCGAGACCGATCCAGCCATCGTCACCGCGCTGATCCAACGCGCCCAGGCCTCCATCGCCACCCTGAAGCGCGACATCCAGACGAAGTCCGGCCCGGCGCTGCTCGACTTCATCCTGGCGGACATCCCGGAGATGAAGCGGATCCTGTCCGACCCCCGCGGCTACCAGGTGTTCATGTCGGCGATGGAGGCCAGCTGGTGGCTCAACGACCAGCTGCAGGCGTGGCTGGGCGAGAAGAACGCGGCCGACGCGCTCACCCAGTCCGTCCCCAACAACGTCACGTCGGAGATGGGGCTGGCGCTCCTGGACGTAGCGGACGTGATCCGCCCGCATCCGGAGGTGATCGCGTTCCTGCAGCAGCACGTCGGCGACGAGGGCTTCCTGGACGAGCTGCCCAATCTCGCGGGCGGGCGGGAAGCGCGAGACGCCATCCTCGCCTACCTCGACCAGTACGGCATGCGCTGCGTCGGCGAGATCGACATCACGAGGACGCGCTGGAGCGAACGCCCCACCGCGCTCTTGCCGATGATCCTCGGCAACATCAAGAACTTCGAACCGGGCGCCGGCAAGCGGCGCTTCGAGCAAGGGCGGCAGGAGGCCTGGAAGAAGGAGCAGGAGCTGCTGGAGCGCCTGCGGGCCTTGCCGGAGGACGGGGAGGGGAAAGCCCAAGAGACCAAGCGGAAGATCGACCGCGTCCGGACCTTCATCGGGTACCGGGAGTATCCGAAGTACGGCATGGTCAGCCGCTACTTCGTCTACAAGCAGGCCTTGCTCGAAGAAGCCGGGCGCCTCGTGCAGGCCCACGTGCTTGGTGACAAGGAAGACATCTTCTTCCTCACGTTCCAGGAGCTCCACGACGTCGTGCGCTCGAACCGGGTGGATGACGAGCTCATCCGCCGCCGCAAGGACGCGTTCAGGTCGTATCAAGCGCTCACGCCGCCACGGGTGCTCACCTCCGATGGCGAGGTCATCTCCGGGGCGTACCGGCGCGGCGATGTGCCGGCGGGCGCACTGGTCGGCCTGGCCGTCTCCGCCGGGACCGTCGAAGGGCGGGCCCGCGTCATCCTGGACATGGCGGAGGCCAATCTCGAAGCGGGCGACATCCTCGTCACCGCCTATACGGACCCCAGCTGGACGCCCCTGTTCGTCGCGATCAAGGGCATGGTGACGGAGGTGGGGGGCCTGATGACCCACGGCGCGGTGATCGCGCGGGAGTACGGCTTGCCGGCCGTCGTGGGGGTGGAGCACGCCACCCGCCGGATCCGGGACGGGCAGCGGATCCGCGTCCATGGAACGGACGGCTATGTCGAGCTCCTGCCCTGAGTCAGGTTTCCGCGGCCTCGCCGTCCGGAGCGACATGGCACTCGAGGACTATTCCTGGCTGGTCGATCGTGACGGTCGCTGCTTCGTCCGCTGGCAGGGCCGCGTGGTTCGCGTCCTCACCGGCGCGAAGGCGCGCAAGGTCATCGACGCCATCGCCGACGGCGACGAGGCCGCCCGCCTCGCCATCGCCCGCCTGACGGGCAACTTCAAACGCGGAAACGAGCGCCGGTAGCTCCTGCCGACGCCTACAGGCCGACGGCGTTGTTCCCACTCTTGAGCCGGCTGTTGAACGCGCTCGAGAGGTCCCTCGCCATGGCGTCGCGGTCCCACATGCGGCTCACGCCGTCCCACTTCGGGGCCCCCCACTTGTCGGCGAGCCCGGAGACGGGGGGATAGTGGTAGCTCGGGCGATCACCCGGGTTGACCTGCATCGGGTTGATGCCGCGCGACTGGAGGTATGTGTTCAAGTCGGTCATCGCGGCCCGCGTGTCCGTCCGCGCCGCCGCCATGGACTGCGGGTTGTCGTCGACGTGGTTGCCGTAGTGCTCGGCGCGGTCCGTGCCGCCGTGCGCCCGATTGTCCTGGAGCATGTGCAGGTACTGGCCGTACGCGGTGGCCATGTCCTGGGCGGCGGCCTTCCGTTCGGTGTCGTTGGTGGCGTTCTGGTAGCGGGTGGTCGCGTCGTCCAGTCTGCCTCCGAGCTCCCTCGCCCGGTCCAGGGCGGGTTCCCGGGCGCCGTTGTAGGAGTGCGCCGCGTCGTTGCTGTACTCGGCGTGGTCCACCTCGGCGTTGCGATCGGCGGCGAAGTTCGTGAAGTTCCGATTGATGCCGCGCTCCATGCCGGCGTCCTCGGTCATTCCAATGTGCGTGCCCTCGCGCGGGGCGGACACGCCGATTCCGGGGGCCTGGTAGAAGGCCGGCTGGACGCCGGGGTACTGGCCGGCGTTGATCTTCTCCCAGATGCTCTTGTCCGTGTCGCCGGCGGGCTTGTCCATGCCGTCGTTCGGATCGCGCGCGGCGGCGAGTCGATCCGCGTCCGGCGTCCCGCCGGCAGGCGCCGCGAAGTCGTCCTTGGGCGCCTCCGGTGCCGCAGGTGTTTGTGGCGCTTCTGTTTCAGCAGGAGCTTGGGGCGCTTCCGGGGCCTCGACTGGCGCCTCCGGAGCGACGTCGGGCATCGAGGGGGCTGAACCGGCAGAATCGACGTCCATGAGAAACCTCAATCATCCGGGCAAGTTGCCCCGGAAGGGCCAATGTATGGAAATTATCGACATTGGCCCACCACGGGTTGCCTTAATTTCTAAAAGTCCAAGACTTTTCAGCGAGTAGACGGCGCCTTCGAGCCGCCGGACGCCGAACCCTGGCCGTCCGCGCCGCCCACCGTCCCCGTCCCGGTCCTGGGCTTCGCGTCGTCGCCCGAAGGCGCACCCGCCAGCGGCGGCTGGGGGGCGGGCCGGGGGTTGGTCGTCTTCGCCCATGGGAGCGGGATGGTGACCGCTGGGTCATCCGGGCACGGCCCGCAATCCATCATGTCGCCGTCGCGGATGAAGCAGCCACCGCCGATGGGGAGACAGAAGCAGCCGGGGGTGAGGCCGGCGGCGACGAGCAAGAGCAAGAGTGGCCAAGCGTGTCGGGTCATGCCTCCGACTTGTATCGGGCGGATCTGGAACGAATGCGCGAGCGATGTGAATCGCGCGTGAATGCGCCGTGAATCCCGTCAGCCCAGGGGCAGGACCACGCGGAACATCGCCCCGCCGCCGGGCGGGGATTCGGCGGCGACGCTCCCGCCGTGCGCCTCGAGCACCGCCCGCGTCATCGCCAGCCCCAGTCCGGTCCCGTTCCGGTCGGCGCGCGTGGTGAAGAAGCGCTCGAAGATCCGGGGGAGGTCCGCGCCGGGGATGCCCGGGCCGCTGTCGCGGACCTTCACCACCGCGCGCTCTCCCTCGCGGAGGAGGGAGATGGAGACTTGCCCGCCCTCGCCCGAGAACGAGGCGGCGTTCTCCACCAGGTTGCGGAAGGCGGTCTCCAGGCGGGCCGCCACGCCGGGCGTCACCAGCTCCGCGCCGGGATCCTGCAGATCGATGGTCACGCCGGGAAAGCGCGCGCTGGACGCGATCGCGCCGCTGACGCCCCGGAGGAGCGCCCCCAGGTGGACGCGCTCGCGAGCCTCGGACCGGAGCCCGGCCTCCGCGCGCGACAGCTCCAGGAACTGGCTCAGCAGCGCCTGCAGGCGGCGCGCGCTCTGCTCCAGCGCCCCGGTCAGCGGGGAGAAGCGCGCGTCCTGGACGGGCAGGGCGGTGAGCTCCTCGGCGCAGGCGCGCACGGCCGCGACGGGGCTCTTCAGCTCGTGCGCCAGGTCCGCCACGAAGGCCTCGCCGGCGCGGGTCTTGGCCTCCAGCGCTTCCAGCAGGCGGTTGAACGCGCTGGCCAGATCCCCGATCTCGTCGTCGCGGTCGCCGTCCAACTGGACGCCCCGGCGCGAGGCCGGCGAGATCGCCAGCGTCGAGACCTGAGCCTTCAGCGACTCCAGCGGCCGCGCGATCTCCCTCCCCATCAGCCAGGCCAGCGCGATCCCCGCCCCGAGCGCCACGGCCATCGCCACCGCCAGCCGTTCGCCCATCGGCGACTCTCCGGGGAGGAGGGCCACCGCCGCGACCGGCAGCATCCCGCACACCGTGACCCCGACACCCAGCGCGACGATCTGACTTCCGATGCAACCAAAGATCCTGCTCACGGGTCCTCCGGGTCTGCGGCGGTGCGCCAGCGGTAGCCGGCGCCGATGACCGTCTCGATGCGGTCGAAGTCGCGCTCGATCGCCTCGAGCTTGCGCCGGAGGCGCCGGACGTAGGTGTCGATGATGCGGTCGGCGGCGGCGGAGTCGTCTCCTCGCGTCGCGTCCAGCAGCTGGTCCCGGCTGAGGACGTGGCCGGGCCGCCGGATCAGGGCCTCCAGCAGCCGGAATTCGGTCACCGTCACCGGCACGGGCTGGCCCCGGAAGCGGGCCTGGAGTTGCTCCAGGAAGAGCTCGAGCCCGTCCGCGCTCAGCGTCGACTCCGGGCCGGCCTCGCGCCACCCTCGCCGCCGCAGCAGGGCGGCCACGCGCGCCAGGAGCACGCGGGTGGAGAACGGCTTGGTGAGGTAGTCGTCCGCGCCCAGGTCCAGACCCAGCGCCTCGTCGATCTCGGTGTCGCGCGCAGTCAGCAGGAGGATGGGGACCTGGGAGCCCGCCTCGCGGAGGCGCCGGCACAGCGTGAACCCGTCCAGGGCCGGGAGGTTGATGTCGCTGACGACGAGGTCCGGCGGCGAGCGCTGCAGCTGCGCCAGCGCGGCGGCCCCGTCGAGCGACCGCTCCACGTGATGGCCTGCCGCCTGGAACGCCACCACCAGGACGTCGAGGAGCGCGTTGTCGTCGTCGATGAGCAGGATGCGCGCCATTCCCACGGCTCACTTCCCGGCCCGCCCTCGACCATACCCCGGATCGGTCCAGGCCTGGGCCTTGCTCTGCGTACCCCTGGAGGGTGGCGTGCGCATATCCATCGGGGTCGGGCTGCTGGCGGGTGTCGTGATCGTGGTGAGCTGCGCTGTGCGGCACGGGACAGACGCGGCACCGCCGGATGCGGGTGGAAGCAAAGTGCCCACGCCGGCGCCGGCGGTTCCCACTCCGGATGCGGGGAGCCCTCCATCCGTGGACGCGGGGACGCCCCCGGATGCAGGTGTCGATGCAGGCGCGGATGCCGGTCCTTGGCCGAACGAGGCCGCGGCCGACTACTCCCAGCGCTTCGGCGTGGGGACGCCCCAGAGCGTCGGGATCGACGAGGGCCTGAACCTCTGGTTCCTGGACGGCGACCGCATCGGCGTGCTGCGCCCCGGAGACTCGACCGTGCGATGGACGCGCGGTATCGGCCAGGCGAGGCAGGCGTTCGGCGTGGACTCGCTGGCCATGGGCTCCACGGTCATCTGCGGCGGCGGCGCCGGCCGGGCCTACGTCGGCTACTGGGCCCACGAGATGGAGCGCGCGGACGGCATCGCGCAACGGACGTACATCCCCGGCCCCGGCGAACCGGGCTTCACGCCCGAGCGATACGCCGAGTACCAGAAGGGAGACCTGGACGTGGTGCAGCTCGGCTCCGACGGGAGCATCGCGCTCGAGGAGCACCTGTGGCGCACCGTCGGCCTCTCCAACGCCGACAAGCAGCTCGGCATCCACAACACCAACGACTTCCACTACGAGGAAGACCGCTCCATCTTCAGCTGCGCCCGCGTGACGCGCGGTCCGGATCGCGGCGACGTGTACGTCACCACCAACCACGGGGTCACGCGCATCCAGGGGCTGACCTACAACAGCCACCGCCACCCGGGCTGGTACCTCTGGATCACCAACCCCGACGGGACGCAGGGCTCCGCGCTCCAGTGTCCGCCCATGCACGGGCTGGGCATCGCTCCGAACGGGGACGTCCTGGTCGCCAACGAGCAGATGGTCGGGGTGCTGGTCCCCAGCCGTCACCTGGAGGAGTGGGATCGCGAGAACACCTGGGACGGGCCCACGCCGTGGAGGTTCAAGGGCTACGACGACGCCCTCAACGACCTGGCGTCGGATGACCGCTGGCGGGCCTTCCAGCAGACCACCGGCGGCCGGTACTACCTGGGCAGCGACGGCTTCGGCCTGTGGTCGATGGTGCCGGCGCCGGCGTCACATTCCGGCGCGACCTGGACCCGGTTGGCGGCGCTGCCCTCGAGCCAGGTCCCCGCCCTCGCGGCGACGGACGACGGCGCGCTCTACATCGGCACGGACGGCGCCGGCCTGTGGCGGCTGGAGGCGGACGGCGCCACGCTCGCGCGCGTCGCGCAGGTCCCCGGCCAGCGCGTGCTCCAACTCGTCTACGAGCCCTCGGTGTCGCCGTCGATGCTGCTGGTGCTCACCGATCGCGGGCTCACGGTGCTGCGCGGGCCGTGACGTCAGGCGGCGGCGAGCGTGGAGGCGGGCTTCGCCTGGCGCATCCGGAGGGCGAGGACCCGCGCCACCGAGGCGTCGAGTTGCTTCTGGAGCTCGGGGTTCTTGCTGATCAGCGCATCCAGGGCGGTGGCGATGGTCTTGTTCGCGCGCGAGTCCATGGACAGGATCACGTCATTCCCGGCCAGGAACGCCTTCTGGGCGTTGGCGGTGATCTCCGCGGCCGACTTGGTGGGGCTGAGGCTGGTGGCCATCAGGTCGTCGGTCATCACCACCAGGCTGGGGTTCTTCGAGCGGAGCTGGTCGATGAGCGGCTTGTTGAAGCAGGCCGGTGCGCCGCCCGCGTTCGGGTAGACGACCGAGCTCATCATCACCCCGTCCAGGCCGTTGACCTCGAAGAAGGGGCGGGCGCGCTGGGCGATCTGCTCGGGGGTGGAGGGGTCGCTGACCTTGGCGATGTCGCTGTTCCCCTTCGCGTTGTAGCCCGGGTAGTGCTTGCTGATGATGACCAGCGACGGGTTCGCGGCGCGCAGCCCGTCCACGAAGGCCTGGGTGCGCTTCTTCACGTCCTCGGGGGTGGAGCCAAAGGACCGGTTCATCTTGTCCATCAGCGTCCCCGCGTCCGCCACATCCAGCGACGGCCCGAGCAGCATGTTCACGCCCGCCTTCGCCAGCGCCCGCCCGGTCTTCACGCCCTCCTGGCGGATCTCCTCCAGCGACATGCCCTGCATCTGCTTGGCCGAGGGGAACACCGTGCCGGCCACGCCGGGGACGTTCTTGAGGCGGTTGATGGCGCCGCCCTCCTGGTCCGCGCCCACCAGCACCGGCGCGCCCTGCACGCGGGCGGCCGCGGCCAGGCGCTCCCGCAGCTGAGGGATGCCGGCGGCGGTCAGGTGCGTCTGGTTGACGATCACCGAGCCGGAGGCCGGCGCGGACTTCACGTCGCCGTAGGTCATCATGATGGCGGCGATCTTCTGCTGCCGGGTCATCGACGCGACCTTGGCGGAGACGGCGTCAGCAGCGGGGGACGAGAAACCGTCGCGCCCGACGGGGCTGGAGGTGGTGGGGGCCGGCCGCTGGGCGGTGGCCACGTCCCGGGTGGCGGAGGACGACACGCGCTGGGGGCGAGGGGCCGCGCCGGACGCGATGTTTCCAGTGCCTGAAGCCAACGGGTTCTCCGGGGGTGGGGAGCGGATGTAGGACAACTGGTTCTCGTGGGGAGGCCGCGCGCGGTCCGCGTCAAGCGATTTGACAGTCCCGGCCCTCCCCAACCCGGCTGAAGCGCTAGGCTTCTTCCCCGTGGCGGAATCCCGGCACTACGACGAGGAGACCCTTCGGGCGCTCGCGCAGGGGGCTCTCGACCCCGAGCTGGCCACGCCGGCCCGCCAGCACGTGCAGGACTGCGAGACCTGCGCGCAGCGGCTGGCGGCGGTGGATCCGCTGGCGGGAGAGACGCTGGCCCACGGGTCGCGCGCGCCCGCGAACGGGGAGCTGTTGCTCCGCGCGCCCAGCCGCGTGCTGGAGCCGGGGAGCCGCGTGTCCCGGTACATCCTGCTGGAGCGCCTCGGCTCGGGCGGGATGGGGGAGATCTACGCCGCCTACGACCCGCAGCTGGACCGCCGGATCGCCCTCAAGCTGATGCGCGCGGACGTCCTCTCCGCGATGGGCACCCGCAGCAGCCGCGCCAGCCTGCTGGCCGAGGCGAAGGCGCTGGCGCGGCTGAATCACCCCAACGTCGTCGCGGTGCACGACGTGGGCGAGGTGGGCGAGGAGATCTTCATCGCCATGGAGCTGGTGGAAGGCGAGGTGCTCCGCGACTGGCTGGCGGAGCACCGGCGGCCGCCGGCGGAGATCCTCCAGGTCTTCAAGATGGCCGGCCGGGGCCTCGCGGCCGCCCACGCGGTCGGGCTGGTCCACCGCGACTTCAAGCCGCTCAACGTCATCGTCGGGCGCGACGGGCGGGTGCGGGTGGTGGACTTCGGGCTGGCTCGGGCCGCCGCCGCGGCGGAGGCGCAGCCGGTGGCGGCGGCACCGTCCACCCCCGCCGCCGGGCCCGGCGAGCAGACGGAGCGCGCGATCTCCGGGACGCCGGCGTACATGGCTCCCGAGCAGCTCCGCCGGGAGCAGACCGACGCCAGGACCGACCAGTTCTCCTTCGCCGTCTCGCTCTACGAGGCGCTCCACGGCACCCGGCCGTTCGCCGCCGACTCGACCCCGGCGAGCCTGCTGCCGGCCATCGAACGCGGCCCGGCTCCGCCCCCGGCGAGGAGCGCCGTGCCGGGGTGGATCCACGCGCTGCTGGCCCGCGCCCTCTCCTTCCAACGGGAGGCCCGCTTCCCCAGCATGGAGGCCCTGCTCGAGGCCCTGGAGCAGGATCCGATCGCCCGGCGCCGCCAGCGGTGGCGCGTGGCCGGAGCGGCGCTGGCGGTGGCGGCGATCGTCGCCGGGGCGGTGGTGGCGCGCTCCTCGGCGCAGCAGCGGTGCGCGCCCCGGGCGTCGCGCTGGGTCGGGATCTGGGACGACACCCGCCGGGCCGCCGTGCGGCAGGCCATCGACCGCACCGGCAAACCGTTCGCGCGCGACGCCTCGGACGCGGTGGAGCGCGCGCTGGACCGCTACCGGGTCGAGTGGCTGTCGATGCACCAGGCGTCGTGCCTGGCGACGCTGGACGGCACGCAGCCGCGAGACGTGCTGGACCTGCGGACCGAATGCCTGGAGCGGCGCCTGACGTACGTGCGCGCGCTGGTGGACCACCTCGCCGTCGCGGACGCCACCACCGTCGAGAACGCGGCCCGCGCCGTGGAGGAGCTCCAGCCGCTGTCCGACTGCGCCGACGAGCACGCCCTCCGCGCCGGCGCCGCCTGGCCGCTGGATCCCTCGCGGCGCCGCGAGGTGGAGGCGATCCGGGCGGAGGTGGACCGCGCGTACGCCCTCTACACCGCGGGCTCGATGGACGCCTCGGTGGACATCGCCGCCGCCGCCGCGGCCCGGGCGGAGGCCACGGAGTACAAGCCGCTGATCGCCGAGGCGCAGGGGCTCCTCGCCCACCTTCGGGGCCGGCGCGGCGAGTTCGCCGAGGGAGTCGCCGCGGCCCACCGGGCGGCCGCGGCCGCGCAGGAGACCGGGCAGCTGGAGCTGGTCGTCCAGGCCTGGACCGAGGTCGTCCACCTGGACGCGACCCAGGGCAAGGACCCGTCGCTGTGGTCCACCTACGCGGAGGCGCTGCTCCGGCACCTCTCCGGCGACACGCGGAAGTACTGGGCCAAGCTCCGGCGGTCGCAGGCGGTGATGGCGACCAATGCTCGCCAGTACCAGCGGGCCGTGGTCCTGGCGCGGGAGTCCCTCGCCATCGCGGAGCAGTTGCCCGGCCGGGGCTCGGAGGTGGACAGGTCGCTGGGATACCTCGCCACCACCGCGTGGTACCTGGGCGACCTCGACACCGCGGTGACGGCCCACGTGCAGGCCGCGGAGCTGGCGCGCCGGATGGAGGGAGTCGATCACCCCCGCCGCGCCGGTCATCTGCTGAACCTGGCCGGCATCCTGCTGGAGCGGGGGGACTGGGAGGAGTCGCTGCGCCGCGGGGCGGAGGCGGAGTCCATCTACAAGAAGGGGTTCTCCGACGACAGTCCACCGTTGAGGGCGGTGGTGCAGTACCGCGCGATGGCGCTGGCGCACCTGGAGGTGGAGCGAGGCGCCCCGCTGGGCGCGGAGTCGCTGGAGCGGTCCCAGATCCGGGAGCTGGAGCAGGGCGGCGCGGATGGGTCGGAGATGGACTTCGCGACCGCCACCCTGGCGAACATCCTCCGCCTCCAGGGGAGGTGCCGGGAGGCCCTGCCCATGTACCAGCGCGCCCTCGACGCCCTCGCTCCCCAGGCCGCCGCCGTCGACGACCGTTGGGAGGTGGAGGAGATCCGGGAGAACCTCGGCGCGTGCCTGCTGTCCACCGGCCAGCCCGCCCGCGCGCTCCCCCAGCTGCGGGAGTCGGTGAAGTGGTTCGAGGAGAGCGGCACCCGGAACTTCCTCCGCGCGGAGGGGCAATTCCTGCTCGCCCAGGCGCAGTGGCAGACCGGCGCCCGCGACGACGCGCGCGCCGGCGCGGCGACTGCTCGCGAGCTGCTGGCGGCGGTGGGGCCGCGCGGCCGGAAGCTGCTTCCGGAGGTGGACCGCTGGATCGCCTCGCGCTGAGGCCCAGGACGAAAGCGCCCCTCACCCGGGCGCCAGCTCCAGCGCGGCCTGGACGAAGGGGTTGAGCGGGCCGGCCTTGCGCCAGGCGGCGTAGAGGGGGAAGGAGGCGCCGGGGACGGAGAGGCGGCGGGTGACGACGCCGGCCACGCGCGGGCCGGTCTCGCCCAGCCAGGGGATGAGCGACCAGCCCAGGCCGGCGGCCACCAGCCCCAGGATGGACTCCGCCGAGTCGGCCGCGTGGATCCGCCCCGGCGGCCCGCCGTGCAGCTCCAGCGCCCTCAGCTGCAGCTCCCGGCTCTTCAGGTCCGCGTGGTAGGCGACGAAGGGCTCGCCGGTGAGGTCCGGCAGTCGCAGGGACGCCTTCGAGGCCAGCGGGTGGTCGGAGGGGAGGGCGATGAAGGCGTGCGCCTCGCCTACCCGCCGCACGCCCAGGTCCTCCGGGACGTCGACGAGGTGGTCCACCAGCAGGTCCACCTCGCCGGAGCGGAGCAGCGGCAGGTCCGCCACCTTCAGCTCGGAGAGGGCGACGTCGATCTCCGGCCGCTTCGCCTTCAGCCGCCGGAGCCAGGGCGGCAGGAGGTGCCGGAGCGCCAGCCCGGAGGCGCCGATGCGCAGCGTCCCCGCGAACGACCCCTCCTTCAGCGACGCCACCACCAGCGGGAGCTGCTCCAGGAAGGGGGCCACGAAGGCGTGCAGCGCCCGCCCCGCGGGGGTGAGCGCCACCCGGTCCTTGCCCACGCGTTCGAACAGCTTCAGCCCCAGCTCCTCCTCCAGGCGCCGCACCTGCTGGTGCACGCCCGGCTCGGTGATGGGGTACGGGAATGCCCGCGCCGCCCGCGCGTATCCCTGGTGCCTGGCCACCCAGTAGAAGCCCTCCAGCCGCTGGAGCTGCACGGTTGACATCAGTAACTCCTGGTAATTGGTTAGCGACAAATTAGTTCCACCATTTTACCAGGCTTCGGGCGTACAACTACGGGCATCACGAACCGACGAAACAACCCAGGAGCCACGCATGAGCACGCACGCCGCCGACCTCCCCGCCTCGCACTCCGCCGCCTGGATCGTCCAGTCCTGGCTCTCCTTCGCGCTCTCCGTGGGCGTGACCGCCGCCGGCATCTGGGCGTTGCCGGTGGACCTCTGGGTGAAGGGCTTCATGGCCATGGGCCTCATCTTCACGGTGGGCTCGTCCATCACCCTGGCCAAGACGGTCCGCGACCAGCACGAGTCCGAACGCCTCACCAAGCGCATCGACGAGGCGCGCGTCTCCAAGCTGATCGCCGAGCACGACAACCTCAAGCCCGGCTTCTAGCCGTGGCCGGTCAGTTCACGTCCAGCCGGCCGATCCGGAAGTCGGTGGAGACCGCCACGTCCGTCCCCGCCCGGTCGCGCATCTGCCCCATGAACAGCGGGCCCAGCGCCGCGCCATCGAACACCACGCCCGCCAGGGCGCCCGGCCTCATGTCCAGCCGGAGTTGGTAGAAGACCGCGCCCGCGGGCACCGACGAGCTCGCGGGAGCCGCGCCCGCGCCGGCCGCCTTCTGGCTCTGGCCCGAGACGAGCACGTTCGCCAGCGGCCCGGTGCCGGGCAGGACCGCCTTGGCCGCGATGGGCGGTAACCCGGCCGGCAGCGCGGTGCCCGGCGTCTGGAGCACGGGGTTGGCCTGCACGCGGTTGGCGTCGAGCGGGAGGTTGAAGCCCACCTCGAAGCCGGTGAGCGGCACCGCGGCCACCAGGTCCAGCACCACCGTGGTGGGCGTGGACGCCGCATCGCGCACCAGGCGGATCTTCCCGCCCGCCGGCGGGTCGGTGTACGTGAGCGCGGAGCCGGCGGGGATGACGTCGAAGGCGTTGCTGGTGGCGGAGGCGAGGCCGGCGGAGTCGGCCCGCAGCGTGTACCCGGTCCCCGTCGCGTCGACGGAGAGGTCGGCGAAGCTGGCGACGCCGTTCACCGCGGCCACCGTGGTCGCCCCGCCCAGCGCGCCGCCCCCCGGGTTCGCGTCAATGGCCACGGTCACCAGGCCGGTGGACGTCGTGACCGTGTTGCCCAGCGCGTCCTGCACCCGCACCGTCACCGCCGGCGCGAGGGTGGCGCCCACTCCGGTGGTGGTCGGTTGCTGGCCGAAGGCGAGCCTGGAGGCCGGGCCCGCCAGGACGTCGAAGGTGGCGCTGGTGGCGGAGATGAGGCCGGGCGAGGTGACGGCGAGCGCGTACCCGGTGCCGCTCCGGTTGATGGAGAGGTCGTCGAAGGTCACCACGCCCGCCACCGCGGCGCGGCTCGTGGTGCCGGAGAGCGTCCCGCCGCCGGGGTTGATGGTGATGGCGGCCGTCACGGTGGCGGTGGAGCTGGTGAGGTTCCCGAACCGGTCCAGGAGGCTCACCTTCACCGCGGGAGCGATGACCGCGCCGGCGTTCGCGCTCGACGGCTGCACGGTGAAGGCGAGCTGGGACGGCGGCCCCACGGCGATGTTGAAGGCGGCGCTGGTGGCGAAGGTGAGGCTGGGGGCGGTGGCGTAGAGCACGTAGCCGTTGCCGGGCCTGTCGATGTTCAGCGTGCTGAAGGTGGCGACGCCGGCCACCGCGGCGACCGTCGTGGTGCCGCCGAGCGTGCCACCGCCCGGGTTCACTCCGACGATCAAGGATACCGTCGCCACCGGCGTCGTCACGACGTTCCCCATCGCGTCCAGGACGCTCACCTTCACCGCCGGGACCATGACCGCGCTGGACACCGTGTTCGACGGCTCCACGGTGAAGGCGAGGTGGTCGGCCGGCCCGACGGCCGTGATGTTGAAGGCGGCGCTGATGGCGGAGGGGAGCCCGGCCGCGGCGGCGCTGAGCGTGTAGCCGTTCCCCGCCCGGTCGATGGAGAGGTTGGCGAAGGTCGCCACGCCGTTCACCACCGCCTGGGTGAGCGTGCCGGAGAGCGTGCCGCCGCCCGGGTTGTTGCCCAGGGCCACCGTCATGCTGGCGGTGGAGCCGGTGACCACGTTCCCCAGCGCGTCGACGATCGCCGCGGTCACCGCCGGCGCGAGGGCGGCGCCCGCCGGGGCGCTGGTCGGCTGCTGCTGGAAGACGATCGCGGACGGGGCCCCGGGGGTGATGTCGAAGGGCGAGCTGGTCACGCTCGCCAGGGACGCCGAGCTGACGTCCAGCGTGTAGCCGGAGCCGGCCCGGTCGATGGAGAGGTCGCTGAAGGTGGCGACGCCGGCCACCGCGGCCACCGTCGCTGTCCCGTTCAGCACGCCACCGCCCGGGTTGGCGCCCAGGACCACCGCCACCGTCGCCGTGGACGTGGTCGGGTTCCCGAGCGCGTCCACGATGGCCACGGTGACGGGCGGGGCGATCGCCGCGCCGGCCGCGGTGGTGGTCGGTTGCTGCACGAACGCCAGCGCCGCCGCCGGGCCCGCCAGGACGTTGAACGTGGCGCTGGTCGCGCCGGTGAGCGGGGCGGACGCCGCGGTGAGCGTGTACCCGGCGCCGGACCGGTTGATGGTCAGGGTGCTGAAGGTGGCGACGCCGGCCACCGCGGTGGTGGTGGTCATCCCGCCCAGCGTGCCGCCGCCCGGGTTCGTCCCGATGGCCATCGTCACCGTCGCCGTCGAGCCCGTCACGACGTTCCCGAAGGCGTCCTGGATGGACACCTGGGCGGATGGGAGGATGACGGAACCGGCGGTGGTGTCCGACGGCTGCACGGTGAAGGCCAGGTGGTCGGCCGCCGCGGCGGTGATGTTGAACGCGGCGCTGGTCGCGCCGGTGAGGCCGGCGGAAGCGGCGTTCAGCCGGTAGCCCGTCCCGGCCTTGTCGATGTTCAGCCCGCTGA